>NZ_JBFAIS010000001.1:210791-625695 GCF_040654795.1 Streptomyces sp. NPDC050617 | reverse complement strand
AGGGCCTCGGGCACCATGTCGGAGTGCTCGCCGTAGCGGCTCACCAGGTCGGCGACGTGGTTGCCGACCATGCCGCCGAACCAGCGGCACTGCTCGCGGGCGTGCGCGAGGTCGTCGCCCACGTACGCCGGGGCGGCGACGCAGATCTTGACGTCGGAGGGGTCGCGGCCGGCCTCCGCCGCCGCGTCCCGTACCGCCTTGATCATCCACTCGGTCAGATACGGGTCGGCGAGCTGGAGGATGAAGCCGTCCGCCTCGCGGCCCGCGAGCGCCAGCGCCTTCGGCCCGTACGCGGCCATCCACACCGGCAGCTTGCCGTCGCGCACCCAGGGGAAGCGCAGCGCCGTGCCGTCGACCGATATCTCGCGGCCTTCGGCGAGTTCGCGGATGACGTGCATGGACTCGCTGAGCGTGGCGAGGTTGTTGGGCTTGCGGCCGGCGACCCGCATCGCGGAGTCGCCGCGGCCGATGCCGCAGGCGGTGCGGTTGCCGTACATGTCGTTGAGCGTGGCGAAGGTGGAGGCGGTGACCTCCGGGGTGCGGGTGGAGGGGTTGGTGACCATGGGGCCGACGATGAGCCGCCGGGTGTGGTCCAGGATGCGGCTGTAGATGACGAACGGCTCCTGCCACAGCACGGCCGAGTCGAACGTCCAGCCATAGGTGAAACCGCGCTCCTCCGCGTGCCGCATCAGGTCGACGACGGCGGTGGCGGGCGGGTCGGTCTGAAGGACGAGTCCGAAGTCCATGGGTCCGCAGCCTCCTAGCTCAGGTACTGACAGGTGCCGCGCGGCACGTAACGGCCGTGCCCGGCGCGCCCGGTGAACTGCCGCTGGTCGAGTACGGCCGTGCCGCGCGAGAGCACGGTCTCGACCCGGCCGGTGATCCTCCTGCCCTCGTACGCCGAGTAGTCGACGTTCATGTGGTGCGTCTCGGCCGATATGACCTGCTCGGCGTGCGGGTCGTAGACGACGATGTCGGCGTCCGCGCCGGGCGCGATGGTGCCCTTCTTCGGGTAGAGGCCGAACATCCGGGCCGGGGCCGCGCAGGCGATGTCGATCCAGCGACGGCGCGAGATGTGCCCGTCCACGACCGCCTGGTGGAGGAGGTCCATCCGGTTCTCCACGCCCGGCATCCCGTTGGGGATCTTCGAGAAGTCGCCGCGCCCCAGGTCCTTCTGGCCCGTGAAGCAGAACGGGCAGTGGTCCGTGGAGACGACCTGGAGGTCGTCGCCGCGCAGCCCGCGCCACAGCGCTTCCTGGTGCTCGCGGGGCCGCAGCGGCGTGCTGCATACGTACTTCGCGCCTTCGAAGTCCGGCTCGGCGAGGTTGTCGGTGGACAGGAAGAGGTACTGCGGGCAGGTCTCGCCGAACACCGGCAGCCCCTTGTCGCGGGCGAGCGTCAGCTCCGCCACGGCCTCCTCCGCCGAGACGTGCACAATGTACAGCGGCGCCCCGGCGACGCGGGCGAGCTGGATGGCGCGGTGGGTGGCCTCGGCTTCGAGGAGCGTCTTGCGGACCTCGCCGTGGTAGCGGGGGTCGGTGCGGCCCTCCGCGAGGGCCTGTTCCACGAGGACGTCGATGGCGATGCCGTTCTCGGCGTGCATCATGATCAGCCCGCCGTTGCCGGCCGAGCGCTGCATCGCGCGCAGGATCTGCCCGTCGTCGCTGTAGAAGACGCCCGGATAGGCCATGAACAGCTTGAAGGAGGTGACGCCCTCCCCCACCAGCAGGTCCATCTCCTTGAGGGTGGACTCGTTCACATCGGAGAGGATCATGTGGAAGGCGTAGTCGACGGCGCACTGGGCGTCGGACTTGGCGTGCCAGAGGTCGAGCCCCTCGCGCAGCGCCTGTCCGCGCGTCTGGACCGCGAAGTCCACGATGGTGGTGGTGCCGCCCCAGGCGGCGGCGCGGGTCCCGGTCTCGAAGGAGTCGGCCGAGAAGGTGCCGCCGAAGGGGAAGTCCATGTGCGTGTGGGCGTCGATGCCGCCGGGGATCACGTACTTCCCGGTGGCGTCGATCGTACGGTCGGCCGTCCAGCCGGCGGCGTACGCGCTGTCCGAGGCGGCGAGGGCGACGATCTTCTCGTCCTCGATCAGCACATCGGCGTGGGTCTCCTCGGCGGCGGTGACGACCAGGCCGCCCCTGATGAGTGTGCGGGTCATGGCTGTTCCTCTCCGCCGATTCTCCTGGATTCTCCGAGCCCGCTGGTGGCGGACTGTGCCGCGCGCAGCGCGTCTTCGAGGTGCGCGGCCCCCTCTTCGGCCTCGGCGACGGACAGCGACAGCGGGGGCGCGATGCGCAGGACGTTGCCGTCGCGGCCGCCCTTGCCGACCAACAGGCCGTTCTCCCTGGCGCGTTCGAGGGCGGCGGTGGCGGCGCGAGGCGAGGGCGTGCCGTCGCGGTGGACCAGCTCCACGCCGATCATCAGGCCCCGGCCGCGTACTTCCCGTACGACCGGGAGTGCGGCGGCGACGGCGCGCAGCCGCTCGATGAGGAGGCCGCCGACGCGGCGGGCGTTGCCCTGGAGGTCGTGTTCCAGGAGGTAGGTGAGGTTGGCGAGGCCGGCGGCCATGGTGACGGGTGAGCCGCCGAAGGTGGAGATGGAGTTGGCGTCGAGGCAGTTCATGACATCGGCGCGGGCGACAACGCCGCCGATCGACATGCCGTTGCCGATGCCCTTGGCGAAGGTGAGGAGGTCGGGCGGGCCCGCCCGGCCGTGCGCCTGCCAGCCCCAGAAGTGCTCGCCGGTGCGGCCCCAGCCGGTCTGCACCTCGTCCGTGATCCACAGGATGCCGTGTGCGTCGAGGACGTCGCGGAAGGCCGCGAGGAGTCCGTCGGGCGGGTTGGTGAACCCGCCGACGCCCTGCACCGGTTCGGCGATGAGGGCGGCGACGTTGCCGTGCGTCTGGCTGAGCATGTCCTTGAGGTCCGCCACGCAGGCCGCGGTGTATTCGGCGTCCGACAGGTGCGCGTACGGGCCGTCGGTGCGGACGCCGCCGTGCACGTACAGCGTTTGGAGCGGCGAGAGGCTGGTGGGCGACCAGCTGGAGTTCCCGGTGATGCCGATGGAGGCGAAGGAACGGCCGTGGTAGCTGTTGCGCAGCGCCAGGATCTGGTTGGAGCGGCGGTAGGAGGTGGCGAGCAGCAGGGCCGCGTCGTTGGCCTCGGTGCCGGAGGTGGTGAAGAAGACGCGGGCGTCCGGGATGCCGGAGAGCTGGGCGATCCGCTCCGCGAGGTCGATCATCGGGCGGTCGAGGTAGAGGGTGGAGGTGTGCAGGATGCGGGCGGCCTGGTCGCTGACCGCCTTGGCGACCTCGGGGAGGGCATGGGCGGTCATGGTGGTGAGGATGCCGCCGAAGAAGTCGAGGTAGCGGTTGCCCTCGGCGTCCCATACGTGCCGGCCCTCGCCGTGGGTGAGCTCCAGCGGCCGCTCGTAGTAGAGCGAGAGCCAGTCCGGCATGACCGCCTGGTGGCGGGCGTGCAGGGAGGCGGGGGTGCTCATGGCTGTACCAGGCCGTCGTAGGCGTCGGGCCTGCGGTCCCGGTAGAAGGCCCACTGCTGGCGGACCTCGTCGATGAGGGAGAGGTCGAGGTCGCGGACGACCAGTTCCTCCTTGGTGTCGCTGGCCTTCGCGCCGACGAACTGGCCGCGGGGGTCGACGAAGTAGGAGGTGCCGTAGAAGTCGTTGTCGCCGTACTCCTCGGTGCCGACGCGGTTGATCGCGGCGACGAAGTACTCGTTGGCGACGGCGGCGGCGGGCTGTTCCAGCTCCCAGAGGTAGGCGGAGAGGCCGCGCGAGGTGGCGGAGGGGTTGTAGACGATCTGCGCGCCGCCGAGTCCGAGGGCGCGCCAGCCCTCGGGGAAGTGGCGGTCGTAGCAGATGTAGACGCCGACCTTGCCGACGGCGGTGTCGAAGACGGGCCAGCCGGCGTTGCCGGGCCGGAAGTAGAACTTCTCCCAGAACCCCTTGACCTGCGGGATGTGGTGCTTGCGGTACTTGCCGAGGTAGCTGCCGTCGGCGTCGATGACGGCGGCGGTGTTGTAGTAGAAGCCGGGCTGGTCCACTTCGTATACGGGCACGACGATCACCATGCCGGTCTCGCGGGCGAGGTCCTGCATCCGGCGCACGGTCGGTCCGTCGGGCACCGGTTCGGCCCAGCGGTAGTGCTCGTTGTCCTGGACCTGACAGAAGTACGGGGCGTTGAAGACTTCCTGGAACCCGATCACCTGAGCGCCTTGGTCGGCCGCCGCGCGGGCGTGTTCCTCGTGCTTGGCGATCATCGAATCGGTGTCACCGGTCCAACCGGCCTGGACGAGTGCGGCGCGGACGATTTTGGCCATGAATTGCTCCTTTGCCAGGGCGTCAACCAGGCTGAACACGCGTCGATCAAGTGGATCTACGTGTGGATGTGACCGTATGACCCGCCACGGGGTGTGGCAAGGGTTCCGCCGACAGGGCGCGACAGGCCCCGTCGATACCCCTCGGCTATCACGACAGGAAAACTTGCAAGTTTCCCTGTCGAACTCCTACGGTGGGGCCATGCCCGATCAGGAACCCGATCAGACGCAGGCACGCACCGCCGCCGACCTCACGGCCGTCGTCGGCCAGCTGTCGCGGCGGCTGCGGGCGGCTTCCCCGCAGGGGGAGCTCACGCCCACGCAGCGCTCGGCGCTGAGCCGGATCGCGGCCGACGGGGCCGTCACCACGGCGGCGCTGGCCCGCGCCGAGCTGGTGCGGCCGCAGTCGATGCGGCTGACGCTGGCCTATCTGGAGGAGCTGGGGCTGCTGGAGCGCACACCGCACCCCACCGACGGCCGGCAGGTCGTGCTCTCCCTCACGGCCGAGGGGCGCCGCACGCTCACATCCCTGCGGCAGTCCAAGCAGAGCTGGCTGGCCGGGGCCATCGCGGACCGGCTCACCCCCGACGAGCAGCGGACGCTGGCAGAGGCGACGGAGCTGCTGAAGCGGCTGGCGGCGGAAACTCCGGACAGTCCGGGTGACGCTGCGTCTGATGGCCATGCGGAACAGCGAGTTGACGCTCCGTCCGATGCCGACGCGCGAGTCCGGCAGTGAGCCGACTGGCCGCCCGTAGCGGTACGGCGGTGGGCGCGCCCGAGCACGCGGCCTCGGCCTACGGGCCGCGGCTGATGACGCCGCTGCTCATCGGCTCGGTGCTCAACCCCGTCAACTCCACGATGATCGCCACCGGCCTGGTGGCGATCGGCCACGACTTCGGCGTCGGCGCGTCCGCCACCGCCTGGCTCGTCGCCTCCCTCTATCTCGCCAGCGCCGTCGCGCAGCCCACCATGGGCAAACTCGCCGACCTCCTGGGCCCGCGCCGAATCTTCCTGAGCGGGCTGGTGGTGGTCCTGGCGGCCGGGGTGATCGGCACACTCGCGCCCGGCTTCGGCTGGCTGATCGCCTCCCGGGTGCTGCTCGGCATCGGCACGTCCGCCGCGTATCCGGCGGCGATGGCCATGCTCCGCGCCGTGTCGCGGCGCACCGGCGAGGAGGCCCCGCGCACCGTCCTGGGCCTGCTCTCCCTCGCGGGGCTCGGGTCCATGGCGGTCGGCCCGGTGCTCGGCGGGCTGCTCGCCGGGACCACGGGGTGGCGCGGCATCTTCGCCGTGAACGTACCGCTCGCCGCGCTCGGCCTCGTCCTCGCCCTCCTCTGGCTGCCGAAGGACGCCAGTACCGAGGCAGGGAAGAACACCGCAGGCGACGGCAGTACGGCCGGCCCATCACTCGACGGGCTCGGGATCGCGCTCTTCGGCGCGACGCTGACCGCCGCGATGCTCCTCCTGATGGAGCTGCGCCACCCCCGCTGGTACCTGCTGCCCCTCATCGCGGTGCTCGCCGCCGCCCTCACCTGGTGGCAGCTGCGCCGCCGCGACCCCTTCATCGACCTGCGGATGCTGGCCCGCAACCGGGCGCTGTCGTTCACCTACCTCCGCCACGGGCTGGCCTACCTCGTCATCTACTGCGTCATGTACGGGTACACGCAGTGGCTGGAGGAGGCGCACGGCTACTCCTCGTTCCACGCGGGGCTGATCGTCCTGCCGATGTCGCTGGCCGCCGCCGTGTGCTCGGTCCTCGGCGCGCGCACCAAGAGCATCCGGGCGCCGCTCACGCTCGCCTCGGTCCTCCTCGCGGCCGGCAGCGCCCTGCTGTTCGCCGCGAACCACACCACCCCTCTCGCCGCGCTCCTCCTGGCCGGAGTCCTTTTCGGCCTCCCGCAGGGGCTGACCTCGACGGGCAACCAGGCGGCCGTCTTCGTCCAGGCCCCCGCCGACGCGGTCGGCGCGGCGGCCGGGCTCCAGCGCACCGCCCAGTACCTCGGCGCGATCACCGCCTCCAGCCTCATCGGCCTCTTCTACGGGCAGCGCGCCACCGACTCCGGACTGCACGACATCGCCGTCGTGAGCGGCGGACTCAGCCTGCTGCTGATCGTCCTCACCGCCGCCGACCGCGCCTTGCGCACCACTCGCGGCGCCAAGTCCTCCTGACGTACCGTCACCTACCTATAGGAGCACAGCACATGCCCGCCACCACTCTCGACGCCAACACCGCGCTCGTCGTCATCGACCTTCAGAAGGGCATCACCGCCCTGCCGACCTTCTCCCCCGCCGCCGACGTCGTCGCGCGCTCCGCCGAGCTGGCCGCGGCGTTCCGCGACCGCGGACTGCCGGTGGTCCTCGTCAACGTCACGGGCGGCGCGCCGGGCCGCACCCAGGCCGGCATGCCGGGCGGTGAACTTCCCGCCGACTGGGCCGAGTTGGTGCCCGAGATCGGCCGGCAGCCCAGCGACATCGCCGTCACCAAGCAGCAGTGGGGCGCATTCCACGGCACCGCCCTCGACCTCGAACTGCGCCGCCGGGGCGTCACCCAGATCGTCCTCGCGGGCATCGCCACCAGCATCGGCGTCGAGTCCACGGCGCGCGCCGCGCACGAGCACGGCTACCACGTAACGATCGCGACGGACGCCGTCACCGACATGGACGCCGACGCCCACCGCAACAGCATCGAGAAGATCTTCCCCCGGCTGGGCGAGCTGGACTCGACGCAGGCCGTCATCGGCCTGCTCGGCTGACGACCGGGCGTACGGCCGTACGGCCCGGACAGCTCATGCGACCCGTACGGCCCGGCCGGACCGGAGAGTCACCGCTCCGGCCGACCGGGCCGTACGCACGTCAACTCCCCTCGTACGCCCAGCTATTGGACCGCACGCGCGTCACCGCACCGCCCCCGCCCGCATCACGTCCGCGATCCCCATCGGCACGTCCCGTCGGCGCACGCCCGTCGCGTGGAACACCGCGTTGGCGATCGCCGCCCCCACCCCGACCGCGCCCAGTTCGCCGATGCCCTTGGCTCCGAGGCGGCTGGCGTGCGGGTCGTGGTCGTCGACGAAGAAGACGTCGAGTTCGCGGACGTCGGCGTTGACGGGGACGGCGTACCCGGCGAGGTTCTTGGACGCGAAGCGGCCGAAGCGGCCGTCGAACCGCGACTCCTCCAGCAGCGCCTGGCCGATCCCCCAGGCCAGCCCGCCCGTCATCTGGCTGCGCGCGGTCAGCGGGTTCACGATGCGGCCCGCCGCGTACCCGGCGGTGCAGCGCGCCACCCGCACCAGCCCCAGCTCCTCGTCCACCCGGACCTCGGCGAAGACCGCGCCATAGGTGTGCATCGAGTACGCACGGGAGCGGCCCGCCAGATCCGAGCCCGCTTCCGGGCCCCAGGTCGCCTCGGCCTCCAGGCAGCCGACGGCGGCCGGCGGCCGGCCGCCGAGGCCGGCGAGTTTTCCGCTCAGTTCGGTCGCGGCGGCGTGCACGGCCGAGCCGACGCCCATCGTGGCGGAGGAGCCCGCCGTCATCCACGCGGGCGGCAGCTCGGTGTCGCCGAACCGCACCTCGACCGCGTCCGGGTCGGTGCCGAGCACATCGGAGACGATCGTGGCGATCACCCCCGGCAGGCCGGTGCCGATCTCCTGGGTCCCGCACTCCACCAGGACGTTCCCGTCGGCGTCGAGGCGCACGCGGGCCGTCGCGGCGAAGCGGAAGGTGTCCATGGTCGCGGCGGCCATGCCCCAGCCGATCAGTTCGTCGCCGTCGCGCATCGAGCGGGGCTCGGGCGTACGGGCCTGCCAGCCGAAGCGCTCGCCCGCCCGCAGCAGGCACGCGCGCAGCTCGCGGGAGGAGAACGGGCGGCCGGTCATCGGGTCGGTCTCCGGCTCGTTGCGCAGCCGCAGTTCGACGGGGTCGACGCCGGTCGCGTACGCCAGCTCGTCCATCGCCGACTCCAGCGCGAACATGCCGGGCCCTTGGTGCGGGGCGCGCATCGGCGTCGGCTCGGGCCGGTCGGTGTGCCGGATGCGCCGCCGGACCTCGATGGCCGGGCTCGCGTACATCCAGGTACTGGCCTCCGTCGCGCCCTCGGCGTGGTCCCCGTCCCGTGAGGCGGCGTTGGCGGAGGTATGGCGCAGGGCGGTGAGCCGTCCGTCGGCGTCCGCGCCGAGCGTCACCGTCTGCCGGGTGGCAGGCTGGTGGCCGCAGGACGTGAACATCTGAGCGCGCGTCAGGTACAGCTTGACGGGCCGTCCGGTGACCTTCGCCGCGGCGGCGGTGAGGAGTTGGTGCGGCCAGATGTAGCCCTTGCAGCCGAAGCCGCCGCCGACGAACGGGCAGATGACGCGGACCGATTCGAACGGTATGCCGAAGGCGGTCGACAGGGCCAGCTGGGTGAGCCCGATGGACTGGACGCTGTCGTGCACGGTGAGCCGGTCGCCGTCCCAGCGGGCGTACGTCGCCGACGGCTCCATGGGGTTGTGGTGCCGGTCAGCGGTGGTGTACGTGCCGGAGACCACGGTGTGCGCGGCGGCCAGCCCCGCTGCGACGTCCCCCTTGCTCTCGTCGGGCGGCGAGAGCAGCGGTTCCCGCTCGACGTCGTCGGGGGCCTCGTCGAAGACCACGACCCGCCGCACGTCGGCGTATTCGGCCCGTACGAGCCCGGCCGCGTACCGCGCCCGCTCCCAGCCGTCGGCGAGGACGATGGCGATCGGCTGGCCCTCGTGGCGGATCGCGCCGCCCTCGGAGCGGCGCATCGGCATCGGCTGGACCAGGGGGCCCAGCGGCATCTCCGGCAGGTCCTCGGCGGTGAGCACCGCGCTGACGCCGGGCGCGCCGCGGGCGGCCTCGGTGTGCAGGGCGGCGAGCCGGCCGGTCGGTACGGTCGCGCCGACGAGGACGGCGTACGCCGCGCCGTCGGCCGGGGTGTCGCCGGAGTAGCGGGCGGCGCCGGTCAGCTTGGCGGGGCCGTCCGGGCGGCGCAGGCCGGCGGGGAGTGCGGCGGTCATCGGGGGCCTCCGTTCGCGCCGGGCTCGATCCGACGGGCCGCGTCGCGCAGGGCGCGTACGGCGGCGCGCTGGGCGAGTTCGACCTTGTAGCCGTTGCCGGGCAGGGGGCGGGCGTCGGCGAAGGAGATGGCGACGGCGGCGCGCAGGGCGTCGGTGTCGGCCAGCGCCGTGCCGCGCAGGGCCTCCTCGGCCGCGGTGAGCCGCCAGGGGCGGTGGGCGACGCCGCCGAGGGCGATGCGGGCGGAGCCGATGGTGTCGCCGGCCGTGAGTTCCAGGGTCACGGCGGCCGAGACCACCGCGAATTCGTAGGCGGCCCGCTCCCGCAGCTTGAGGAAGCGGGAGAGGCGGGCCGAGGGGCGGCCCGGCACCTCGACGGCGGTGATCATCTCGTCGGGCTCCAGGGCCGTATGGCGCTGGGGCTCCGCTTCCGCGGGCGTGAGGTGGAAGGCGGTCGCGGGTATCCGCCGTTCGCCGCCGGCCCCGCTGACCAGGACGGCGGCGTCGAGGACGGCGAGCGCGACCGCGAGGTCGGAGGGGTGGGTGGCGGCACACTCCTGGGTCCAGCCGAAGAGGGCGTGCTGCGTCGTGTCGCCACCCGCTTGGAGCGCGGCGCAGCCGGAGCCCGGTGTGCGTTTGTTGCAGGGCAGCGGGATATCGGCGCGGAAGTAGGGGCAGCGGGTGCGCTGTTGGAGGTTGCCGCCGATGGTCGCCATGTTCCGCAGCTGCGGGGAGGCGGCGAGCAGCAGCGACTCGGCGAGAACCGGGCGGTCCCGGACGGCCTCCGGGCGGGCGGCGAGGTCGCTCATGCGGGCCAGCGCGCCGATGCGCAGCTCTCCCGAGGGTCCGGTGTCGATCGCGGTGAGCGGCAGCGCGGTGATGTCCACGAGGTGGTCGGGGGTCTCGATGCCTTCCTTGAGCCAGTTGAGCAACTCCGTCCCCCCGGCGAGTAGTTGGGTGCCGGGGGTGCGCAGCGCGGTGAGCGCCGAGTCCATGTCGTGCGCCTTGGCGTAGGTGAACTCCTTCATGACGCTCCGCCCTCCGTCCCGGCCTTCCCGGCGGCTTCGGCGGCTTCGGCGATGGCCGCGGTGATCTGCGGGTACGCGGCGCAGCGGCAGAGGTTGCCGCTCATCCATTCGCGGATCTCGTCGGGCGAGGACGCGTGGCCCTCCCGTACGCAGGCGATCGCGGACATCAGCTGGCCGGGGGTGCAGAAGCCGCACTGGAAGGCGTCGTTGTCGTGGAACGCCTGCTGCATGGGGTGGAGTTCGCCGTTGGTGGCCAGGCCCTCGACCGTGGCCACCTCGGCGTCCTGGGCGGCGATCGCGAGCGTCATGCAGGACAGCACGCGGCGGCCGTCGAGGTGCACGGTGCAGGCGCCGCACTCGCCGCGGTCGCAGCCCTTCTTCGCGCCCGTCAGCCCGAGCCGTTCACGGAGCGTGTCCAGAAGGGTGGCCCGCACGTCGGGTGCGGGCACCTCGTATTTGTCGCCGTTGACCGTCAGATACAGCGTCGGCTGGAGACTCGTGCCCACCGGAGTCCTCCTCCACAGGGGACGGTGCACAGGGGACGGAACAAGCACCGCCCCCTGTCTACCGCCTCAAGTGGGCTCCTAGGCAAGGGTTTTGACGTCAGTCAGCGGAGATCGGCCGGACGCACCACCATCGCGGCCCCGCCGCCGCGCCGCACCGGTTCGGCGGCGGCCAGCCAGCGGCCGTCGGGCAGCCGCTGCACGCCGGTCGCCGCGCCGATCTCCGGGTTGAGCTTGAAGACATGCCCCAGCGCTTCGAGCCGGCCCCGCACCGGGCTGTCCCACAGCCCCGGCTCCAACTCGGTGGTCGCCGCGTTGCGCTGGCTGGCGCGGGGCGCGGCGATGGCGTCGACGAGCGGCATGCCGCGGTCGACGTGATTGAGGATGGTCTGCAGGACCGTGGTGATGATGGTCGCGCCGCCGGGCGAGCCGAGCGCGAAGAGCGGCCGGTCGTGGCGGTCGAGGACGATCGTCGGGGAGATCGAGGAGCGCGGGCGCTTGCCGGGGCCGGGTAGGTTCGGGTCGTGGACGGCCGGGTTCGCGGGGGCGAAGGAGAAGTCGGTCAGCTCGTTGTTGAGCAGGAAGCCGCGGCCGGGCACGGTGATGCCGCTGCCGCCGGTCTGCTCGATGGTGAGGGTGTAGCTGACGACGTCGCCCCACTTGTCGGCGACGGTCAGGTGGGTGGTGTTCTCGCCCTCGTACGTGGTCGGGGCTGCCTCGCCCGTCGCGGCGCACGACCGGGGGTGGCGCGGGTCGCCGGGCGCCAGGGGGCTGGTGAGCACCGCGTCGTCCTTGATCAGGCAGGCCCGCGAGTCGGCGAACCGCTGCGAGGTCAGCCCCTTGGCGGGCACGTCCTCCTGCGCCGGGTCGCCGACCCAGCGGCCCCGGTCGGCGAAGGCGATGCGGCTGGCCTCGATGTAGCGGTGCAGGTACCGCGTCTCGTCCAGCCGTGAAAGGTCGCTGTTCTCAAGGATGTTGAGGGCTTCGGCGACGGAGGTGCCGCCGGAGGAGGACGGCGCCATGCCGTAGACGCCGAGGCCGCGGTAGGAGATGTGGGTGGGCTTTTGACGCTTCGTCGCGTAGTCGCCCAGGTCGTCGCGGGTGAGGTCGCCCGGTCGCACGACGCGCGAGGACGCCGGGTCGACGGGCGGTTTGCGTACGGTGCGTACGATGTCGCGCCCCAACTGCCCGTCGTACAGGGCGTCCACGCCCTTCTCGCCGAGCAGTTCGTAGGTGCGCGCGAGGTCGGGGTTGCGCAGCGTCGATCCGACGGCGGGCGGCCGGCCGCCGGGCAGGTAGAGCTCGGCGGTGGCCGGGAAGTCCTTGAATCGGGACTCGTTGTCGGCGGTCTGCTTCCGGAAGGTCTCATCGACGGTGAAGCCGTCGCGGGCGATGCGCTCGGCGGGCTTCAGCACCTGGCGCAGCGACCGGGTGCCCCAGGCGTCGAGGACGGTGTCCCAGGTGGCGGGCGTGCCGGGGGTGCCGACGCTGAGGCCGCTGGTGACGGCGTCGGCGAACGGGATGGGCCGCCCGTGCTCCAGGAAGAGGTCCTTCCCGGCGCTCAGCGGGGCGCGCTCGCGGCCGTCGACGGTGTACACCTTGCGGTGTTCGGCGTTGTAGTAGACGAAGTATCCGCCGCCGCCGATGCCGGACGAGTACGGCTCGGTGACGCCGAGCGCCGCCGCGGTCGCCACGGCCGCGTCCACGGCGTTGCCGCCGCGCCGGAGCACGTCGATTCCCGCGGCCGACGCGTCGGCGTCCACGCTGGAGACGGCGCCGCCGTAACCGACGGCCACCGGGGTCTTCGGGGGCGTCGTCGCGAGCGTAGAGCCGGTGGCGGCGGCCGGGGCGGGGTGGCGGTCCGGGGCCTTGTGCGCGGCGGCGGCCGGCGCCATGCCGAGCCCCGCCACGAGGGCGGCCGTCGCGCCGAGCGCCGCCAAGCGGCGCGGGGAGGTGATGCGGGGGCTGGCCATCCGTGGAACCTCCGGGCAGATGACAGAGGCCGGAGCGTAACTCGCGAATCCCCTGCCACGACAGGGCGCGTACGGCTCGGGCGTGGCGGCGCGTACGGGCCGGGGCGCCCCTCCCCCGTACGCGCCCGGCCCGGCGGCCCCCGTACGCGCCCAGCCCCGACGGCCCCGTACGCGCCCGGCCCGATCGGCGGCGCCTCACCGTGCCCGAGCGCGCCCGAGAGCGCTCAGTCCGTCGGCGTACCGACTCGCAGGCGGTTGCCGTCGGGGTCGCGGAGTTCGATTTCGCGGGCCCAGGGGGCTTCTTCCACGGGGACGCCGAACTCGGCGGCGATGGCGTCGATGTCGCGGACGCGCAGGTAGACCAGCGTGTCGGGACGGGCATCGCCCGTGTGCTCAGAGAGGAAGAGGCGGACCCGGCCCCTGGCCACCTCGACGAAGGCGGGGAGGTCCGGTTCGAAGCGGTGTTCCCACTGGCGGGTGAAGCCCAGGCGTGCGTACCAGCCGAGGACGGCGGCGGCGTTCTCGACGCGCAGAATCGGGATGATCTCCTCGACGGTTTCCTCTTGGGCCTCTTGGGCCTCTCCGGTCTCTCGGCTCTCTCGCATTCCGCCATCGTCCCAGGCCCGCCCCGCCCCCTCAGTGCTGAAGCACCTTCGACAGGAACTCCTTCGCCCGCTCGGTCCGCGGGTTCCCGAAGAACTCCTCCGGCGGGGCGGACTCAACGATGCGCCCGCCGTCCATGAAGACCACCCGGTCGGCGGCCCGCCGGGCGAAACCCATCTCGTGGGTGACGACCAGCATCGTCATGCCCTCGTCGGCCAGGGAGACCATGACGTCCAGGACCTCGTTGATCATCTCCGGGTCCAGCGCCGACGTGGGCTCGTCGAAGAGCAGGGCCTTCGGCTCCATCGCCAGCGCGCGGGCGATGGCGACCCGCTGCTGCTGGCCGCCGGAGAGCTGCGCGGGGCGGGCGCTCGCCTTGTCCGCCAGGCCGACGCGTTCCAGCAGGGCGCGGGCCCGCTCCTCGGCCTCGGCGCGGGCCGTGCCCCGTACCTTCACCGGGCCGAGCGTGACGTTGTCGAGCACGGTCTTGTGGGCGAAGAGGTTGAAGGACTGGAAGACCATCCCCACGTCCGCGCGCAGCCGCGCGAGCGCCCGGCCCTCCTCCGGCAGCGGGGAGCCGTTCACCGTGATCGTTCCGCCCTCGATGGTCTCCAGGCGGTTGACGCACCGGCAGAGCGTCGTCTTCCCGGAGCCGGAGGGGCCGAGCAGCACGACGACCTCGCCGGCCCGTACCTCCAGGTCGATGTCGTGCAGCACCTGGTTGTCGCCGAAGTACTTCTGTACGCCGTCGGCGCGGATGAGCGGCTCGGCCGCGGCCTGCCCCTGCGTCTGAGTGCCCGTCATGTCACTGTCCCCCGGGGCCGTCGTACACGTTCCACGGCAGCGGCAGGTACGGGGACGAGCACGGCAGCCCCGCGACGACGTGGTACTCACCGGTCGTCAGGTCCACGATGTTGGAGGCGATGGTGCTCGTGTGCAGCAGCGGGTCGGTCTCCTCGACCGGGTGGTTGCACACCGAGTGCGGCAGCCCGAAGTGATCGGTGAGGCCCTCCTCGATCACCTTGCGGACGTCCGCCGACTCGCTGCGGTCGCGGGCCTCGCGGAGCGCGGCCTCGATGATCGGCACGCGGTAGAGCGAGTCGACCGAGAACGGCCGGTACGTGCGCTCCAACTGCGGGGGAACGGGGGCCTGGTAGTGGTTTCCGTGGACCAGCATCCCGTCCTGCGGGTACAGCCACTGGTGGCGGCCGGGCGTGGTCTCCAGGTCGATGGCGATGCCGTCGCGGTGGGTGAGGAGGAGGTTGGTGGGGATCTGCTGGCGGGCGGTGAACGGGACCTGGAGGGCGTCCTTGTAGTTGGCCTGGTCCAGGATGCGCCGCCGGATGAAGGGCTGCGGCACGCCGATCTCGTCGCCGAACCGGCCGCCGAGGCCGTTGGCGTTGAGGGCGATGCCGGCGGAGTTCGCGCCGTGCCGGCCGATCTGCCCGGCCTCGACGACCATCACCACGGTCGGCCGGGGCGGCTGGACGATGCGGAGCGCGACGAGGGTGGGCTCGGCGCCGGTGCGCCAGTCCCAGTTCTGCCCGCACCAGACGTGGCCGTCGCCGGCGGCGGGCGGCAGCAGGGCGAAGGACGAGCAGCCGTCGGCGTCGGGCTCCTGGCCGTCCCCCTTCGCGGGCTCCTCGCCCGTAGCCCCCATCCGCGCGAACGTGCGGTCGTAGACGATCTCGCCGCGCGCGTTCAGCGCCATGAGGTCGAGCAGCCCGGTGCCCGCGCCCTCCGCCACCCCGCGCAACTCCTCCAGCAGGTCCGGGGCGAAGTCCTCGACGCAGGGCAGCCAGAGCTCGGCGCGGCGGGTGACCTCGTGCCATTCGAGTCCGGGCGTCTTGGCGAACGAGGCGCGGTAGAACGCGAGCGCCGCCTCGATCTGGGGGCGGGCGGCCTCCCCGTACTGGCGGCCGCGTTCGCGGGGCGTCCCGGATATCTCGATCAGCGGGATGGGAGGTGTCTGCATGGGCTTCCCTCAGAAGTGGCGCGCTCGGCGGGTACATCGGCGTGTACAGCCGTCTGTAGCATCCGCTACGAGTTGTTCCGGCTCTCGTAGCCGCTTGATGGCCCGATAGTAGCGATCACTACAGAGGAGTCAATAGCTGTCATGAAAACTACTACAACGGGCCCGGACCCCGCCCCGGCCGGTTTCCACGCCCGCGTGGCCGAGCGGCTGGCCCAGCTCTCCCCGGCGGAGCGGCAGGTCGCGGAGTATCTGCGCAACCATGTGCAGGACGTCCCGTTCGCCACCGCCGAGCAGCTCGGACAGGCCGCCGGGACCAGCGACGCCACGGTGGTGCGCACGGCCAAGGCGCTCGGCTATACGGGCCTGCCGGAGCTCAAGCGCGAACTCGGGCAGCGCTTCGTGGACAGCAGCCGGCCCTCCTCGGTGCGCCGCCGCTCCACCTCCGGCGACACCGACGCGACGCTGGACCAGATCTTCGACGAGGCCGTGGACCGGCTCCAGCAGACCCGCCGGCTCCTGGACTCCGAGGTCTTCGGGCAGGCGGTGGACCTGCTGGCGGACGCGCGCGCGGTGACCGCGTTCGGCATCGGCGCCTCCGAACTGGCCGCCCGCCACCTCGCGCTGCGCATGGGGCGCCTCGGCTTCCACACCCGCGTCGCGGCGGCCACCGGCTTCCAGCTCGCGGACGCGCTGCTGCCGGTGTCCGCGGGCGACGTCGTGGTCGTGTACGCCCCCGGCCGGCTGCTGACCGACATCGAGGTGGTGCTGGACCACGCGGCGCAGGCGGACGCGGCGAGCATCCTGGTCACCGACTCGCTCGGGCCGGTGCTCGGCGACCGGGTCGACGTCGCCCTGACCGCCCTCTACTCCGGCGGCGGCATGGCCAGCGAGGAGCTGGCCTCGATCGTCGTCAACGACGCCCTGCTGCTGGCCCTCAAGGAGCGCGGCGCCGCCCGCGCGGCCGACGCGGGCGAGACGCTGAACCGGCTGCGCACCGCGCTGACCGGCCGCGACCCCGCCGCGTACGTACCGCGCCGGCAGCGCCGGAAGCGGGGCGCGGACACCCTCGGCGACTGACCGGCGACGGGCGGGAGCCGCGGGCGGGGCGGGGGTGGTGTACGGCGCGGGAGGGACGCGCGGCCTCTTCGGGCCCTCCGCATACCGAACCCGAACAAACTCTTGACACGGTGCGGGGCCCGACTATGGTGAAGCGCACTACAGAGCTTCATGTGTTCGTAGTTTCTACGACACAGTCTCTGGTTGCCCCCTCCGCCCGGACGCCCCCCTTCCAGGGGACAGGTCTACCGTCCGCGGCCGTGAAAGGAACCGGTCATGACTCTCCGGAGACCAGCTGTGCTCGCGGCCGCCATCGCCTGCGCCGCGTCCCTCACCGCCTGCGGCTCCTCGGAGCTGCCCGACAAGCCCGGCGACGGCGCGAAGTCGGGCGACTCCCTGCTCTCGCGCGCCCCCGTGGGCAAGGACCTGCCCAGCACGCCCACCCTGGAGCGCATCCGCAAGAACGGCCATCTGACGGCGGCCACCTCGGACACCGACCCCGGCTTCTCCGAGAAGAACCCGATCAGCGGCAAGTACCAGGGGTTCGAGGCGGACCTGACGGCGATGCTCGCGAAGTATCTGCTGGGCAAGCCCGAGGTCAAGCACGTCTCGATCAACGCGGACACCCGTGAGGCGCTGCTCCAGAACGGCACGGCCGACGCGGTCGTGTCCACGTACAAGATCACGCCGGAGCGGATGCGCAAGGTCGCGTTCGGCGGCCCGTACATGAACCTCGGCCAGGCCGTCCTGGTCCGCAAGGGGATGAAGGGCATCGACAAACCCGCCGACCTCGACGGCCGCAAGGTGATCACGACGGCCGGCCCGTCCGTGGAATCCCTGAAGAAGGTCGCGCCGCACGCGACGCCGGTCATCTTCCAGACCATCAGCCAGTGCCTCCAGGCGCTGCGCGACGGCCGCGGCGACGCCTTCATCAACAACCAGGCGGTCATCGTGGCCCGCGCGAAGAAGGACACCGCCCTGGAGGTGCTGCCCTTCACCTTCGGCTCCGCCTCGTACGGCATCGGGCTGCCCAAGAACGACCCCAAGTTCCGCGAGATCGTGGACGGCTTCCTGCGCACCGTCGAGAAGCAGGGGCTGTGGAAGCAGTCCTGGCAGGACAACGTCAGCCCGCTGACCAAGCAGCCGGTCCCCGAGCCCCCCACGCCGGGGAACGCGGGCGGCGACCCGTCCGCCCCGGCCTCGCCCACCGCGTCCAGCGGCTCCTGAGAGGCCGGCCGTGAACGTCGTCGCCGACCACTTCGGGGAGATCCTGGCCGGGTTCGGGCGGACCCTCCTGCTCACCCTCATCAGCTTCGCCGCCGCCCTCGTCCTCGGCGGCCTGCTCGGCCTGTGCCGGGTGGCGCCGCTGGGCGTACTGCGCTCGGCGGCCGCCTTCTACGTGCACACGGTGCGCAACCTGCCGCTGCTGCTGGTCGTGGTGGTGACCGTGTTCGTGCTCCCCCAGCTCGGGCTCACGCTGTCCCTGAACACCTCCGTGACCGTGGGGCTGGCCGCCTACATCGCCAGCTACGTCTGCGAGATCCTGCGCTCCGGCATGGAGACCGTGCCGGCCGGCCAGGTCGAGGCGGCCCGCGCGGTGGGGCTGACCACCTCCCAGTGCCTGCGCCTGGTCGTCCTCCCGCAGGCGCTGCGCTCGATGGTGCAGCCGCTGGGCAACATGTTCATCGCCACCGCGCTGGGCACGGCGGTGGGCTCGGTCGCGGGCGTCAACGAGCTGTCCGGGGTCATCCGGCAGCTGAACGTCGAGTACGTCGAGCCGCTCGCCCTGTTCGCCTCGGCGACCGTGCTCTACGTGGCGCTGACCCTCGCGGGCGGGCTCATCACCGGCGGGCTGGAGCGCCGGCTGAGGATCCACCGATGAGCGGGGCGGCGGCACGGGGCGCCAGCGGGACGGCACGTCACACGGAAGAGAGCACAGCAGCGATGACCCAGACCCGCCCGCAGCCCCAGCCGCCGGGCCCCGCCCCGGCCGCCGCCTCCGCCGCCGTCGCCGTCGCCGGAAAGGCCGCGCGGGAGCGGCGCTCGCCGCGCCCGGACCGGACCGGCCGCAGGCCACTCGGCGGCGCGGCGGGCGTGCTCTTCGAGCCGCCCGGCGCACGCGGCCGGCGGCAGCGGCGCATCGGCTCGGCCGCGGCCGCCGCCCTGATCGCGCTGTTCGCCGCCGTCGTCCTGGTCCAGCTGGGCCGGCACGGGCAGTTGGACTGGGCCCGGTGGCAGCCGCTGACCCAGACGTCGATCCAGCGGTTCCTGTTCAGCGCGCTGGGCGACACCCTGCTGGCCGGCGTGGTGTCGATCGCCATCGGGCTGCCGCTGGGCGCGGTGATGGGCCTGCTGCGGCTCTCCCGGCGGCGGTTCGTATCGCTGCCCGCGGGCGCGGTGGTGGAGCTGCTGCGCTCGCTGCCGCTGCTGTTCGTCGTGTACTTCTTCCTGCTCGGGCTGCCCTCGCTGGGCCTGCGCCTGCCGCCGTTCTGGCAGCTCGTCATCCCCATCGTGCTGCACGGCATCGGCAACTTCGCCGAGATCTTCCGGGCCGGTGTGCTCGCGCTGCCGCGCGGCCAGAGCGAGGCCGGGTACGCGATCGGGCTGCGGCACGGGCAGGTCATGCGGCTCATCGTGCTGCCCCAGGCCGTACGGGCGCTGCTGCCGACCATCATCGGGCAGGCGGTGCGCGCGCTGAAGGACACCACCCTGGGCTATGTGGTCAGCTACCCCGAGCTGATGCACCAGGGCAATGTGCTGGGCTCGTACCTGGAGAACGACTTCCTCCAGGTGTACTTCGAGGTCGCGGTCATCTTCATCGTGCTGAACTGGCTGCTGTCCCGGCTGGCCGAGTGGGTGGAGAACCGGACCGGCCGCGCGCCGCGGCCCGGCCGCGACATCAAGGCGGCTCGGCGGACGGCCTCGGCCTGAGCGCCCGCGGCGCACAGCGGCCGGCACCGGGCCCCGTACGGGCAGGGCGGCCGAATGCCGCCCCCCATATTGGAGTCCAAAAAACCAATTAGCTAAGCTACGAACGTGCGACTGACCAAGAGCACCGACATCGCCCTGCGCATCGCCATGCGCCTGGCGGTGGCGGACGACGCCGAGGCCCCGACCACCCGCGAGGTGGCCGGGGCCGTCGGAGTGCCGTACACACACGCCGCGAAGGTGGTCAGCAGGTTGCAGCACCTCGGGGTCGTCGAGGCCCGCCGAGGGCGCGGCGGCGGACTCACCCTCACGCTCGCCGGCCGCACGGGCTCGGTGGGCGGCCTCGTCCGCGAGCTGGAGGGCGTCGGCGACGTCGTCGGCTGCGAGGACGATCCGCCCTGTCCGCTGCGCGCGGCCTGCCGGCTGCGCTCGGCGCTGCGCCGGGCCCAGGAGGCGTTCTTCGCCGCGCTCGACCCGCTCAGCATCGAGGATCTGGTCGGCGAGCCGACCGGCCCGGTGCTGCTCAGCCTGAGCCCCCGCCCCGGCAGCTGATTCCCGTGCCCCGCGCCGCGGTCGTTTCGCACCACTCAAAATACGAATTCAAGATGCAAGTTTGGAGCCGCTGATGTTGTCACCCACGTCGGCCGAGACCGTCCGCGCCACCCTGCCCGCGGTCGGAGGCGCCATCTCAGAGATCACCCCGCTCTTCTACGACAAGCTCTTCACCGCCCACCCCGAGCTGCTGCGCGACCTCTTCAACCGCGGGAACCAGGCCAACGGCGCCCAGCGCCAGGCCCTCGCGGGGGCCTTCGCCGCCTTCGCCACCTCCCTCGTCGCCCACCCCGACACCCGCCCGGACGCCCTGCTCTCGCGCATCGCGCACAAGCACGCCTCACTCGGCATCACCGCCGACCAGTACCCGATCGTGCGCCACCACCTCTTCGAGGCCATCGCCGACGTACTCGGCGACGCGGTCACCGACGAGGTCGTCGCGGCCTGGGACGAGGTGTACTGGCTGATGGCGAACGCCCTGATCAGCATCGAGTCCCAGCTGTACGCGGAGGCCGGCGCGCCGGACGGCGACACCTGGCGGCGCTACCGGGTCGCCGCCCGCGTCCGGGAGACCGACGAGGTCGCGACCTATGTCGTACGGCCCCTCGGCGGGGGCCCGGCGCCCGTCGCCCGGCCCGGCCAGTACGTCTCCGTGCAGGTGCGGCTCCCCGACGGCGCGCGGCAGATACGCCAGTACAGCCTGTCCGGCGAGCCCGAGGGCGGGCTCCAGTTCTCGGTCAAGCGCGCCACCGGTTCGCCGGACGGCGAGGTCTCCAACCACCTCCACGACCACGTCGGGCCGGGCGAGACGCTGCTGATCAGCGCCCCCTTCGGCGACGTCGTGCTGGCCGACGGCGACTCGCCCGTCCTGCTCGCCTCCGCGGGAATCGGCTGCACCCCGATGATCGGCATGCTCACGCACCTCGCCGCCACGGGCTCCACGCGCCGCGTGCTCGTCGTGCACGCGGACCACAGCCAGCACACCCACGCCTTCCGCGACGAGTTGAGCCGCCTCACCGCCGTACTGCCCGCCGCCACCGCGGACGTCTGGTACGAGGACCCCAAGGGCGACTGGCCCGCGGACCGCACGGGTCTGGCCGACCTCGGCGCGCTGGACATCCCCGCGGGCACCGTCGCCTATCTCTGCGGCCCGCTGCCCTTCCTGCGCGCGGCCCGCGCCCAACTGCTGTCCGCCGGGGTGCGTCCGGCCGACGTCCACTACGAGGTCTTCGGGCCGGACCTGTGGCTCGGCGGTGACGAGTGAGCGGCCCGTCAGCCCGGCGCGTCACGCGACACTGAGCGTTACCAGTCCGTAACTCAAGAATGGGTTACCTCCGGTAAGCACCTCTCGTTACTCTCCAGTCACTTCGACACCCCCACAGTCATGCGAAGTCTGGAGCGGCTCATGGCGTCCCCTCGCATCCCCCACCCCCGGCACTCCCTGCGCGCGGCGGCCGCCGGCGCCGTGTCCGCCGCCGTCCTCGCGGCGGGCGGCCTCGGCACGGCTCCGGGAGCGGCGGCGGCGCCAGTAACGACAACCGCCCAGTCCGCACCGGCCGCCGGGTCCGCGGCCGCGCGGCTGAAGTTCCACGACATTCCGGGCTCCGGCGGCATCACGCTCAAGGGCAATGTCTTCACGCCGGGCGGCGCCTCCGCCGACGCCTCCCGGCGCTACCCGCTGATCGTGCTGCCCACCA
Organism: Streptomyces sp. NPDC050617; assembly: GCF_040654795.1. Lineage (NCBI taxonomy): Bacteria > Bacillati > Actinomycetota > Actinomycetes > Kitasatosporales > Streptomycetaceae > Streptomyces > Streptomyces sp. NPDC050617. The sequence goes on along the minus strand of NZ_JBFAIS010000001.1, from coordinate 604,037 downwards.
GCTGGGGCATGCCGCAGATCGAATACATCGCCCAGGCCCAGAAGCTCGCCGACGCGGGCTACGTCGTGGTCAGTTACACCTCGCGCGGCTTCTGGCTGTCCGGCGGGAAGATCGAGACGGCCGGGCCGCCGGACGTCGCCGACTCCTCCAAGGTCATCGACTGGGCGCTGGCCCACACCCCCGCCGACGCCGGCCGGATCGGCATGGCGGGCGTCTCGTACGGGGCGGGCATCAGCCTGCTGTCCGCCGGGTTCGACAAGCGGGTCAAGGCCGTCGTCGCGATGAGCGGCTGGGCCGACCTGATCGACTCCATCTACAGCGGGCGCACCCAGCACCGGCAGGCCGCGGCCCTGCTCGGCGGCGCGGGCGCGCTCACCGGCCGCCTGAGCGCCGAACTCACCCGCACGCTGAAGAACTTCCTCGGCTCCCGCCTCGACAAGGAACAGGAAATGATCGACTGGGGGAGGAAGCGCTCCCCCGCCGCCTACCTCGACAAGATCAACGCCAATGGCGCGGCCATCATGCTGGGCAACGCGTGGGGCGACACGATCTTCCCGCCCAACCAGTACGCGAAGTTCTACGAGCGGCTGACCGGGCCCAAGCGCCTCGAACTGCGGCCCGGCGACCACGCCACGGCCGAGGGCCCGGGCCTGCTGGGGCTGCCCAACGACACCTGGACCAACGCCCACCGCTGGTTCGACCACTACCTCAAGGGCGCGGACAACGGCGTCGACCGCGAGCAGCCCGTACAGCTCAAGTCCCGCTCCGCGGAAGGGTACGAGGGGTACCCGAGCTGGGCGGCCGTCCAGCAGAAGCGGATCGACCTGCCGCTGTCCGGCGACCACACCATCGCCACCGGCATCGACTCGGGCGCCGACGGCGGCGTCGTCCTGCTGTCCAACGCCCTCGACCAGTTCCTCAAGACCCCGCCGATGGTCTCGGTGCCGCTGCTGCCGCGCCAGGTCGCCGCCGTGTGGCAGTCCGAGCGGTACGCGACCGAGCGCCGGGTGCGCGGCACGGTGACCCTGCACACCACGCTGACCAGCAACAAGGAGAGCGGTACGGCCATCGCCTACCTCTACGACGTGGGCCCGCTCGGCATCGGCAAGCTGGTCGCCAACGCCCCGTACACCTTCCACGGCAGGACGCCGGGCACGCCCTTCGGCGTCGATCTGGAGCTGTTCTCCACGGCGTACGACGTCCCGGCCGGGCACCGCCTCGCGCTCGTCGTCGACACCGTCGATCCGCTGTACATCTCGCACAACCCGCTCGGCGCGAGGCTCACCTTCTCCTCGCCGAAGGACGACCCGTCGAGGCTGTCCGTGCCGGTCCGCGACTGAGGGCCGTGCGGCCCGCGGCCGCCCTGGCGCGCTGCGGCGGGGTCACTTCGCAGTGAACGAGAGGATCTCCCGCGCCACCGCCTCGGGGTTCTCCTCCGCGAGCCAGTGCCCGGCCTCGGGGATCTCGACCGCGCGGGTGATGTTGCGCAGCGTCGGCTCCAGGGTCGGCCGGGTGGCGGCCAGCGAACCCTTCGCCGTGAGGAGGAGGGTAGGAACGTCCACGGGAGCGGCCGCGGCGTTGTCGCGCTCGTCCTGGTCCAGGCTCCGGTAGAGCTCGAATCCCCCGTGCAGGACGGGCGGGCGGCTGTACGTACGGGCGTACTCCTCGATTTCCGCCCGGCTGAACGGGGAGGTCGTCCGCTTGCCGCCGAACGACGAGCCGCCATAGGCGACTTGAGCGGAGAACGCGGTGATGTACTCCCGCACATCGCGGCGGCTGTCGACGAGTTTCTCGGGAATCCCCGGCTGGCTGTTGAAGGCCATATGCCAGGAGAAGGTCCGGTATTGAGCGGCGGGAAGCTTCCGCCCGGGAAGCGGATAGTCCATGTGCACGTACGACTTCACCTGCCGGGGAAACTGGGCGGCATACTGGAATCCGACTCCGCCGCCGAGATCGTGCGCGACGAGGTCGAATCGGTCGAGCCCTATCCGGTCGTTCAGCAGCCCGTGGACATAGTGCGCGAGGGTCTTCTTGTCGAAGCTCTTCGGGCTTCCCTGACTGTCGCCGAGCCCGGGGAGATCGAGGGCGTACACGGTGTGGTGCTCGGCGAGTTCCGGCATCACCTTCCGCCACTCGTACCAGGTCTGCGGCCAGCCGTGGAGCAGCACCAGCGCCGGGCCCTTGCCGCCGGTGACGTAGTGCATGCGCACCCCGTTCACCGTCGCGAACTTGTGCTGAAACGCGGCGTTGAACCGCGCGTCGTGTCTCGTCGCGGCGTCGTACGCGGTGGGCGCCCCGGCCGTCGAGGCGACGGCGGGAGGGGGCGCGGCGGCGGCCCCGTCGAGCGTGTTCCACCCGACGATGGAGCCCGCGGCGAGTGAGGCGGTCAGTGCGCCGGCTCCGAGGAGGAGGCGTCGGCGGGCGGGGCCCCGCCGGCTTCGCTTCAGTGTCATGCCGCGATACTCGGGCGTGCCATTGCGGCCTGGCACGGTTTTTTGCAGGATTGCAAACCACTGCCCCGAAGGGGCGCGAGCGGAGGAGCCGGCCGGTGAGCGAGGACCAAGCGATACTGCGGAGCGTCGGCCCACGGCTGCGGGGATTCCGCACAGCCCTCGGCATCACCCTCGCCGATCTGGCCGAGCGCACGGGACTCACCCCGAGCACCATCTCCCGGCTCGAACGCGGCCATATCCGCCCCACACTGGAACAGCTCCTGCCGCTCGCCCGCGCCTACGCCGTCCCGCTCGACGAACTCGTCGCCGCACCGGCCGTCGGCGATCCGCGGGTGCATTTGCGCCCGCTCCGCAAGCACGGGCTGACCTTCGTGCCGCTGGGCGTGAAAACGGGCGGCGTGCAGGCGTACAAGGTGGTCTATCCCCCGGCGTCGCAGCTCCCACCGCCGAAATTCCATACGCATCCCGGCCGGGAATGGTTCTACGTCCTCCACGGAACGGTCCAACTCGTCCTGACCGGCACCCGGACGGAGCTCAGGGCGGGCGAAGCGGCGGAATTCGACACCACCGCCGCGCACTGGATCGGCAACGCCCGGGACGACATGCCGGCGGAGACCATCGCCATTTACGGGCAGCAGGGCGAGCGCGTGCACATCACGGATGTCTGAGCCCGTTCTCCACGTTCAGTAGGCGACCGTGATCCGGCGCGCCGGGCCGTCGACGCGAATACGCCCCCCGACGGGGATCACGAACTGCGGGTCGGTGTGGCCGAGATCGACGTCGAAGACCAGCATGGCGTCGGGCGCGTACGCCCGGAAGGCCCGCAGGACGGCTTCGCGCTGCCCCCGGCGGTACCCCGCCTTCTCCTCGCCGGCGAGCCGCTTCCCGAACGACCAGCTCTTGGCCCTGCCCACCAGCACCGCGGGGAACTGCCGGAGCAGTCCGCGTTCGCCCATGTTCCGCAGAATCCGGTAGACCTCTTCGGCAGAAGGCATCTCCTCGGACGTTTCGAGGAAGAGCACGTCGCCGGCGTACGCCGCGGCCGGCAGCACCTCGCGGTCGGCCATCAGCATCCAGGCGAGGATCTCCAGGTTGCCGCCCCAGCCGAGGCCCTCGACGACCCGGTCGCCGTTGTGCCAGGACCAGCCGTCGGCGGGTTCCATCTCCGGTTCGGACTCGAAGGTGCGGGGGTCCTCCCAGCGCCGGTTGACGTCTCCGGACGCGCTCGCCGGGGTGAGTTCGTACGGGCCCGAGGTGAACAGCGCCGCCCTGAGCGAGTCCGCGGTGGTCGGGTGCAGCGCGCCGGGGCGTCCGAGCTCGACCATCACCGAGCCGCCGTGGTAGCCGACGATGCCCGAGTTCCGCAGGAACAGCAGCAGGTTGGTGTTGTCGCTGTAGCCGAAGAACGGCTTGGGGTGGGCGCGGATCAGGTCGCGGTCGAGGTGCGGCAGGACGGTCAGCTGGTCGTCGCCGCCGACGCTGGAGATCACCGCCTTGATGTCGGGGTCCGCGAAGGCCGCGTGGAGGTCGGCGGCCCGCTCCTCGGGCGTCGCGCCCATCGTGCGGGTCGTCGGGTACTCCACCGGCTCCAGCCCGAAGTCCTCGCGCAGTCTGCGCAGGCCCAGTTCGTAGGGCCGGGGGAAGACGCCGGGCAGTCCGGCGGAGGGGGACAGCACCGCGACCGGATCTCCGGGGCGGGGCTTGGCGGGGTAGGAAGGGTCCGTCATCCGGTGATGGTAGGAGGCGCCGAGCCCGGAGCCGTAGCGAATATCGCGCGGCCCGTCGCACCCCGGCCTGAAACTTGCGCGCCACGCATCTTTGCGCGGCGCGCAAGTTTTGCTACGGTCGTTCCATGGGGCTGAGAGAACGGAAAAAGGCCGAGACACGCGCCGCGCTCAGCTGGGCGGCGCTGCGACTGGTCGTCGAGCGCGGGCTGGACGAGGTCAAGGTGGAGGACATCGCCGAAGCGGCGGGGGTCTCGCCGCGCACGTTCAACAACTACTACTCCAGCAAGGGCGAGGCGATCGTCGCCCGCCATCTCGACCGCTGCCTCGGCATCGCGGAGGCGCTGCGCGAGCGCCCGGCGGAGCCGCTGTGGGACGCGATCCCCCGCGCGGTGGCCGAGCGGTTCGCGCCGGACGCGCTGTCGGCCGCCCACCCCGTGCCCGACGTGGCGCAGTGGACGGCAGGCGTGCGCGCGATGCTCGCCGAACCGGCGCTGCAGGGCGAGATGCTGCGGGCCGGGGCCGTCGCCGAGGCGGAGATCGCCGCGGCCGTGGCCGACCGTACGGGCACCGACCCGCGGCAGGACCTGTACCCGCACCTCGTCGCGTCCGCGGTCGTCGCCGCGATCAACGCCGCCATGGCACACCATCTCCGCACCGACCCGCCGGTGCCGGTGGGCAGTCTGCTCGCGGACGCCCTCGCCCGGATCGCGGCGGGACTGCCCGCCCCCTAGCCATCCCTCGCGGAGGAACAGCCCGGCGGACCGCCGGGCCGATGTTCCCTGCCCGGAAAAGGAGTTCGACCATGATCGATGTCGTCATCGCGGGCGCCGGCCCCAACGGCCTGATGCTCGCCTGCGAACTCGCCCTGGCCGGCGTGCGCCCGCTCGTCCTGGAGCGCCTCGCCGAACCGGTCGACGAACAGCGCGCGAACGGCCTGGTCGGCCAGGTCATCCGGATGCTCGACCGGCGCGGCCTGTACGAGCGGCTGACCGAGCCGGGCGCCGTGCCCGAGCCGGCGCCCGGCTTCGTCTTCGGCGCGTTCCCGCTCGCACTGCACGACCTGCCGGACAACTCGCTCTACGTCCTGCCGGTGCCGCAGCGCCGGATCGAGAAGATGCTCGCCGAGCGCGCCGCCGAACTGGGCGTCGAAATCCGCCGCGGCCACGAGGTCACCGGCCTGACGCAGGACGAGCACTCCGTACGGATCGGGATACGGGACCGGGAGCCGATCGAGGCGGCGTTCCTGGTCGGGGCCGACGGCGGGCGCAGCACGGTCCGCAAGCTCACCGGCATCGAGTTCCCCGGCATCACCGAGGACGACTCGGTCTCGCACTCCGGGCATGTGAGCGTGGACCCGGAGCTGATCGGGGACGACGGCGGGCTGACCGTTCCCGGCTTCGGCGTCGTACCGCCGTTCCAGCATCTCCGCGCGGAGAACGGCCTGTTCACCTGGGCGCCCTTCCCCCATGACGTTCCGAAGGTCAGCGCGGTGGAGTGGGACCAGCCGGCCGAGGGCGAGACGTCGTTCGACGCGCTGCGGGCCGCCGCCTCCCGCGTCCTCGGCGTGGACGTGCCGATCGCCCAGCCGGCCGGCCCCGGCCCGCATCTGATCCGGCGGCTGTTCGGCGGCAACACCAGGATCGCGGCGCGGTACCGCGCGGGCCGCGTCCTGCTGCTCGGGGACGCCGCGCACGTGCACTCGGCGATCGGCGGTCCGGGGCTCAACATGGGCCTCCAGGACGCGGTGAACCTCGGCTGGAAGCTGGCGGCGGAGGTGCGCGGCCACGCGCCCGCGGGGCTGCTGGACACCTATGAGTCGGAGCGGTCCCCGGTGGCGCGGCGGGTCGCCATGCACACGCAGGCGCAGTCGCTGCTCACCCGGCCGGGCGGCGATGTGACCGCGCTGCGCGAACTCTTCGGGGAACTGCTCGACCACCCCTCGGTCCGGCAGCACATCGCGGACCTGCTGTCCGGCGCGGACGCCGGGTACGACATGGGTCCGGCGGCCGGTCCGCTCGTCGGCCGCTGGGCGCCGGACCTGCCGGGTCTGCGCGAGCTGACCCGTACGGCCCGCCCGCTCCTCCTGGACCCGACCGGCGACCTGGACGCGGGCCCCTGGGCCCCGTACGTCGACGCCGTGACCGTCCCGGAGCTCGATACCGCGCTTCTCCTGCGGCCCGACTGCTACGTGGCCTGGCAGGGCGCCACGGACGACGGCCTGCACAAGGCGCTGGGGACCTGGTTCAAGCCCGCCTGAACGGCGCGAACGTGCCGCAGCCCCGCTACTGCTGCGGGGCGCCCGGCAGCAGCGTGCCCGGTTCGGCGGCGTTCACCTCGACCGCCTCCGTCTTGAGGTTGCGCTGCTGCCGCCTGGCGACCCAGTTGGCGAACCACGACAGCAGCATGCACATCCCGATGTAGATCGGCGAGATCACCATGACGACGGGGATGAACGGCAGGTCGTAGTCGAGATTGGAGGCGATCAGCTTGCCGGCGTGGAGGAATTCCTCGTAGGTGATGAGGTAGCCGAGCGAGGTGTCCTTGAGGGCCACCACCAGCTGGCTGATGATCGTCGGCAGCATCGCCCGTACCGCCTGCGGCACCAGGACGTGCGTCATCACCTGCGTCTTGCGCATCCCGAGCGCGTAGGCCGCCTCGCGCTGCCCGCGGTCGACGGAGTGCACGCCCGTACGGAACACCTCGGCGAGCACCGAGCCGTTGTACAGCGTCAGCCCCGTGACCAGGGCGGGCAGCGGCTGCACCTTGAGCGCCACGAAGACGAAGAAGATCATCACCAGCACGGGCATCGCGCGGAAGAACTCGACCAGCAGCGTCGCCGTCCAGCGCACCGGCCGGTGCTCGGAGAGCCGTCCCGCCGCGAGCACGGCGGCGAGCGCCAGGGCGAGCACGGCGGCGTACGCGAACGCCTTGAGCGTGTTGGCGAGGCCGCGCAGCAGCATCTCCTGGATGCCCTGGTAGATGAACGGCGTCCACTTGCGGGAGGTGAACTGGTCGGTGTCGAAGAGGAGGTAGAGGGCCCAGCCGACCAGGGCGAGGATCGCGGCGGTCGCGAGCAGCCCGTAGACGCGGTGGCGGCGCCGGGTCCGGGGGCCCGGCACGTCGTACAGCACGGTGTCGCTCATCGGGCCACTCCCCAGCGCTTCTCCAGCACGTTGAAGATCGCGCTGATGGACAGGGTCACGATCAGATAGCCGACGGCGATCCAGACGAAGGACCAGATGATGCTGTAGCCCAGCTCGTTGAGGGTCTTGTACGTGCCGAGGAGCTCGGTGACGCTGAACGATCCGGCGATCGCCGAGTTCTTGGCGAGGGCGATCAGCGTCGAGCCGATCGGCGGGATGACGGAGCGGAACGCCTGCGGCAGCACCACGTCGCCGAGCGTCTGCCCGAAGGTCATGCCGAGGCTGCGCGCCGCCTCGCCCTGCCCGACGGGCACCGTGTTGATGCCGGAGCGGACCGCCTCGCAGATGAAGGCGGAGGTGTAGCAGCCGAGCGCGAGGACGGCGAAGAGCTGGAAGGGCAGGACGAGCCCGAACCTCGGCAGCCCCAGCAGGACCGCGAAGAACAGCAGCGTCAGGGGGGTGTTGCGCAGCACGGCCACCCATACGGTCCCGAAGGCGCGCAGCGAGCCGACCGGCGCGACCCGGAAGGAGGCCATCACGAAGCCGAGCACGAGCGAGAGGAGCCCGGCGTAGACGGTGAGTTCGACGGTGCCGAGCAGGCCCTTGCCGTACAGGGAGAAGTTTTCGGTGAGTACGTCCATGGCGGTCCTTGCCTCAGCTCGCCGGGTAGCGGTCGACGGCGGGCGGCTTCGGGGCGGGGACCCCGGACAGGCCGAGGGTCGCGTCGTACGCCTTCTTCCAGTCGCCGTTCTTCTCGTGCGCCTCGATGGCGTCGTCGAGCGCGAGGCGCAGCGCGGTGTCGCCGCGCGGGACGCCGATGCCGTACGGCTCCTTCGAGAACGGCCTGCCCGCGAGCCTCAGCTCGTCGGGCACCTTGGCCGCGTAGCCCATCAGGATGCTGTCGTCGGTGGTGACCGCGTCCACCTGATAGGTCAGCAGGTTGTCGACGCAGATCGAGTACGTGTCATAGGCGACGGCGTCGGCCTTGGGATAGTCGGCCTCCAGGCGCTGGAGCGGTGTGGAGCCCGCGGCCGAGCAGACCTTCTTGCCGTCGAGGTCGCGGGGGCCGCGGATGTCCTTCTCGTCGGTCCGTACGAGCAGCCCCTGGCCGGCCATGTAGTACGGGCCGGCGAACCCGACCTGCTTCTTGCGCAGGGCGTTCACGGTGTAGGTGCCCACGTAGTAGTCGATCTGGCCGTTCTGGAGCGCGGTCTCGCGGTTGGCGGAGGCGATGGTCTTGAACCGGATCGTCTTCGGGTCGAGGCCGAGGGAGGCCGACATCATCTTGGCGATCTCGACGTCGAAGCCGGAGTAGCGGCCGTCGGCGGGGTCCTTCTCGCCCAGATAGGGCTGGTCCTCCTTGGCGCCGACGACGAGGTGGCCGCGGGCGCGGGCGCGCTGCCAGGTGGTGGAGCCGGGCAGCCGGAAGCCGTCGGCCACCCGGTAGACGGGCAGGGCTCCGGCCGGCGGGCCCTTGACGGGCGGGCTGCCGGACTTGCCGCAGGCCGCGGCGGACAGGGCCAGTGCGGCGAGTGCGAGGGCCGCCGCGGCCCGGCGGGGGCGGGTCGTGGGGCGGGAAGCCGGTTTCATCTCTGCTCCCCCGCTCAGTGCTTGAGGATCTTGGACAGGAAGTCCTTGGCGCGGTCGCTCTCCGGCGCGGTGAAGAACTCCTCCGGCGCGCGGTCCTCGACGATGCTCCCGTCGGCCATGAACACGACCCGGTTGGCGGCGGAGCGGGCGAACCCCATCTCGTGGGTGACGACGACCATCGTCATGCCGTCGCGGGCGAGTTGCCGCATGACCTCCAGCACCTCGTTGATCATCTCCGGGTCGAGCGCGGAGGTCGGCTCGTCGAAGAGCAGCGCCTTGGGGTCCATCGCGAGGGCGCGGGCGATGGCGACGCGCTGCTGCTGGCCGCCGGAGAGCTGGGCCGGGTACTTGTCGGCGTGGGAGGCGAGCCCGACGCGCTCCAGCAGTTCGCGCGAGCGCCGGTCGGCCTGTTCCTTCTTGCGGCCCCTGACCTTGATCTGGGCCAGGGAGACGTTCGCCAGCACGCTCTTGTGGGCGAAGAGGTTGAAGGACTGGAAGACCATGCCCACCTCGGCGCGGAGCCGCGCGAGGCTCTTGCCCTCCTCGGGCAGCGGCTTCCCGTCGAGGAGGATGGCGCCGGACTCGACGGGCTCCAGGCGGTTGATGGTCCGGCACAGGGTCGACTTGCCGGAGCCGGAGGGGCCGATGACGACCACCACCTCCCCGCGGCCGACGGTGAGGTTGATGTCCCGCAGGACGTGCAACGAGCCGAAGTGCTTGTTCACATCACGCAGCTCGATCAATGGATCGACGGCCATACCCAGCTCTACCCACTCTCAACCGTGTCGCGGTCAACGCAAACTATCCACCCGAATACGGGACTTCCCGGACGACACGCACATGGCGGGGATTAACCGACTTTTGACCTAGGTACGCAGAGCGGGCCTGGGTACCTAGCCTGAGGGGCACTTCGTGCGAAAGGACCCCAGGTGTGTGACCTCAGGCCCGTCTACCAGCGCATCGCCGACGACCTCCGGCAGCGGATCGACGAAGGCTCCCTGAACGTCGGCGACCGCATCCCCTCCCGCTCCGAGCTCAAGCGCGCGTACGAGGCGAGCGACCAGACCGTGGACCGCGCGGTGCGCGTGCTCAAGGCCGCCGGATACGCGGAAGGACAGTTCGGGCGTGGGGTGTTCGTCAGGGACCGGGCGCCGCTCGGCGCGCTGCTGCGCTCCACGGGAGCCGTCGACTCCCCCTTCGCCACGGTGATCCGGGGGTACGACCCGGAGCGCGAGCGCGACGCCGACGGGTGCCCGCCGCTCGGCCGGACGGCCTTCGGGAGCAGCGCCGCGGACACCGCGCTGACCTGGGAGGCCACCTCCGCCGAGATGGCCGCGCCGGACCGGATCGCCGTCCGGCTGGGGCTGGCGCCGGACACCGGGGTGCTCTGCACCCAGTACGAGTACCTCGCCAACCGGCGCCCCGTGCAGCTCGCCACGAGCTGGGAGCCGCTGTCGGTCACCGAGGGCACGGACGTCGCACATCCGGAGCGCGGCCCGTACGCGCGGCGCGGGGTGCGCGGGCGGCTGGCCGCCATCGGGATCCGGGTCGTACGGGCGCAGGATCTGGTCGGGTCGCGGCCGGCCACGAGCCGTGAGGCGGAGGCGCTGGGCTGTGCGGTCGGGCAGTGCGTGACGGTCGTCGAGCGCACCCACTTCGACTCCGACGACCGGGCCGTGGAGACCGCCGACATCGTGGTGCGGGCGGACCGGTGGCGGCTGGAGTACTCGATCCCGTTCGTCAGCTAGCGGGAGGCGGGCCAGGCTCGCCGCCGGCCCCGGCCCCGGCCCCGAGGCCGCCCGTCAGCTCGCGGCCGCCCGTCAGCTCTCCGCGATCTCCGCGTACAGCTGGGACAGCTCCGGCGCGCCGTCGGCCGCCCACCCCTGGCCCGCCTCGACCACATCGATCTCCCGGCCGTTGCCGAGCAGGACGACGGGCTGGCCGTCGGGCCGGATGTGCCAGCCCGCGCCGGCGACCGTGCGGACGACGACCGTGCCCAGATACAGCCCGGCGTCGTTGCCGAGCCACGGCAGCAGCTCCGGGTCCTCGCGCCAGCGCGGCTGCAACTGGTCCAGCGCCGCGAGCGAGGCGGCCGAGTCGTCCAGCGCTACCCCCGCCGACTGGGCCTGGGCGCGCAGCAGTTCGCACTCCGAGAGCAGTTCGGCGATGCCTTCCGGATCCATGTCGAGCGCCTCGGCCGGCGCCGTCGCGCGCTCCGGTCCGTGCCGCTTGCGCCAGTTGTCCAAGAAGGGAATGTTCATACCGCACAGGTTCCCACCCGCGCGGACGGCCTCACCACAGGCGCGCGGCATACCCTCTTGGCCCATTGGGCCTCCTTGACGTCGCCTGGACGCCTCTTTACCTTCATCCCGCCATAGCAGGGTCCGCCACCGGGGCCTCTGAAGCTCCCCCTTTTCACGCACGGCTTCATGGACCGGCGCGCGCACGGGCCGTACGGACCGGTACGCGCGTCGACGGGACACGGGAGGCAGCACACATGCTCGTACACATGTTCCGCGCGGCGCGCGGCGGGGACGGCCGGCACAGACCCGCGGCCGGGCTCGCGGCCGGGCTGCTCGCGGCGGGCGCCGCGCTGGCCCTGGCCGTACCGGCCGCGCCCGCCCTCGCCGCACCACGCCCCGCCGAGCCGCTCCCGCTGGAGCGGCTCTTCGACAATACGGCCGTCAGCGACGACGCCCGGCCCGGCGCGGCGGACTTCGACGGCGACGGCAATTCGCTCTCCGCCCAGGACCTGGCCGCCGCGGGCTGGACGCCGGGGCGCACCCTCGGCTTCGACGGGGCCCGGCTGCGGCTGCCGCGGTCCGCCGCCGGGACGCCGGACAATGTGCGCGCCGACGGGCAGCGCGTGCGGCTGACCGGGCGCGGCGACGCCGTCTCCTTCCTCATCGCCGGTACGGGCGGCACGGCGGCCGGCAGCGGCACGGTGCGCTATCGGGACGGCTCGCGCGGTACGTACGCGCTGGCCGCGCCCGACTGGCGGACCGGCCCGCTCGCGACGAAGGCGGTCGCGCTGCCGCACCTCAACTCCCCCGCCGGGCAGCGCGTCGAGAAGACACGGCTGTCCGTGGTGACCGTGCCGGTGGCGCGCGGCCGGGAGCTCGCGTCCGTGGTGCTGCCCGAGGCGCCCGGTCTGCATGTCTTCGCGGTGGCGGTACGGGCGGAGCCCAAGGGGTGGACGGGGAGCTGGGCGGCGTCCGCGTCCGGGTACACCGCGGTCGGGCCGTGGCGGGACCGGACGCTGCGGCTCGTCGTGCACGCCGGCGCGGGCGGGCCGCGGGCCCGGATCCGGCTGGCCAACACCTTCGCGGGGCGGCCGCTGGCGATCGGGCACGCGAGCGTGGCGCTCCGGGCGAGCGGCGCGGCGGCGGCCGGGCGGCCCGTTCCCCTGCGGTTCGGCGGCCGGGCGGGCGTCGAAGTCCCGGCGGGGGCCGAGCAGTTCAGCGATCCGGTGGGGTTCCGGGTGCCCGCCGGGGCCGATCTGCTGGTGAGCGTGCACCTGCCGGGGACGGTGAGCGCGCTGCCGACCCACACCCTGGCCCTACAGCGCTCCTATCTGAGCGCCGACGGCAGCGGGGACCGCACGGGCGAACGCGCCGCCAGCTCGTACGGCCAGTCGCTCACCACCTGGCCGCTGCTGACCGGGGTGGACGTCGGGGGCGGGCCGGGGTCGGTGGTGACGCTCGGCGACTCGATCACCGACGGCGCGAACTCGACGCCCGACGCCAACCGGCGCTGGCCGGATCTGCTGTGGAACCGGCTCGCGGCGCAGCACGCGGTGCCGCGGCTGGGCGTGCTCAACGAGTCCATCTCCGGGAACCGCGTGGTGACCGACCGCTATCCGGGGGACGGCGTCTCCACGATCGCCAGCGGGGTGAGCGCGCAGCACCGGCTGGACCGCGATGTGCTGGGCCAGACCTCGGCCCGTACGGTCCTCGTCTTCGAGGGCGTCAACGACGTGCGCGCGGGCACCCCGGCCGAGGAGGTCGTCGCGGGGCTGCGGGCCGTCACGGCGCGGGCGCACGCGCGGGGCCTGCGCGTGGTGATGGCCACGATCGCGCCGTGCGCGGGCGAGACGTACTGCACGCCCGCGGCGAACACGAAGCGCGAGCAGGTCAACGCCTTCATCCGCTCGGGCGGGGGCCGCTTCGACGCCGTGCTGGACTTCGACGCCGTGATCCGCGACCCGGCCCGGCCCGAGCGGATGCTGCCCGCCTACGACAGCGGCGACCATCTGCACCCCAACGACGCGGGGATGCGGGCGCTCGCCGACGCGGTCGAGCTGCGGTCCCTGGTGGGGTGAGCGGGGCGAGCGGCGGGGCGGGGCGTCCCGTCGCTCACAGGTCCAGGTCGACGACGACGGGGGCGTGGTCCGAGGCGCCCTTGCCCTTGCGCTCCTCCCGGTCGACGTAGGAGTCGGAGACGGCCTTGGCGAAGCCGGCGTTGCCGTAGACGAGGTCGATGCGCATGCCCTTGTTCTTCGGGAAGCCGAGGGCGCGGTAGTCCCAGTACGTGTACGGGCGGTCGTACTTGAGCGGGCGCGGCACCACGTCGGACAGGCCGGTCGCGCGGAGGGCGGCGAGCGCGTCGCGCTCCGCGGGGGTGACGTGGGTCGCCCCCTCGAAGAGGGCCGGGTCCCAGACGTCGTCGTCGGTGGGCGCGACGTTGAAGTCGCCGAGGACGGCGAAGGGCCGCTCCCCCGCGGCGTCGTCGGCGACGGCCGCCTTCAGCGCCTCGAACCAGCGGAGCTTGTAGGCGTAGTGCGCGTGGTCGACCTCGCGGCCGTTGGGCACGTAGACCGACCAGACGCGGGCGGGGCCGCAGGTGGCCGAGACGGCGCGGGGCTCCTGCGCGCCGTCGTACTCCGGGCCGCCGGGCAGGCCGACGACCACGTCGTCGAGGCCGACCCTGGACAGCAGGGCCACGCCGTTCCACCGGCCGGTCGCGTTGACCGCGGCCTCGTAGCCGATCTCGCGGAGGGCGTCGAAGGGGAACTGCTCCTCGGCGCACTTGGTCTCCTGGACGCACAGCACATCGGTGCCGCTGCTCTCCAGCCAGGCCAGCAGCCGGGGCAGCCGGGCGGTGATCGAGTTGACGTTCCATGTGGCGATGCGCATGTCCGCAAACCTACCGCCCGGGTCCGACAGTGACCGTCCGGCGGTGCCGGTGCGGATCGCCGCCCAGGTCACGGGGGCCGCTCAGGTCACAGCCCGACGCACTCGCCCGGGTCGAGCCGGAGGTGGTCCGCCCCGGCGACGCCGGGCCCGTCCGGGCCGAGCATCCGGTCGTAGACGGGCCGGGCGAGGCCGGTGAGCAGCGCGTCGTGGACGTCGAGGGCGCGCCGCGGCCCGATCTCGCGGACGTAGTCGATGATCTCGCCGACCTTGTTCCACGGGGCCATCACCGGGATCAGCAGGGTGTCGACGGGCTGTCCGGGGAGGGTCAGCGCGTCGCCGGGGTGGAAGACGGAACCGTCCACGAGATAGCCGACGTTGGTGATGCGCGGAATGTCGGGGTGGATGACGGCGTGCAGCTGCCCGTGGACCTGGACGTCGAAGCCGGCGGCGGTGAAGGCGTCGCCCTCGCCGACGGTGTGGACGCGGCCCGGAAAGGCCGCGGAGACCTGTTCGGCGACGCTGCGCAGCGTCCAGATCTCGGCGGCCGGGTTGGCGTCCAGGGCGGCCCGGAGCCGCCCCTCGTCGAAGTGGTCCGGGTGCTCGTGGGTGACCAGCACGGCGTCCGCGCCGACGGCCGCGTCCTGCTCGCTGAAGCCTCCGGGGTCGATGACGAGGGTCCGGCCGTCCTTCTCCAGCCGGACGCAGGCGTGGCTGTGCTTGGTGAGGTTCATGCCTCCATCCTGCTACGCGTGCGGGCTGGTCTCCTCCCGGATCACGCGCTGTGCCACGGCGAAGGCGGAGTTGGCGGCCGGCACCCCGCAGTACACGGCGGTCTGCAGCAGCACTTCCTTGATCTCTTCCGGGGTGAGGCCGTTGCGGAGCGCGGCGCGGGTGTGGAAGGCCAGCTCGTCGAGGTGGCCGCGGGCGGCCAGCGCCGTGAGGGTGATCACGCTGCGGGTGTGCCGGTCGAGTCCGGGGCGGCTCCACACCTCACCCCACGCGTAGCGGGTGATGAAGTCCTGGAAGTCGCCGGTGAAGTCGTCCTTGGCCGCTTCGGCGCGGTCCACGTGGGCGTCGCCGAGCACTTCGCGCCGTACCTTCATGCCCGCTTCGTACGCCTCGGCGGCGGGGCCGCCGGTCGCGACGGGCTGTTCGGCGGAGGCGATGGCGGCGACGGGTCCGCTGGGCACGGCGGGCGCCGTGGTGGGCGGCGGCGGGGGCGTGAGCTGCGGCTTGGGCACGGGCGGGGTGATCGCGTGGGGGCCGGTCTGCTCGTAGCCGCTCTGCCAGGAGGTGGTGAAGTGCCGGACCAGCAGGTCGGTGACGGCGGCGGGCTGCTCGACGGGGGCGAGGTGCGAGGTGCCGGGGACCAGGGCGAGCCTGGCGTCGGGTATCCCGGCGACCAGCACGCGGGCGTCGGCCGGCGGGCTGACCTGGTCCTCCGCGCCGACGAGGACGAGGGTGGGCACGCCGACGCGGCCGAGCTCCGCGCGGACGTCGAAGGAGGCGAGGGCCTCGCAGGCGGCGATGTAGCAGCCGGGGTCGGTGGTGCGGACCATCTGGACGGCCCATTCCACGATCGCGGGCTGGGCCGCGGCGAAGCCGGGGGTGAACCAGCGCTCGGGCGAGGAGCGGGCGATCGGGTCGAGCCCGTTCGTACGGACGACGACGCCGCGCTGCCGCCAGGCGTCGGCGGTGCCGAACCGGGCGGAGGAGGCGACGAGGGCGAGCGAGGCGAGGCGGTGCGGGTGGCGCAGGGCGAGGTCGGCGCCGACGGCCCCGCCGATCGAGCAGCCGACGTAGCCGAATCTGTCGACGCCCAGCTGGTCGAGGGTGACCAGCAGCCGGTCGGTGAGGTCCCCGATGGCGGTGGCGGGGTGCGCGGGCGCGCCGCCGTGGCCGGGCAGGTCGAACCGGATCACGCGCCAGTGCCGCGTCAGCTCCGGGATCTGCCGATCCCACATATGCCACGTGGTTCCGAGGGAGGGTCCCATGATCAGGACCGGGGCCTGCTCCGGCCCGTCGCACCGGTACTGCAGGGCTTCGGTCGTCGTCTCGCTCACGCTCCGCACGCTCTCATCTCTCATATATCTGTCACAACGGCCGGGCCGCTTCGCCCGCCCCGGACCGGTTCACGGTGTGCTGGTCGAGACCGTGAAGACTCTCGGGTGCTCCGGGTCGTCCAGGTTCGCCGTGATCTGGAGGGTCGGAAGCGGCTTCTTCTGAGTGTGGACGGTGCCGCTCCACTTGTGGGTTCCCCGGAACGTCCAGCCGACCTCGTCCGCCTGGTCGTCGTCGATGGTGACCTCGCCCTCCTTGAGCTCGTCCGGCGCGCTGCCGACCTTGTTCAGGAAGGTCTCGAACCCCTCGGCGGAGGTCGTGAACTGGAGGTAGAGCGAGCTGTGCTTCCAGGAGTTGGTCTCGTAACTGGCCACGTCCGCGGAGTACGGGGGGATCCAGACGCCGTACACGCGGCGCTGAAGCCGGGAGGGCCAGCCCTCCTCCAGGCCCTTCTTGGCCGCCTGCTCCTGCTTGGCGTCGCCGCCGCCGCGGCTCTGCATCGCCGAGATATAGAGGTAGCCGGCCGGGATCGCGATCAGCAGGAAGACGATGAGGGGCTTGAGCCAGCGGCGCGGCGGACGGCGGGCGGGGCCCGTGGAACCGCCGCCCCCACCGCCCCCGCCGCCGGCGGAGTCGTGCGGCGGGTCGGAGGCGGCGGTGCGGTCGGCGGCGATCATCCCCGGCCCGCCTGCCCGCGCGGCGCGAGCCGCACCGTGACCCCGGCCCGCTCGTACCGCTCCACGCGGCGGCGGTTCGCGCGCCGGAAGCGGCGGGCGACGAGCCGCGCCAGGTCGGCGGCGCCCACCATGCCCGCCTCGGGGCCCAGCTGGGCCTTGACGATACGGGCCTCCGGCCGGTAGCCGCGGCCGGTGAGGTGGCGGCGGAAGGCGTCCCGCGCCGGGCCGATCAGCAGGTCGTCGGCGGCGCTGACGCCGCCGCCGATGACGAAGCAGGAGGGGTCGAGGGCGGCGGCGAGGTTGGCGATGCCGACGCCGAGCCACTGGCCGATGTCCTGGAGCAGCTCGACGCACATGGCGTCGCCCTGCCGGGCCAGCTCGGTGATGAGCGGCCCGGTGATCTCGTGGACGTGGCCGCCGACCCGCTCGATGATGGTGTGCGCGACCGGGGAGTCGGCGGCGGCCAGCTCGCGGGCCTCGCGGACCAGGGCGTTGCCGGAGCTGTACTGCTCCCAGCAGCCGCGGTTGCCGCACGGGCAGCGGTGGCCGCCCGGTACGACCTGCATATGGCCGAACTCGCCCGCGACCCCGTACTTGCCCCGCTTGACCTGGCCGTCCTCCAGGATCGCGCCGCCGATGCCGGTACCCAGCGTGATCATGACGAGGTGGTCCTCGCCGCGGCCGGCGCCGAACCGCCACTCGGCCCACGCGGCCGTGTTGGCGTCGTTGTCGACCATCACCGGCACCGCCAGCCGCCCCGCGAGCCGGTCGCGCAGCGGCTCGTCGCGCCAGGACAGGTGGGGGGCGAACAGCACGCGGGAGCGGTGCGCGTCGACCCAGCCGGCCGCGCCGATGCCGACGGCATGCACGTCGTGCCGGTCGGAGAGGTCCAGGACCAGCTCCGTGATGGTGTCCTCGACGACCTTGGGGCTCTTGGACTTGTCCGGGGTCTCGGTGCGCACCTGCTCCAGGATGTTGCCGTCCGCGTCGACGACCCCGGCCATCACCTTGGTGCCGCCGATGTCGATGCCGACGGTCGGCACCCGGGGCGCGGTCAGGTGCGAGCGCCGCTCGCGCGTCCCGACGGTCTTGAGCACGGTCGCCCGGGCCGAGCCCCGGTGCACCCGCTCGCGGTACATGCTCATCGCCTGGCCCCTTCGCCGAGTCCTGCGCCGGCCGCTCTGCGGGCCGCGCTCGCGGCGCGGCCGGTGCGGGCCGCACGTACCGCGCGGCCGGTGCGTTCGCCTGGGGTGCGTGGTCGCACGAGTCGTCGTCCCTGCGGGTGTCTCGGGAGGCGCGTCGCCTCGGTCCTGCGGTCGGGCGTGGCGGGCTCGGCCCGCCGTGGCCGATTGTGCCTCACACGCGGTGCGCGGCGCGCGGTCACTCCTGGTCGCGGTCCGCCGCGGAGGCGCCGGACGGCCGCTCGCGCCCTTCGCCGGACGGCGGTGCGTCCTCCCCGGCTTCCCCCTCGTCCGGCTCCTCCACCGCGCGCCCCCCGATGACGTCCGGACCGGGCGCCCGCGCGAGCTCGTGACTGAGCTGCTCCAGCTCGCTGCCGCCCGCCATCTGCCGGGTGAGCTCGTCCAGGCCGATCTCGGACTTGGCGTGGCTGCCGGCCATCGCGCCGCGCTTGAGCAGCACGAACCGGTCGCCGACGAGATACGCGTGGTGCGGGTTGTGCGTGATGAGGACCACGCCGAGCCCGGCGTCGCGGGCCGCGGCGACGTACTTGAGCACCACCCCGGACTGCTTGACGCCGAGCGCCGCGGTGGGCTCGTCGAGTACGAGCACCTTGGCGCCGAAGTAGACGGCGCGGGCGATGGCCACGCACTGCCGCTCGCCGCCGGAGAGGGTGCCGATCGGCTGGTCGACGTCGCGCAGGTCGATGCCCATGCGCAGCAGTTCGGCGCGGGTGGTCTCGCGCATCCGCCGGACGTCGAGGCGCTTGAAGGGGCCGACGCCCTTGGTGGGCTCGGAGCCGAGGAAGAAGTTCCGCCAGACCGGCATCAGGGGGACGACGGCGAGGTCCTGGTAGACGGTGGCGATGCCGCGGTCCAGGGCCTCGCGCGGGGAGCCGAGGCCGGCCGGTTCGCCCTCGATCTCGAAGGCGCCCGCGTCGTGCCGGTGCAGCCCCGCGATGATCTTGATGAGAGTGGACTTGCCGGCCCCGTTGTCGCCCAGTACGCAGGTGATCTCGCCCGCGTGGACCTCCAGGGACACCCCTTCCAGGGCGCGGATGTTCCCGTAGAACTTGCTGACGTCGGTGAGCTCGACGAGAGCCGTCACTTGCTTGCCTCCGCACGCTTGCGGACCCATGCGTTCAGCAGGGTCGCCAGGAGGAGCATCCCTCCGAGGAAGAACTTGAACCAGTCCGGGTTCCACTGCGCGTACACGATGCCCTTGCTGGTCATGCCGAAGATGAACGCGCCGACCGCGGAGCCGATGGCCGAGCCGTAGCCGCCGGTCATCAGGCAGCCGCCGATGACGGCCGCGATGATGTAGAGGAACTCGTTGCCGACGCCCTCGCCGGACTGCACCACGTCGTAGGAGAAGAGCAGGTGCTGGCCGGAGACCCAGGCGGCGAAGGCGACCGCCATATAGAGGCCGATCTTGGTGCGGTTGACGGGGACGCCGACCGCGCGGGCCGCGTCCGCGCCGCCGCCGACCGCGAAGATCCAGTTGCCGACGCGGGTACGCAGCAGCACCCAGGTGGCCAGCGCCACCAGCGCGAGCCACCACACGATGGTGACCTGGAGGTCCACGTCGCCCAGCGAGAAGTGCGAGGCGAAGAGGGCGCGGGCCGAGGAGAAGCCCTCCATGTCGCCGATGGACTTGGTGGAGACCGTGCCGCTGATCAGCTTGGTGAACCCCAGATTGAGGCCCGTGAGCATCAGGAAGGTGCCGAGCGTGATGATGAAGCTGGGCAGCTTGGTGCGGGTGAGCATGAAGCCGTTGAAGAACCCGATGGCGAGGGTGACCAGCAGGGACACCCCGACGCCGACCCAGACGTTGGCCGTCATCTGGTAGCTGAACATCGACGAGATCAGCGCCGACGAGGTGACCATCACGCCCGTCGACAGGTCGAACTCGCCGCCGATCATCAGCAGCGCCACCGGCACCGCCATGATGCCGATCGTCGAGGACGCGTACAGCACGGTGCTGAGGCTGGACGCCTGGAGGAAGGTGTCGGCGACGATCGCGAAAAAGACGAAGACGGCGATCGCGCCGACGACCGAGCCCAGTTCGGGGCGGCCCATCAGGCGGCGCGCCGGCGAGCGGTGCACCAGTCTCTCGTCCCCCGCGGCCGGTGGCGTGTCGGTCGGCGGGGCGCTCATCGGGTCCCCCGCTTCGTGTACTTCTCCAGGTCGGCGGCGTCGTCCTTGGTGATGACCTGGGGGCCGGTGAGGACCGGCTTGCCGCCGCCGAGGACGTCGGCGTTGTACTTGTAGAGCCACAGCACGTCGACGGCCTCGTACCCCTGGAGGTACGGCTGCTGGTCGACGGCGAAGCCGAGGGAGCCGTCCGAGAGGGACCGGGCGACCTTGGCGTTGAGGTCGAAGGTGTCGACCTCGGCCTTGCTGCCGGCCTGCTCGGCGGCCTTGGCGGCGGTGGGGGCGAAGGGCGCGCCGAGGGTGACGACGGCGTCGACGTCCTTGTCGGACTGGAGCTTGGCCTCGATGGACGCCTGGACGTCGGGCATGTTCGTGCCGTCGACGTAGAGGTTGGTGAGGTCGCCCTTGAAGGTCTTCTTCGCGCCCGCGCAGCGCTGCTCGTGGCCGACGTTGCCCTGCTCGTGCAGGACGCAGACGGCCTTCTTCTTGCCGCGCTCGTTCAGCTCCTCGCCGACGGCCTCGCCCGCGATCGTCTCGTCCTGGCCGATGTGCGTCAGCGCCCCGAACCGCTTGGACTCCTCGGAGCCGGAGTTCACCGTGATCACGGGGATGCCGGCCTTCTCCGCCTTGGCCACGACGTCCTTGAGCGCGTCGGGCTTGGCGAGGGTGACGATCAGCCCGTCGACCTTCTGGTCGATGGCGGCCTGCACGAGCTGGGCCTGCTGGTTCGCCTCTTTGTTGTGGGAGTAGAGGAACTTGATGTTGTCCTTGGCAGCGGCCTGCTTCGCACCGTTCTGCACGATGTCCCAGAAGGTGTCGCCGTCGCCCGAGTGGGTGACCATCGCGAAGGTCCAGCGCGGCGTGTCCACGGCGGCCCGTCCCTGGGCGGCCTTGGCGGCCCGCTCCTCCGCCCGTTTGCCGCCCGTACTGCTGCACCCTGCCAGGGTCGCGCCGAGCACCGCTGCCAGCACGGCGCTGAACGCACGTACCCCTGTCCGAACCCTTGCCACGAGGACTTGCCCTTCTCACTGTCTGTCACGGTGCGGCCGGGCCCGATCAGGATTCGGGCCCGGCCGCCCAAGTATCCGTTACCCGTGTTCGCCGAGGGGCCAGCGGGTCCCGCGAGCGGCGAACTCCTCCAGCGCCGGCACGTCCGTACCGGTGACGGGGCGGAGCCCGCAGGGAGCGCTTTCCCGCCATCGGGGAGGTCGCGCGGTCCGCGGCGGGGCCGCCGGCGCGCGTACCGGGAGCCGCTGCCGTACGGGTCCTACGCATCGTGGTCCGCCTTCCGCCGCGGCCGCCCGATGGCGGCTGGAGGTGTTCTAACGGCGCACGGACCGCCGCGTCAAGACTTTGTCAGAACATTCTGACCGCCGGGCCGTACGGGCGTACGCGCCGAGGTACGGCCGAGCGGTCACGGCCGAGGACTCACGACCGAGGACTCACGGCCGTACGAGCAGCTGGAACTCGAAGGCGTAGCGCGAGGCCCGGTAGACGTGCGAGCCGAACTCGACCGCCCGCCCCGTGTCGTCGAAGGTCGTACGCTCCATCGTCAGCAGCGGCGCGCCCGCCGGCTCGCCCAGCCGCTCCCCCTCCTCGGCGGTGGCGGCGCGGGCCCCGACCGACTGCCGGGCGCTGTGCAGCGTGATGCCGGCGGCACGCATGAGGCGGTAGAGGCCGGTCGCCTCCAGTGCGGCGCCGTCGAGGTCGAGCAGCCCGGCGGGCAGGTGGTTGCGGAGATGCGCCATGGGTTCGCCGTGCGCGAGGCGCAGCCGCTCGACGAGGACGACCTCGGCGCCCTCGGGGACGCCGAGCGCCGCCGCGACCTCCGCGGTGGCGTGCTCGGCGGTGTGGCGCAGCACGCGGGTGGCGGGCCGCTGGCCCGCCGCTTCGAGGTCGTCGTAGAGGCTGCTCAGCTCCAGGGGGCGCTTGACCTGGCTGTGCACGACCTGGGTGCCGACGCCGCGGCGGCGGACGAGGAGGCCCTTGTCGACCAGGGACTGGATGGCCTGCCGGACGGTGGGCCGGGACAGGCCGAGCCGTCCCGCCAGCTCGATCTCGTTGCCGAGCAGGCTGCCCGGCGCCAGCTCGCCGTGTTCGATCGCCGCTTCGAGCTGCTGGGAGAGCTGGAAGTAGAGCGGCACCGGGCTGCTGCGGTCCACGCTGAACTGGAGGGGTCGGTCCTTCGCCACGCGGGGAGCCTAGCCGGATGAACTGATGACGGGAAGTCCTGAGGTCTGATTGTCCGGACAAATGGGGCCGGGTGATCCGATGCCTTGGGACGGCGGTCGGGCGGGGTGTCTAATGATCGCGTCCGAGGCCGCCCGGCCCGGACCGGGCGACCCGGAAGGACTGGCTCGATGAACGGCATACGAGGGCGCGCGGTGCGCCTCGCCGTCGTGGGCGCGCTCGGCGCGATCCTCGCGGTGACGCTCCCCGCCGCCCCGGCGTTCGCCAAGGGCGGCGCCGAGATCCGGATATCCCAGCACATGGTGCGGGTGGGGCACATGTTCGGAGTCCGCGTCAGCGGTTCGGAGAGCGGCGGGCGCGGCCGGTATCTGCGGGCCTGTGTGCAGGGGCGCTCGGGCTACCACGGCCGCTGGCGGAACGTGAAGTGCGGAAAGGTCACCGCGCACCGGGCCCGCGTCGACGCCCGGCTCACGGGGCGGCACCGGGGGACCTTCCAGTTCCGGGGCGTGCTCTACGTCCTGTCCGGGCCGCACGACAAGCGCCCGAAGGCGGGGCCCGCCTCCGCCCCGCAGACCGTGCGCGTGCACTGACCCGGGCGCACCGGCCGTACGGGCCCCGTCCGCGGCGACCTGGCGACCTGGCGACCTGGCGACCTGAGAGTGCGGCGGCCTGGCGGTGCGGCTGCCGTCACTTCATCCACTCGTCCCGGAACTTGGCGAACGTGATGTCGTCGGCGGTCAAGTGGACCCACTGGTCGACATAGTGCTTGAACTGCTCGTCCCCGCGCGGCAGCGCATACGCCTTCTCCGAGAAGGAGAACGGCTTCTCCTTGGCGCTCGTACGCACACCGGCCGGTGCCGGCGAGGGCGATGGCCGATGTGCGTAATCGTCGACGCGCTCAGGGTGGCAGAGCGGCGCGCCGCGGAGAAGGACGTGTCGCGTACTACGGCCCGGGGCACGCCGCGAGGCGCGCCCCGGGGTCAGAAGGTGACCGGCAGCCGGTGCGGGCCCCGGATGAGCATGCCCTCGCGGTAGGCCAGCGCGGCCGGGTGGGCGTCGAGCGCGAGGTCGGGGCAGCGTTCCAGGAGCGAGCGGACGGCGACGCGCGCCTCCAGCCGGGCGAGCGGGGCGCCGAGGCAGTAGTGGATGCCGTGGCCGAAGGCCAGGTGGCCCCGCGCGTCGCGGTGGATGTCGAACCGGTCGGGCTCGGCGAAGCGCCCCGAGTCCGCGTCGGCGTCGGCGATCGTCGCCAGGACCACCTCGCCGCCGCCCGGTATCAGGGTGCCGCCGATCTCGATCGGCTCAACGGTGAAACGGAACGTGGAGGTCTCCACCGGGCCGTCGTAGCGCAGCATCTCCTCGACAGCGTTGTCCAGGAGCGAGAAGTCGGCCCGCAGGTCCGCCAGTTGATCGGGGTGGCGGAGCAGCGCGAGGACGCCGTTGGAGATCAGGTTGACGGTGGTCTCGTGCCCGGCGACCAGCAGCAGCCAGGCCATGGCGAGCAGTTCGTCGTGGGAGAGCCGGTCCCCGTTCTCGTCGATGGTGCGGATCAGGCCGCTCAGCAGATCGTCGCCGGTCTCGTCGCGCTTCGTGACGATCAGGCGGCCGAGGTACGCGCGGACCTCTTCCATCGCCGTCATCTTCTCCGCGTACGGGGCGGGCCCGACCACGAAGTTCGACCACGCGCGGAACTCCTCACGGTCCGCGTAGGGCACGCCGAGCAGTTCGCAGATGACGCTCATCGGCAGCGGGAAGGCGAGCGCGTCGACGAGGTCCGCGCCGCGCGCGCCGTCGGCGAGCATCGCGTCGAGGAGTTCGTCGGTGAGCTGCTGCACGCGCGGCTCCATCGCCGCCACGCGGCGCGGGGTGAACGTCCGTACCACCAGCTTGCGCAGCCGGGTGTGGTCCGGCTGGTCGGTGTTGAGCATATGGGCGCCGAGCGGCTCGAAGCCGATGTTGGCGTGCTCGGAGGCGTTCTCCAGCCGCTTGGACAGGCGGTCGTCGCCGAGCGTGGCGCGCACCTCGTCGTAGCCGACGACGAGCCAGGCCGGAATGTCGTCGGCGAGCGTCACGCGGTGTACGGAACCGCGCTCGCGCAGCTCCGCGTAGACGGGGTACGGATTGCGCACGAAGTCCTCGCCCATCGCTGACAGGTCGATGATCTCGAATGCTTCGGTTGTCACGGGGACCCCCATTCGACGGGATATCACCGGGGTAACGCCCGGACAGATCACGATCGTTCCCCAGTTTCCTCAATTCTGCTTGCGGAGCGGGCAGTTCCGGCTGATACGACCGGAACTGCCCTTGGAGATCCCGGATTCCCCTCGCAAGGCTCGCGAGAGGGGAGCGGTTAGCCGAGGACCGCCGGCTTGAGCACCTCCTCGCACCACTGGCGGAATCCGGTGGGCGTGGTCCCGGGGGTGCTCGGCTGGGCGGCTCCGTAGAAGCCCTGTTCGTTGAGGGCCGTCATCATGTCGGCGGCGCCCCGCGCCCAGTCCTCGCTCGCCCCGGCCTCCAGCAGCCGCGCCCGGTAGGCCGCGCCGTCGACCGGCTGGAGGCGGACCGGGCGGCCCAGCACCTCGGAGACGATCCCGGCCATGTCCTCGGGCGTCAGGTCGTCGGGTCCGGCCAGCGGTACGTCCTCGAAACCGGTCCAGAAGTCGTCGAGCAGCAGCCGGACCGCCGCGGCGGCGATGTCGCGGGTGGTGCAGGTGCGCAGGACACCGCTGCCCGGCAGGGCGACCAGGCCCGCGTCGCGGATCAACCCCGCCTGGCCCAGCAGGTTCTCCATCAGGAACGGCGCGCAGAGCGCCCGGTAGTGCACGCCCATCCCCGCTATCGCCTCGTCCATGGCGAGCGAGGCCGAGATGATGCCGGCGTTCTTCGCCGTGCCGCGGCCCAGGGTGGAGACGCCGACGATCCGCTCGACGCCGCCCCGCGCGCCGGTCACCTCGCGCAGCGGCTCGGTGAAGTCGCGGAAGTGGCCCTCCACGTTCGGGACGCCCGGGGTCGGCGGGACCAGCCAGAACAGGCGGTCGGCGCCCTGGCACGCCTTCTCCAGCGTGTCGGGGTCGGCGTGCGACCCCTGTACGACCTCGACGTTCGCGCGCACGCGGGCGGGCAGGCGGGCGGGGTCGCGGGCGATCACCCGGATGCCGGCCGCGCCGCCGCCTTCGGCATTGGCGTTGGCGCCGCCGACATGGGTGCCGCCCTCGGTGTCGAGGAGGCGGTCGAGGACCTCCCGGCCGATCTGGCCGGTCGGGGTGGTGACGACGATCATGAACTACTCCACTGAGAATGCCGGGACTGCCGAGGAGCGCCGGACTGGGTGATGCCCGCGCCGACGAGCGCTCGTGCCGGAAGCCGGTACGGGCGCGTGCCTGACGGGATGTGGTCGAGCTTGCTGTGCGGGCGGCCCGAACTGAAGGACCCGCCCGCTCCGGCTTGTTACCCTCAGGGCAATACCGTGCCGCCGCCACGTACCGACGGGCCGAACAGGGAGGTGAGGGCGTGGAGTCCCGACCGCTGCGCTACTTCGTCGCCGTCGCCGAGGAGCTCAACTTCGCCCGCGCCGCCGAGCGGCTCGGCATCTCCCCGCCGCCCCTCTCCCGCGCCATCCGCCAATTGGAGACGGAGATGGGCGTCACGCTCTTCGAGCGGAACACCCACAGCGTGGCGCTGACCCCGCCCGGAACGGTGCTGCTCACGGAGGCGAGGATCGCCCTGGACGCCCTCCAGGCGGCCGAACGGCGGACCCAGCGGGCGGCAGCGGCCGAGCCGAAGCTGATCCTGGCCATGAAGGCCGACGGGGACGCGGGACTGCTGGCGCCGATCCTCGCGCGCTTCGCGACGGAGCCCGAGGCCGTACCGGTCGCCGTCCGGCTCTGCGGCTGGCACGAACACGCGCGGCTCCTGCGCCGCGGGGAAGCCGACGCGGCCCTGGTCCACGAGCCGTTCGACCGTACGGGCCTGGACTCCGAGCAGTTGACCGCCGAGCAGTGCGTCGCGGCCATCGCCGCCACCCACCCGCTAGCCGGCCGGGACCACCTGGCCCTCGCCGACCTCGGCCTGCTCCCCGAGGACCTGCCCCGGTTCGTCCACGAGACCCGCTCCGCGGGCCGCGACCTCGCGCAACTGCTCACCCTCGTGGCCCTGGGCGGCCCCACTCCCCTGCTGCCCACCTCCGTCGCCGCCCGCTACCCCCGCCCCGGCGTCGTCTACCGCCCGGTCCCGAACACGCCGCCCGCGGTCCTGTCCATCGCCTGGCCCCAGCAGTCCCGCTCGACGGCCACGGCGGCGCTGGTCCGTACGGCGGTGGCCGTGGCGGAAGAGGCCGCGCGGAACGGCTCCTAGGAATCCGTCGCGCCCGTGCCTTCCTTGGCGGACATGAGCCCGTACCGCCGCCTGTTCCGTAACGAGCGGAAGCGGGAGCTCAGTTCGCGCGCGGGCCGAGCAGGTCCTCGAAAAGGGTGTCCACCAGGTCGTCGGGGATGCTCGCCCCCGTCAGGGCGCGGTAGACGATCGGGCCGACGAGGGCGTCGAGCGCGGCGTCGGGCCCGAGGCCGGGCGAGAGCTCGCCGGCGTCGATGGCGTGCGCGAGCATGGCGCGCTCCTGGTCCCGGCGCGGACCGAGGTACCGCTCGTGGAAGCTCTTCGCCGTCGCGGGGTGGTGCTGCGCCTCGGCGAGCAGTGCGAGCAGGACCTTGCCCGCCGGGTCGCGGGTGAGGAAGCGCGCGAAGCCGCGCAGATAGCCGCGGACGGTCTCGGCCGTGGGCCGCTCCGTCGGCACGGGCAGGCTCTTCTCGCTGTCCGCGATGAGCGTGTCGAGGAGGATCTCGACCTTCGACGGCCACCAGCGGTAGATCGTCTGCTTGGCGACGCCGGCGCGCCGCGCGATCGCCTCGACGGTCAGGCCGCCGAAGCCGTGCTCGTCGAGCAGATCGTCCGCGGCGTGCAGCACAGCCAGCCGCGCGGCCTCGTCGCGACGGCTGCCGGACCGCGGCCTGCGGGGCTGTGAGCTGGTATCGGGCATGCGGGACACCCTACCCGGCGGCGGATTCCTCCCGCGGCATTGTCTAGACGCGACGTCTCGTCTACTCTAAATCGCACCACCACTCGTCGCTTGGGAGCGCATGTGTCCACCACGCCCGATCACCGCCAAGCCCTCGTCATCGGCGCCTCCCGGGGGCTGGGGCTCGTCCTCGTCGACGAGCTCGCCCGGCGCGACTGGCAGGTCGTCGCCACGGCGCGCACGGACGGCGGCGCGCTGCGCGCCGACGCCGACGCGTCGAACGGCCGGCTGACCGTCGAATCACTGGAGATGAACGACCCCGAGCAGGTGGCCGCGGTGCGCGAGCGCCTGGCGGACCGCCGGTTCGACCTGCTCTTCGTCAACGGGGCGGTGAACCGGGGGAACCTGTCGATCGACCAGGTGCCGACCGACATGTTCACCGAGGTGATGATCACCAACGCGCTGAGCCCGCTGCGCGTCCTGGAGTCCCTGCGCGGCCTCGTCGTGCCCGGCGGGACGGTGGCGGTCATGTCCTCCGAGCAGGGCAGCGTCTCGCGGAACACCGAGGACGGCTACGAGCTCTACAAGGCCAGCAAGGCCGCGCTCAACCAGCTGATGCGCAGCTACGCCACCCGGCACGCCGACGACGGGCACACCAAGCTGCTCATCGACCCCGGTCACAACCGGACCGAGCTCGGCGGCTTCGACGCGCCGCTCGACCCCAAGGAGAGCATCCCGGCCGTGGTCGACGTCCTCGAAGCCCAGGCCGGCGCCCCCGGCCTGCAATTCCTGGACCGGCACGGCGAGCCCGTGCCGTGGTAGAGCGGCGGGCCGAAGGACCGGAGGGGCCCGCAGCCGCCCCCGGCCCCTTGGTTCCTGTCGTCCCCGGCCCTTTGATCCCGGCCGTCCCCCGGCCGGCCCTCTGAACCCGGCCGCCCCGGCCCCTTACGGAATCTCGACGTCCGCCAGGCGGGCCAGCAGGTCCGACGCGCGCTTGGCCACGGCGTCGCGGTCGCCTTCGGAGAGGGCGCTGCCCATGCCGCAGGCCACGGCCCCGGCGGCTATCCACTCCGGGGCGTTCTCCAGGGTCACGCCGCCGGTGGGCAGCAGCGCGGCCTGCGGCAGCGCGGCCCGTACGTCCTTGATCCAGCGGGGGCTGTACCCGGAGGCGGGGAACAGCTTGAGGGCGTCCGCGCCCAGCTCCATGGCGGTGATGATCTCGGTGGGCGTGGCGACGCCGGGGAAGACGGGGATGCCGTACCGGTGGCCGGTGCGGATGACCTCGGCGTCCAGGCCCGGGGAGACCAGGAAGCGGGCCCCCGCGTCGATGGCCATCCGGGCGGCGGGCGCGTCCAGCACCGTACCCGCGCCGATCATGACGTCGTCGCCGACCTCGCGGGTCAGGGTGGTGATGGACTCCAGCGCGAACGGGGTCGTCAGCGAGATCTCCAGACTGGTGATGCCCGCGGAGAGCAGGGTGTCTGCCGTCGCCGTCGCGTGGTCGTAGCTGTCACTGCGGATGATGGCGAAGACCCGTTGCGCGAGCGCGGCCCGGGTGATCTCCCAGCGGTACACGGCAGTTTCGCCGCCCTTCTTGATCTGGGTTTCTACGGTGGTCGGTGGCCGTTGCCCGCGCGGGCGCGGCCGGCCGTCGAGGGACGGGGGCGTGGGACGAAGGTCCATGGTCAGCGGTGCACCGCGTCCGTGCCGTCGGTGAAGGCGGCGAGCGCCCGGTCCCGGTCGGCCGCGGTGGGCAGCCCCTCGGTGTCGGTGGCGGTCTGCACGCAGAGCGCGGCGACGCAGGCGGCCTCGGCGAGCGCGCGGGGCTCGGGCAGCCCGCGCAGCACCCCGGAGAGATAGCCCGCGGCGAAGGCGTCGCCCGCGCCCACCGGGTCGGCGACCGGTACTTCGTAGGGCGGCCGGTCCCAGCGGCCCTCGGCGGTGACGGCGGTCGCCGAGTGGTCGGCGCGCTTGATGACGACCGTACGGGCCCGGCCCGTCAGCAGGTCGGCGGCGGCCTCGTCGGCGGAGCGGCCGGTGAGCGTCTCCAGTTCGCCGTCGCCCGCCAGCACCAGGTCGGCCTCGGCCAGCAGCGGCCCGACGATCTGCGCCCACTGGGCCGCCCCGCCCAGCTTGCGCCGCACGTTGGGGTCGAAGGAGACCAGGGCCCCGGCGGCGCGCGCCAGCTCGATGAGGCGCTGGGTGGCGGCTGCGGCGGTCGGCGAG
This sequence comes from Streptomyces sp. NPDC050617, assembly GCF_040654795.1. Lineage (NCBI taxonomy): Bacteria > Bacillati > Actinomycetota > Actinomycetes > Kitasatosporales > Streptomycetaceae > Streptomyces > Streptomyces sp. NPDC050617. The sequence goes on along the minus strand of NZ_JBFAIS010000001.1, from coordinate 574,492 downwards.
AGCATGGGGGTGATGCCGGATATGTGCAGCAGTCGGGCGCCTTCGAGCGCTTCGGGGCGGATGTGCTCGGGCGCGAGCTGGGAGGCCGCCGAGCCCGCCCGGTAGTACTGCACGTCTATGGCGCGGTGCGGGTGGCTGTCGCGCAGCAGCATGCCCGTGGGGGCCGACGCGTCCAGGTCGACGTGGCCGACGTCCACGCCGTCGGCGCGCAGTTCGCGCAGGACCGCCTCGCCCGCCGGGTCCGTACCCAGCCTGCCGATCCAGCGTGTGCGGTGCCCCAGCCGGGCCAGGCCCGTCGCCACATTGGACTCCGCGCCCGCCACCGAGCGCCGAAACCGTACGGCCCGTTCCAGCGGAACACCGGGCTCGGCGAGCATGAGCAGCATCGCCTCTCCGCAGGTGACCGCCTCGGGCGCGTTTGTCACCGATGCCACTGATGTCACCGAGTGCCTCCCCGATCGCCGTTTCTTGCGAAACGTTATCCGGAGGCGCCGACAATCGGACCCCGGGGGGAGCCGCCGGTTGCGAGCAGGCGTGCGAGGGGGAGCGTAGCGGCACCCATGGTGACGGCGTCGGGCCCGGCCCGGCCGAGTTCGATGGCGGCCCGCTCGTAGGGGTGGCGCAGGGCGTAGGCGGCGGCTGCCGCCCGTACATCGGGCAGCAGCCGGGGGCCGAGCAGCAGCCCGGCCCAGCCGCCGAGCACGATGCGCTCGGGGTTGAAGAGGTTGACCAGATCGGCGATGCCCGCGCCGAGGTACTCGGCGGTCTCCTCCAGCAGCCGGACGGCCGTGAGGTCGTCGGCGTCCGCGGCGGCGAGGAGTTCGGCGAGCGCGCTCTCCTCCGTATGGCCGCCGTAGCCGCCGGGCGGCCCGCCGCCCGCCTCGCGCCAGCGGTCCAGGATCGCCGCGGCCCCGGCGTACGCCTCCAGGCAGCCGCGCGCGCCGCACCGGCAGCGCCGCCCGCCGACCTGGAGCGTCGTGTGGCCCCACTCGCCCGCGCCGCTGGTCGCGCCGGCGAGCGGGCTGCCGTCCATGACCACGCACGCGCCGACGCCGGAGCCGAGCAGCGCGATGACCGCGTTGCGCGCGCCCCGTCCCGCGCCGAACCACAGCTCGGCCTGACCGAGGGTCTTCGCGCCGTTGTCGATGTGCAGGGGGAGGTCGGTGGAGCGGCGCAGCAGCGCTTCGAGGGGGACGGCGTCCCAGCCGATCGTCTGGCCGTGCACCACGGCGCCGGGGGGCGCGTAGCCCGACTCGCGTACGGGGCCGGGGCCGGGGTTACGTACGGGGCCGAGGCTACGTACGGGGTCGGGGCCGCGTACGAGGCCGGGGTTACGTACGAGGTCGCCGTCTCGTACGGGGCCGGAGTCGCGCGAACTCCCCGCCGTACGGCCGCCGTCGCGGGCGAGCGGAATGCCCGCGCGAAGCTCGGCGGAGCGCTCCTCGGCGGTCCGGTACTCGGCGGACCCGTAATCGGCCGTCCCGTACTCGACGATGCCGGGCACGCCGATGCCGACCCCGAGCACCGCCCCCGCATGCGCCGGGACATCGCCGAGGACCGTGGAGAGACCGTCCAGGATCAGCTGGACGATCAGGCCGACGTCATGGCCGGGGCCACGGGGGCGGCCCGGGACGTCCAGGGGCCGGTCCGTGCGGGATATCTCACGGAGAGTCAGGTCGAAGAGGCCCACGCGGATCCGGGTCTCCCCCACGTCCACGCCGACCAGGCAGCCGCTGCGGGGCGCGACGCGCAGGAGCGTACGGGGGCGACCGCCGTCCGAGCCGACGGAGCCGGCCTCCTCGACGAGGCCGTCCGCGAGGAGTTCGCCGACGACGTTGGTGATCGAACCGGAGCTGAGGCCGGTGGCCGGTCCGAGCTCCTGTCTGCTCAGCGGGCCCTCGAAGTACAGCCGGCGCAGCACGGCGGACCTGCTGCCGCGGCGCAGGTCCCGGACCGTCCGCTGGTTGCGTTCACTCATCGTGACTTCCTCCCTGGCCTGAACATATCGCTGCGCGGAGTCTTGACGCGACCTTCTCTCACTACTTAACTCACGGTTTGAATTAAGGCACGAAAGGGACACGAAAGACGCACAGAACCATTCGGCTCACGGAATGCGGCTCTTGAAAAAGCGATGCCAAGCGATGCCATCGGACACCGGACCCAGTCACCCTCGAAAGGGGCCACCGACCATGCGCAGAATCCGGGCCACCGCCGCCACCGCCCTCGCCGCCGCGCTCGCCGGAACCGCCGCCGGCTGCGGCGGCGGGTCCGCGGGAGGCGGCGGCAGCAGCAACGACAATCCCGAGCAGCTGACGTACTGGGCCAGCAATCAGGGCGCGACGGTGGAGGAGGACAAGCGGGTGCTGGGCCCGGAGCTCAAGAAATTCCAGCGGCGCACGGGCATCACCGTCAAACTCGAAGTGATCCCCTGGAGCGATCTCCTGAACCGCGTACTCGCCGCCACCATTTCCGGCCAGGGCCCCGACGTCCTCAATATCGGCAACACCTGGTCGGCCTCGCTCCAGGCCGGGGGCGCGCTGCTGCCCTTCGACGACGCGGCGTTCCAGGCCATCGGCGGAAAGGACAGATTCGTGCCCTCGGCGCTCGCCGCCACCGGCGCGGCGGGCAAGGACCCGGCGGCCGTGCCCCTCTACTCCCTCGCCTACGGCCTCTACTACAACAAGAAGCTCTTCAAGCAGGCCGGCATCGACAAACCGCCCGCCACCTGGGACGAATTGGTGGCCGCCGGAAAGAAGCTAACCGGCCGCGGCCGGTGGGGGCTCGCGATCGAGGGCGCCAGCTACTCCGAGAACTCCCACCACGCCTTCGTACTCGGCAAACAGCACGGCGCGGATTTCTTCGACAGCTCGGGCAGGCCCCGCTTCGATTCGCCGGGAGCGGTGGCGGCCGTACGGCAGTTCGTCGATCTCCTCGCCACGGACCGGATCGTGGCGCCGGGCAATGCCGAATACGCCACCCAGCGGTGCGTACGGGATTTCGCCGCCGGAAAGGCGGCCATGCTGATGTGGCAGTCCGCGGCCGGCGCCCTCAAGGCGCACAACATGACACCGAAGGATTACGGAGTGGCTCCCGTGCCCGTACAGACCAAAGGCGCCACCGGCGGAAAGGGCGTCAACTCGATGGTCGCCGGCATCAATCTCGCCGTGTTCAAGAACACCGACAACCACGACGGCGCGCTGAAATTCGTGAAGTTCATGACCTCGGTCGAGGAGCAGAAGAGACTCAACAGCAGTTTCGGCGCGCTGCCCCCGGTCAAAGAGGCCCAGCGGGACAAGGCGTTCGCCACGCCCGATCTCACCGTGCTCCGCGAGACGCTGGCCAAAAGCGCGGCGCCGCTGCCCATGGTGCCCGAGGAGAGCCAGTTCGAGACGCTCGTGGGCACGGCGATGAAGGAGCTGCTCGCGGACGCCGCCGCCGGCCACGAGGTCGGCGAGGCGAGCGTCAAGGAGCGCCTCGCGAAGGCCCAGCAGCAGATGCCCCCGCGGTGAAGGGCCTCAAGAACCGGGCCGCGAGCCAGGCCGCGGGCCGGGCCGCGGGCCGGGCCGCGGGCCGGGCCGGGAGCCGGACCGGTCATCAGGGCGCGGGCCGGGCCCGGAGCCGCCCCGTCGTCGCCCGGCTGCGCCGCGTCGGCCTCCCCTACCTCCTCCTGCTGCCCGCCCTCGCCCTCGAACTCCTCGTCCACCTCGTCCCCATGGCCGTCGGCGTCGCCATGGCGTTCAAGGCCCTCACCCAGCAGTATCTGCGCGACTGGACCACCGCCCCCTGGGCCGGCCTCGGCAACTTCCGCGTCGCCGTCGACTTCGACGCCCCCGTCGGCGCGGCCCTGCTGCACTCCTTCTGGGTCACCTGCTGCTTCACCGTCCTCGCCGTGGGCCTGGCGTGGCTGCTCGGCACGGCGGCGGCCGTCCTGATGCAGGACCGATTCCGCGGCCGCGGCCTGCTGCGCACGGCCTTCCTCATCCCGTACGCGCTGCCCGTCTACGCGGCCGTCATCACCTGGTCGTTCATGTTCCAGCGCGATACGGGCCTGGTGAACCACGTGCTGCACGACCAGCTCGGCATCCTGGGCAGCCCGCCGTTCTGGCTGATCGGCGACAACAGCTTCGCCGCGCTGGTGACCGTGTCCGTATGGCGGTCCTGGCCGTTCGCGTTCCTCATCCTGACGGCCGGGCTCCAGAACATCCCGCGCGAGCTGTACGAGGCCGCCGCCATGGACGGCGCGGGCGTCTGGCAGCAGATCCGGCGGATCACCCTGCCCTCGCTGCGGCCCGTCAACCAGGTCCTGGTCCTCGTGCTGTTCCTGTGGACCTTCAACGACTTCAACACGCCGTACGTGCTCTTCGGCAAGTCCGCTCCCGAACCCGCGGACCTGGTCTCCATCCACATCTACCAGTCGTCGTTCGTCACATGGAACTTCGGCTCCGGCGCGGCCATGTCCGTACTGCTCCTGCTGTTCCTCCTCGTGGTGACGGCCGGCTATCTGCTGGCCACCGCGCGCGGCAGAAAGGAAACCGATGGGTGACACCGTGCAGTATCAGTCGCGGAGCGCCGTGCGGCGGCGGCGCTCCCCCGATGCCGTCCGCGACGCGGCCCGGCGCCGGTCGCCCAACGCGCCGCCCCGCTCGTTCCTGTGGACCCGGCGGATCGTGCTCACGCTGCTCGCCGTCTTCGCGCTCACCCCCGTCTATGTGATGCTGAGCAGCTCGCTCAAGCCGCTCAAGGACGTTCAGGGCGCGTTCAGTTGGATTCCGAGCGGCTTCACCCCGCGCCCGTACGTCGACATCTGGCACACCGTCCCGCTCGCCCGCTATTTCTTCAACTCCCTTGTCGTGGCGGTGTCTTCGACGCTGTGCGCGGTGGTCGTCGCGGTCTTCGCCGCCTACGCGATAAGCCGCTACCGCTTCGCAGGCCGCCGCTTCTTCTCCGTCACGGTGCTCTCCACCCAGATGTTCCCGGGCATCCTCTTCCTGCTGCCGCTCTTCCTGATCTTCGTCGGCATCGGCAACACCACGGGGATCGCGCTGTACGGGTCGCGCGGCGGGCTCGTCCTGACCTATCTGACCTTCTCGCTGCCCTTCGCCATCTGGATGCTCATCGGGTACTTCGACTCGATCCCCCGCGACCTCGACGAGGCGGCGCTGGTCGACGGCTGCGGGCCGCTCGGCGCACTGCTGCGCGTCGTCGTCCCGGCGGCGGTGCCCGGCATCGTCGCCGTCTGCGTCTACGCGTTCATGACGGCCTGGGGCGAGGTCCTCTTCGCCTCGGTCATGACGAACGACACCACCCGCACGCTCGCCGTCGGGCTTCAGGGCTACGCGACCCAGACCGACGTCTACTGGAACCAGGTGATGGCCGCCTCACTGGTCGTCAGCGTGCCGGTGGTCGCCGGATTCCTGCTCCTCCAGCGCTACCTCGTCACCGGCCTCACCGCCGGCGCCATCAAATGAGCCGCGTAAAACCACTACCTTCAGGGGTAGTTGACGAGGGTCGCCACGTTGCGCGACGAATTCGACGGCCCGCCGGTGTCGTTGACGATGTGGTGGATCGTTCCGGTGCCGCCCAGCGACACCGTCACCATGTCGTGGAACCGGACCCCCGACGCCCGCGGCGCCTCGAACGCGTGCTCCGCGGCCACGGCGGGGTTCACGTTGAAGAAGCAGTAACTGCCCAGCCCCCACGCCTCATGGCGGGTGACGGAATCGGCCACCTTGTAGGCGGCGTAGCCCTTGGCGGCCCCGTTCGTCCACGCGGCCTGGTTCGGAGGGTCGTACGGCATCTCGTTCTGGAAGAAGTACGTGCGTCCGCCGTCGCCGTTCCAGACGGTCTGGTGCTTCTGGTAGTGCTCGACGAACAGCCCGTACATGGTGACGTCGGCGCCGTTCACGATGAGGCCGTTCGCGGCGGTGTTGGTGTTCCAGCCGACGCCGTCGCCGTGGTCGGCGCGCCACAGCCACAGGTGGTCGCCGATGACATCGGAGCTGTTCACGACCAGGCTCCTGGCCGCCCTGCCGACGCCCGCGCCGCCGACACGGAAGAACACGTCGTGCAGCGACGTCGGGTCGGCGGTGTGGCGGGCGGCGGAGCCGGGCGGGCCGACCTCCATCAGGACGGGCGACTCGGTCGGGCCCGCGTCGATGAGCAGGCCCGCGATCTTCACCCCGTCGACGTCGCCGACGGACATCGCGGTCACGCCGTGGTCGGGGACGAGGGTCGCGAGGCCCAGCCCCAGCATCACCGTGTCGGGCCGGGTGACCTTCAGCGTCCGGTCGAGGTGGTAGACGCCGGGCGTGATCAGCAGGTCCTTGCCCCGGGCGAGCGCCGCGTCGATCTCGGCGGCGGTGGCGCGCGGCTTGACGATGTGGAACCGGCTGAGCGGCAGCGACGCGCCCGCCTGCGTGCCGCCCGCCCAGGTGATGCCCTGCGTGTTCGTGCGCAGCGCGGGCACGAAGACCTGGTAGGCGCCGGCCTTGTCGATGTAGAGGAAGGGCTTCTCACGGACGGCGGGGGTGCGCTCCACCCTGGTGTACGCGGGGCTGGGGAAGTTACCGGCGGGTGCGTTCTTCGCGCCGACGAAGACCATGTTCCAGTTGGCGCCGGCCCATTTCCCCCACTCGGTGTTGCGGGAGATCCACTGCTGCTGGGTGCCGGGCAGCACCTTCCCGTCGACCTTGGAGTCGGCCATGAACCCGCCGCTCGCCCACCCGCCGTCGTCCAGCCGCAGGTCGCCGCGGACATGCATACGGCGGTACGGGGCGGCCTGCGACACGGCCCAGCGGTCGGCGCCCGAGGCCGGGGTGACGGACAGGTTCTCGGCGCCGCGCCAGAAGTTCTGGGTGGCGTTGCCCTGGAACCAGTCGGCCTCCGCGTGCACCGCGCCCTTGATCGTGACGTCGTCGGGCGACAGGCCCAGCCCGGCGACCTGGGTGTAGAAACCGACGTTCGCGTCCACGTCGTACGTACCGGGCTTGAACAGCAGCGCCTGGCGCGCGCCGCCGAACTGGCTGCTCTCCTGCCGCGAGAAGACCCCGTCGAGCTTGGCCTGTACGGCCGCCCGCGGCATCGAGGGGTCGAAGACGCTCACATTCGGGCCGAGGTCGGGGGTGCCGGGCGGCTGACCGAGGGAGCCGGGGTCGGGGGTGCCGGGCGGCTGACCGAGGGAGCCGGGGTCAGGGGTGCCGGGCGGCTGACCGAGGGAGCCGGAGGCGAAGGACTGCGCGGCGGGCGACGGCGTCTCGGGCGCGCCTGTCGCGGCGGGCGACGGCAGCAGAGCCGCGCAGGCCATAGCCACCGCCGCCGGTACGGCCGCGAGCAAGCGTGCCCGTCTCCGGCGGGGTGGGGTGGGAGTTGCGTGTCGGAATGTCACGGCGGGCTCCTCGGCAGGGCGGCGACGCCCCCGATCACTTCGCCATGCACCTGACAGGATGCATCTGACAGGTCATTCGATGCGCTGCGCCGCGTCGAGGGCTTAATTCACGCCTTGATTTAATGCATGAGCTTATGAAGCGTCAAGAGTCGCGGAACGCCCCCAGCTCACCCGGCGCGGCGCTCGGCACGGCACACGGCGCGACACCGAGGCCGTGCGCCGCACGACACGCGACGGCGGCCGCTTCGCGAACGGAATCCGAAGCGGCCGCCGAATGAGTGACGGGCGATCAGGCGACCCGACGACCAGACGGCCGGAAGCTGTCAGGCCGTCAGACAGGTAGCCCGTCAGCCGGTCAGCCGGTCAGCCGGTCAGCAGCTGTAGTCGACCTCGTTGAAGCTGCGGTAATGGTCGGAGGTGTAGTAGTCCTCCTGCTTCTTCTCGCCGGCGACGATGCGGCGTGCGCCCCGGTCGGGCGAGCCCGGAGTGATGACGGTGTACTCGTGGTAGTAGCCGTTGGACTGCTTCGGCAGCAGCCCCTCGCGGTTGGAGAAGACCGTGCCGTCCTTCGGGTAGGGGAAGGGCCCGCCGGACTCGATCAGGTCGAGGGTGTCGTGGGCCTGGCTCGGCAGCGCCTTGTAGCAGACGGTCCCGACCGACTTCAGGGCGGCGGAGTGGGCCGCCGGGGCGGCGACGGTCGCGGGGCCGGCCGCCGACGTGGCCGCGATGGCGGGCGAGGAGACGAAGAGGGCCGAGGCCAGGGCGGCGACGGCGCCGATGCGGGTGATCTGTGGGGGGATTCGCATGCCCACCAGCATGACGCGCGTAGACCAGGACATGTCAATGCCAAGTAATCGATGTTTCCCATCCGTTCACACGAAAACCGGAGACGTCGGAGGTCTAGGCGCGAGGCGCACTCGGGCGTCACCATGCCGGAAGGTTCAGCAGTGCGAACAGGAGGCAGATACGTGACCGGACTTCCTCGCAGATCCTTCGTCGGCACGGCCCTCGGCACAGCCCTCGGCGTCGCCGCGGGCGTCGGGACCACGGGTTCGGGCACCGCGTGGGCGACATCGGGCACCGCGTCGGCCGCGCCGAACACCGCGTGGGCCGCGCCGGGCGCCGAAGGCCACGCCGCCGGAGGCTCGTACAAGGATGTGCACGAGAGCGCCGTGCGCGCCGCCGCCATGCGCTGGCGGGCCCTGCCCGCAAACTGGCGGGAGGGCCCGTTCCTCGCCAACGGATTCCTCGGCTGCCAGGTCTACCGGGGCGAGCGCCCCGGCACGCTCACGGTGATGATCAGCCACACCCAGGCGCAGGACGAGCGCGGCCGGTGGCGGGCCGGCACCGGTTACGCGCGCCTGCCCATCGGCTACTTCACCCTCACCCTGGCCGGTGAGATCACCGCCGTCGACTGGACGCTGGACCTGTGGGACGCCGAGCTGCGCGGCACGGTCACCACCACCCGCGGCAGCCTGCGGTTCGCCGCGCTCGTCCACAACTCCCGCTCCACGCTGCTGATCTCCACCCGTCCGAGCCCCGGCGAGGAGGCCGCGGCCTGGACGTTCACCTGGCTGACCGCCGCCACGACCCGCAACACCGACGACCGCACCGGGTACACGCCCAACCCCGACCCGCGCCTCGGCACGGCCGGCGCCACCCACTACGCCGAGCAGCCGCTGCTGGCGGGCGGCGGCTGGACGACCGCCTGGCGCGAGCGGCGCACCGGCACGGGCCGGCTGTTCGCCGCGCACCTCGCGCACCGCTTCCCCGGCGACACGGCGCAGACGACCCGCCGGGCCGTGCGCGAGGTCGCCGACGCGCTCGCGGCCGACCCGGACGACCTGACCACCAGTCACCGTGCTTGGTGGCACCGCTACTTCCGGCGCAGCTTCCTGTCCGTACCCGACAAGCGGCTCCAGAGCTTCTACCTGATCCAGCTCTACAAACTGGCGTCCGCGACGCGCGCGGAGGGCCCGGCGCTGTCGGAGTGGGGCCCGTGGTTCCCGGCGGTGGGCAACAACTGGACCGCGCTGTGGTGGAACCTCAATGTGCAGATAGCCAGTTGGCCGATGTACGGCTCCAACCACCTCGAACTGGACTCGGTGACCGGCGCGTTCCGCCGCTTCGAGAAGAACCTGGAACTGTCGGTGCCCGAGGAGTACCGCGACGGGCGCAGTTACGCGCTCGGCCACCCCTCCGACTGGCAGCTGCGCCCCGGCGCGTGGACCGTGGGCGTACCCGGCACGGACCACATCTCCGATAACTTCGGCAATCTCACCTGGGCCCTGCACAACGTCTGGCTCGCCTACCGGCACTCCATGGACCGCCGCGCGCTGCGCGACGTCCTCTTCCCGATCCTGGCGAAGGCCGTGAACTACTACGCGCGCTTCCTCCACGAGGGCCCCGACGGCAAGCTGCACCTGCCGATGACGCGCTCGCCGGAGTACGCGAACGCCGCCGACTGCACGTACGACCTCTCCCTCATCCGCTGGGGAGCCGCCACCCTGCTCCGGTCCGCGCGGCTGCTGCGCATCCCGGACCCGCGCGCGAAGCAGTGGCGCGCGATCGCCGAGCGGCTCGTGCCGTACGCGCGGGACCCCGAGGACGGCGTGCTGATCGGCGCGGGGGTGCCGCTCGCCGGCTCGCACCGGCACTTCTCGCATCTGCTCTGGCTCTACCCGCTGCGCGAGGCCGTCTGGGAGCGGCGCGCCGACCGCGCGGTGATGCGGGCGACGTTCGACCACTGGACGAGCATGCGCGACGCGTGGCACGGCTACAGCTTCGCGGCGGCCTCGTCGATGTGCTCGGTGATGGACGCACCCGAACAGGCCCTGGACTTCCTGACGTTCTTCACCGACCGCAATGTCGTCGCGGACACCGAGCTGCTGCCGAACACGATGTACCGGGAGGGCAAGAACTTCGCGCTGGAGACCCCGCTGACCGCCGCGCAGTCGCTGCTGGACATGGCGGTGCAGAGCCATGGCGGCGTGGTCAAGGTGTTCCCGTCCGTCTCGGAGCGCTGGGCGGACGCGTCGTTCGCGTCGCTGCGCGCCCAGGGCGCGTTCCTCGTGGACGCCGACCGCAGCCGCGGCCGTACGCGCTGGGTGCGGGTGCACAGCGAGGCCGGGTCCCCGCTCGTGCTGGACCACGGGATGCGGGGTGACCTGGACGTACGCCACGAGGACGGCCGCCGGGCGCGCTGGCGGCGGGTCGGCGCGGGCCGCATCGCGGTGGAGCTCCGGCGGGGCGAGACGGTGCTGGTCGGCGAGCACGGCAGCCGCGTGCGTCCGGGCCCGCGCGACGTGCCGGCGAACGGCGGTTCGGCGCCCTGGGGGCTGCCCGGCTGATTCCCTTCGGCACTTTTGCCTCTGAGGCAATACTTTTGCCGCTGAGGCACGGCGGGGCTATACCGGACACATGACCATCCAGTCCGACACCGAGGCCGGAGCCCCCGCCGACGACGTGCCCGCCGTCGCCCCTCAGCTCCGCGCGCTGCGCAAGCGGAGCAGTATGACGCTGGAGCGCGCGGCCCAGCGGGTGGGGCTGTCGCCCGCGCACCTGTCCCGGCTGGAGACGGGGCAGCGGACGCCGTCCCTGCCGATGCTGCTGGCGTTGGCACGTACGTACGGGACAACGGTATCCGACCTGCTGGGCGAAGTCCCGCCGGAGCGGGACCCCATCGTGCGGGCCGACCGGATGGAGCCGCAGGAGGCGGCCGGCTGGACGTACTGGCGGGCCGGCGGCTCGGGCCGGGCGATGCAGGCCCTGCGGCTCCGGGTGCCGCAGGGCGAGGGCCGGCAGGAGTCGCTGGTCAGGGTGCATCCCGGCGAGGAGTGGCTGTACGTCACCGAGGGCCGACTGCGGCTGACGCTCGGCGAGACGGTCTACGCGCTGGGCCCCGGCGACGCGGCGCACTTCGATTCGCTGACCCCGCACCGGATCGCGGCCGCCTCGCCGGGCGGTGCGGAGCTGCTGTTCGTTCACACGCTGATGCAGAGCGGGGTGGCCGAGCTGTGCCTCGGCGACGTCGCGCAGGCCAGGAGGGGAATGCCATGAGCGATGCCACGCGGGACCTGGAGACGGAGCGTGCTCCGGGGTCCGGGGCGGCCCCGAAGGCCGCCGACTCGGGAACGGCCGCTGCGGCCGGGGGCGCGAGGGCCGGGGGCCCGACGGTCGGTGGTCCGACGACCGGAGGCCCGACGACCGGAGGCCCGACGGCCAGCGGTCCGACGGCCGGAGGCCCGATGGCCAGCGGCTCGATGACCGGGGACGCCGAGTCCGCCGGAGTCGCCGAGTCCGCTCAGAGCTCCGCTCCGGACGGGCCCACCGGGAGCACCGCCCCCGCCGAGAACGCCCAGCCCGCCGAGAGCGCCCAGCCCTCCCAGCCCGCCGAGTCCGCTGAGAACGCCACGCCCGTCGGCGGGTCCGTACAGTCGCCGGCCGAGACGATGGTCGAGGAGGACCGGGCCCCGATGGCCTTCACCATCCGGGTCTTCATCTACCTGGTGGCGGTCCACTTCATCGTCGGCTTCTTCTTCCTGATCTTCTATCTGGCCGGGGCGCGGTCGCACTGAGCCACGTCCGTGTGGGGGGGGCGGCTCTAGCCCGCGTGCGTGGAGAACAGTCCCCCGGTCGGTCCCTGCTTGTCGCCGCCCTGCGCCTTCTTGAGGGCGTTGGCGAGGCCCTCGATGGTCAGGGACTGGAGGATGACGCGGCCGTCGCCCTCCAGTGTGGCGAGGGAGAGGCCCTCGCCGCCGAAGACGGCGTTCATCAGCCCTTGGCGGTTGAGTCCGCCGATGCGCTGCACGCCGTAGTGGATGCCTTCCTCGAAGGCGACGATGCAGCCGGTGTCGACCTCGATCTTGCCGCCGAAATCGGCCGGGTTGAGGTCGATGAAGTTTCCGGCGCCGCAGATGACGACGGTGCCGCGGCCGGTGAACTTCTCCAGGATGAAGCCCTCGCCGCCGCTCATACCCTGCCGTCCGCCCTGGAAGGCGATGCCGAACTCCACGGTCGACTCGGCGGCGACGAAAGCGTCCTTCTCGGCGAACCAGGCGCGGTTCCCGTCCAGTTCGAGGGCGCGCATCTCGCCGGGGAGGACGCCCGCGAAGCCCACGGTGCCCTCGCCGCCGGTGGCGGTGAAGTACTGGAAGGCGAGCGATTCGCCGGCGAGGGCGCGCTGGCCGACCTGCATCGCGGTGCCCATGGCGCCCCGCAGCATGCCGCCGATCCCGCCGCCGCCCGCGCCCGCGCCGCCGCCCTGCTGACCGCCGCCGCCCGGACCGGACAACCGGGTCTCCATGGTCACGTTCGCCGTCTTGAAGAGGAACTTTCCGGCCTCGCAGTAGACGGTCTGGCCGGGTTCCAGGGTGCAGACGGCCATCTGCATGGCGTTGCCGACGATCTCTTGCCGCAAGGTCACAGCGGGTTCTCCTGACGGGTCATGAAGAGGAGTACGAGCACGTGGAGGGGGCGGACGCCGAGGGGACGCGACGAGCCGTCCGCGGGGCCCCGAGCGGAGCGCCTCCTCCCAACGGCTCAAACGCCCGGTGCGGCGGTTTTGGTTCCGCGGCCCGGCGACATCGGCGCGTACGGCGTGCACAGCCATTGCCACACGGCGTGATGTCGATGAATCATGCACCGAGTCACCGAGTCTGATGCGTACGCGTCATAGGAAGCCTCGTTCACCCGAGAGGACCACAGGATGCTCAGAACGCGCCCGACGGCGGTCGCCGCCCTCGCTCTCTCCCTCGCCGCCCTGCCCCTCGCGTCCGCCGGCGCGGCGGACCGCGGCGGCGGGAGCGCGACCCCCGCGCCGGCCGCCTCAACCGCATCATCCGCATCAACCGCATCGATCAACCCCGCCACCTCAGCCGCTTCTGCCGCGCACAAGATCACGCCCACGCCCCAGTCCGTACACGCCCGCCGCGGCGGCGTCACGATCACCCGCACCGTCGACCTGATCACCGGCCCCAAGGCCGACCCGGCCGCAGTCCGCCTCGTACGGCGCGCCCTCGAACAGGCCGGCGCGCACCGCGTCGAGCAGCGGACCACGGCCCGTCCCGGACGCCTCGCCGTGTACGTGGACGGTCCGGCGGCGGCGAAGGCGCTGCGGAGCCTGGGGGCGCGCGGCACGGCCGGGCTGCCCGCCGAGGGGTACGCGCTCGCCGTCGGCGACGGCCGCATCGCGCTGGCCGGGGCCGACGCCACCGGCACGTTCTACGCCGCGCAGTCGCTGCGCCAGCTGCTCCCGCAGACCCGCCGCCCGTACGCCCACGTCCAGGGCGTCACGGTCCGGGACTGGCCGGCGACGCCGCTGCGCGGGGTCATCGAGGGGTTCTACGGCACCCCCTGGTCGCATCAGGCCCGCCTGGAGCAGCTCGACTTCGACGCCGCGCACAAGATGAACATCTACGCGTACTCGCCCAAGGACGACCCGTATCTGCGGGCGAAGTGGCGCGACCCCTACCCGGCGGCGCAGCTGGCCGAGCTGAAGGAGCTGGTGGACCGGGCGCGCGCCGACCATGTGGAGTTCACCTACGCCCTCTCCCCCGGCCTGTCCGTCTGCTACAGCTCGGACGCCGAGGCGAAGGCGCTCACGGCCAAGTTCGAGACGCTGTGGAAGATCGGGGTGCGAACGTTCGCCGTGCCGCTCGACGACATCAGCTACACGAAGTGGAACTGCGCCGCCGACGAGAAGAAGTTCGGTACGGGCGGGGGCGCGGCCGGGGCGGCCCAAGCGCATCTGCTCAACCGCGTCAACCACGACTTCATCGCCGCGCACAAGGGGGCGAAGCCCCTTCAGATGGTGCCGACGGAGTACTACGACATCAAGCCGTCCCCGTACAAGAAGGCGATCGCCGACCAGCTCGACAAGGACGTCCTGGTCGAGTGGACCGGCGTCGGGGTGATCGCGCCGACGATGACCCGCGCGCAGGCGAAGACCGCCCGGAGCCTGTTCGGGCATCAGATCCTGACCTGGGACAACTACCCGGTCAACGACTATGTCTCCGACCATCTGCTGCTCGGTCCGTTCAACGGGCGCGAGAAGGGGCTGGCGGGGGACCTCGCCGGGATCACCGCCAACCCGATGGTCCAGCCCGCGGCCTCGAAGATCGGGCTCTACACCGTCGCGGACTACGCGTGGAACGACCAGGCGTACGACGCCCGCACCTCGTGGGACGGTGCGCTGCGCGAGCTCGCCGGCGGTGACGCGCGGACCGAGCGGGCGCTGCGGGCCTTCGCCGACGCCAACTACGGCTCCCGCCTCAACCCGCAGCAGTCACCGGGGCTGGACGCCGCGTTCCGGAAGTTCTGGCAGGGCGGCGGCGCGTGGCGGCTGGACGCGACGCTGCGCGCGCTGCGGTCGGCGCCCGACGTGCTCCGCGCCCGGCTGTCGGACCGCGGGTTCATCGACGACTCCGGGCCGTGGCTGGACTCGACGAAGGCATGGGGCACGGCCGCCCGTACGGCGCTGGCCATGGTCGAGGCGGTACGCGACGGGGACAAGGCCGCGGCACAGCGGCTGCGGCAGCGGCTGTCGGGGCAGGTCGAGACGGCCAAGTCGTTCGTCTATGTCGACATGAACGGGAAGCGGATCCCGGTGGTCGTCGGCGACAAGGTCCTCGACGCCTTCGTGGACAAGGCCGTCGCGGAGTACGACGCGGCCGGCTTCAAGGGGGCCGCCGCGCACTGAGCGATCGATTCAGCCACGGACTGAGCGGTTCCACCGCGGACTGAGCGGTGCCGCCTCGGACGCCGTCGTGGCAGGGGGCTTCACAGAGAAGGTCTTCACTCCCCTGCCGCGACAGCTTTCGGCTTTTTCGCCCGGTGTACTGAGGATTGTCAGTGGCTTCTGGGAGCCTGAGGACCGGTTGCCGTCCACAGCGCAGGAAGGCGGAGCGATGGTCCGTACAGCTGAAGAAGTGGTGGCGGAGGCGGTGCGGGAGCTGTCCCCGGACACCGCGGCGAACCGCTTCGTGCCGCTGGTCGCCGAGGGCAAGGCGCCGCGCGAGGCCGTCGCCGCCTTCGCCCTGGAGCAGCACCACATCATCACCAGCGACCGGCGCAGCTTCCATCAGCTGGCGCTGCGGTCGACGGCCGACCCGTCCGTGGTGCCGTTCTTCGACGCCCTGGCGCAGGGCGAGACCGTGGCCCTGGAGCGGCTGGGGTCGCTGACCGCCGCCTGCGGGCTGGACGACGCGGCGGTACGGGCGTACGAGCCGCGGGCGGGCTGCCAGGCGTACCCGGCGTACGCGGCGTGGCTCGCGCTGCACGCCGAGCCGGCGGACGTGGTGATCGCGCTGGCCGTGAACTTCGCCGCGTGGGGCGACTACTGCGCGACCATGCGCGACGCGCTGCGCGAGCACTACGGCTTCGACGCCGAGGCGTGCGGGTTCTTCGACTTCTTCGCCGAGCCCGATCCGAAGGCCGCCGAGCAGTGCCTGTCGGCCGTGCGGTCGGGGCTCGACGCGGGCCGGGTCACGGAGCGGCTGGCGCACCGCTACGGCCGGCTCCTGCAGGCGTACGAGCTGATGTTCTGGAACACGCTCGCGGGGCTGTGACGTCATGGTGACGGCGGCGGCCGGCCGCGGAAGGGCGGCGGCCGACTACGAGCGGGGGCTGCTGGGCCGCTCCGAGGGGGGGAGGAGCCGGCTTCGCCATCTATCCGCCGAGTTCACGATGACGGACCGTCAGGTGGCGGGCCCCGTCGGCGGTGAGGGCGCCGTGGACGCGCAGCCGGGCGATGCCGCCGTCCGGGAAGATGTCGATGCGCAGATGGGTGGCGGTGGGGGCCGGGACGTCCGTGAGCGGGAAGCGGTGCGCGGTGTCGGGCTGGAGCCGGGTACGGGGCAGGATCTCGGTCCACCCGGTGGTGTGGTCGGCGGGGTCGGCGCCGGTGGTGGCATCGAGTACGTACAGGGCGGCCCAGCCCGCGGCGTTGCCCTTGAGATAGGCCGTGTCGATCTCGACGGCCCGGATCAGGGACCGCGCGGCGAGGCGGTAACGCACCCAGTCGTGGCCCGAGTCGCGGCGGCGGCGCGTCTCCCAGCCGTCGTCCATCCGGCGGGCGCGGCCGGGGCGGACGGGGTTCAGCGGCGGGGAGTAGAAGCGGTCCGAGGCGTCCTCGGCGCGCCCGCCGTTCTCCAGCGCCGCCACGTCGAAGGTGCCCAGGGCGGCGAGCCAGCCGGGGTCGGGGGCGGGTTCGCCGTGGACGCGCAGCCGGGCGACGCCGCCGTCGGGGTACTGCCGCAGCCGCAGGTGGGTGAAGCGCCGCGCGGCGTCGACGGCGAAGCCGTTGGCGGCGTGGCCGCCGACCGGGGTGCGCGGGACGAGCACGGTCCACTCGATGCCGTCGGCGAGGAGTTCGGCGGGGGACGGCGCGCCCTCGACGGCGGCGCCTTCGACGCTGACGGCGGCCGGATAGTTGCCGCGGAAGTGGGCGGTGTCGACGACGAGGCCGCGTACGACGCCGGGGACGCCGAGCCGGATCAGCGCCCAGTCGTGGTCCTCGTCGGCGGGGTGCGGGTCCTCGGCGGCGGCGCCTCGGCGGCGGCGGGTCTCCCAGCCGTCCATGACCTTGCCCTTGTGGCCGAAGTGCTCGGGGGCGAAGCGCGGGGTTTCGGGCTTGAGGAGGTTCTCGCGTTCGGCGAAGAACTCGTCGTTGGCGGCGATGACGCCCGCGCCCAGCAGCCGGTCGGCGAGGTCGGGCAGGTCGGTGAAGGGGAACGCGGCGGGGGTGCGGTAGTCGGCGTAGGGGTCGCCGCCGCGGTAGGGGGAGGCGTCGCCGGTGTAGCGGGGTATGCCGGCGTTCAAGCCGGTGGCTGCGTCGGCGCTCGCGCCGATGCCCGCGTCAGCGCCCGTGCCGGAGCCTTTGCCGGAGCCATTGCCGGTGCTCATACGTGCTGCGTCCTTTCGAGGAGCCGGCCGGTGGGCGCGGTGGGCGTCCCGCCGTCGGCGATCTTGTGGCCGCGCAGCCAGGTGGACCGTACGACGCCGTGCAGGGTGCGCCCGGCGTAGGCGGTGATCCGGTTGCGGTGGTGGAGCGCGGCGGGGTCGACGGTGAAGGCGGCCTCGGGCGCCAGGACCGCGAAGTCCGCGTCGCGGCCCGCCTCGATGGCGCCCTTGCCGCGCAGCCCGGCGAGCCGGGCGGGGGCCGTGGACATCCAGCGCGCGACGTCGTCCAGGGTGTGGCCGCGCCGCCGGGCGGCGGTCCAGACGGCGGGCAGGCCGAGTTGGAGGGAGGAGATGCCGCCCCAGGCGGTGGCGAAGTCGCCGGTGTCGGGGTGTTTGAGCTCCGGGGTGCAGGGCGAGTGGTCGGAGACGACGCAGTCGATCGTGCCGTCGACGAGCCCGGCCCACAGCGCGTCCTGGTTGGCCGCTTCGCGGATGGGCGGGCAGCACTTGAACTCCGTTGCCCCGTCCGGGACTTCCTCCGCCGCGAGGGTCAGGAAGTGCGGGCAGGTCTCGGCGGTCAGCCGGACTCCGGCGCGTTTCGCCCCGGCGATCAGCGGCAGCGCGTCGCCGGAGGACAGGTGCAGTACGTGCACCCGGGCGTCGAGCCGGGCGGCGAGCGTGACGAGGGCGGCGACAGCGTCGTTCTCGGCGGCGCGCGGCCGGGAGGCGAGGAAGTCGGCGTAGCGCCGCCCGGCGCGCCGCGGCGCCCGGTCGAGCCGGTCGGGGGCCTCGGCGTGCACGATGAGCAGGCCGCCGAAGTCCGCGATCTCGGTCATGGCGGCGGCGAGTCCGCGCCGGTCGAGTTCGGGGAACTCCTCGACGCCGGAGGGCGAGAGGAAGCATTTGAAGCCGAAGACGCCCGCGTCGTGGAGAGGGCGCAGTTGCCCCGTGTTGCCGGGGATCGCGCCGCCCCAGAAGCCGACGTCGACGTGGACCGCGTGGGCCGCGGCCCGCTGTTTGACCGTGAGGTGCCGGGGGGTGGTGGTGGGCGGGACGCTGTTGAGGGGCATGTCGATGAGGGTGGTGACGCCGCCCGCGGCGGCGGCGCGGGTGGCGGTCCGGAACCCTTCCCACTCGGCGCGGCCGGGGTCGTTCACATGCACATGGGTGTCGACGAGGCCGGGGAGGAGGGCGGCGTCGCCGAGGTCCTCGGTACGGGCGCGGGGCGGGGCGGGGGCGTCGTAGGGCAGTACGTCCGTGATCCGACCGCCGGCGACGGCGACGGCCGCGGCCCGCGTTCCGTCGGGGGTGACGACACGTTGTGAGCGGAGCAGCAGTTCCGTTTCGGGCATCCGGTCCCCTGTCTCGTACGTCTGCCGTGTGCGCCTGTCTCGACCGCCGGCCTTGCGCTTGTGTGCCTGTCTCGACCGCCGGCCTTGCGCTTGTAAGCCGGCCTCGTGCGTCGGCCTTGTGCTTGTGCGCCGGCATCGTGCGTCGGTCTCGCGCTTGTGCGCCGGCCTCGTGCGTCGATCTTGCACTCGCGCATCGATCTTGTACGTCTCCCGACGTCATTCTCGACCCAGCATTCTTCAACGTTCTGTTGAAGAAGTCCGCTTGGGGCGCAGTCTCCAGTCGGCGCCCGAACCCGTCAAGACCCCGACCGGCACACGGGCCCTGACCGGCCACAATGGCTTCCGCACGGCCGGTACGGAGATCGCCCAGGCCCGGTAGGCTGCTGTCACCCGTCCCGGAAGGACCCGTCTCGTGCCCTCGTCCGCCGAGCCCAAAACCGCGCCCACCGGAGGCGTGCAGTCGCTGGAGCGCGCCTTCGATCTGCTGGAGCGGATGGCAGACGCCGGCGGCGAGGTCGGGCTGAGCGAGCTGGCGACCAGCAGCGGCCTGCCGCTGCCGACGATCCACCGGCTGATGCGCACGCTCGTCGCCTGCGGCTACGTACGCCAGCAGCCCAACCGCCGCTACGCCCTCGGCCCGCGCCTGATCCGGCTCGGCGAGAGCGCGTCCCGGCTGCTCGGCACGTGGGCCCGCCCGTATCTGGCGCGGCTGGTGGAGGGCACCGGCGAGACCGCCAATATGGCACTTCTCGACGGGGACGAGGTCGTGTACGTCGCACAGGCGCCGTCGAAGCATTCGATGCGGATGTTCACCGAGGTCGGGCGGCGGGTGCTGCCCCACTCCACCGGCGTCGGCAAGGCGCTCCTCGCGCACGCCACCGACGACGAGGTGCGCGCGCTCCTCGCCCGTACCGGCATGCCGGCCGCGACGGAGAAGACGATCACGACGCCCGAGGGCTTCCTCGAAGCGCTCGGCCGCGTCCGCGAAACCGGGTACGCGGTCGACGACAACGAACAGGAAGTCGGCGTCCGGTGCCTGGCGGTCCCCGTGCCCGGCTCCCCCACTGCGACCGCCATCTCGATCTCGGGTCCGGCGGGCCGCGTGACGGACGCCGCCACGGAGACGATCGTGCCGCTCCTTCAGAAGGTGGCGAGCGAGCTCGCCACGGAGCTGACGAGCACGGAGCAGGGCTGACGGCCCGACACGGAACGGCGCAGGCCGCGCGTGACGGCCCGCGCCTCACGGGCCATACATGACAGGCCGCGCCTCACGGACCGCACCTCCCGGGCCACGCCTCACGGGCCGGCTCGGCACGATCCTGACGGGCTGTCACTGACAGCCGACCGGCAGCCGCCCAACAACCGTCCGTCAACCACCCGCCACCCGCCCGCCGTCCGCCCGTCAGCCGCCCTGTTGCGGACCGGTGTGCCGACCGCACAGGTCGACCGCGTCGCGGACGTCCCGCAGGGCCGGGCCCAAGGCGCTCACCGAGCCCAGGGCTCCCGCCACCAGGAGCAGGGAGCGGTGCAGCCGGGGCTGTTCCAGGTCGCCCGAGCGGGCCATCGCGGCCAGCACGGCCAGTTCGTCCTCGGCCACGGCCCGGTCCGACAACTCGGCCGGATGTACGGCGAGTTCACGCCGCAGCCGCGATACGGCGGCGCCCAGCCCCCGCACCCTCGGGTCCGCGACGGCACCGCCCCTCCGCCTCTGCTCCACGATTACGGCGCCCTCCGCCCGCGTGGCGCCCGAAGGCACGCCCTGCCCCGTCCGATGACTTACCGGCACAGTCCTCCCCTTCGTGCTCGTCGACTCCCGCGCACGTTCCGAGAGTTGATTGGAGCGTGCACGTGACCGCGGATCAGTTAACGCCACTTTGCGTGCGACACGCCACACTCTGAGCGAAAATCAGACCGCAGGAGGACCGCCCGAGAGTGAAGCGAAGGCCATGGCTTGCCACCGGCATGCCATGTGCCACACCGCGCCGGACGGTGACGGACGGCCCCACGCAGCGTGATCACAGCCGCCGGACTTCGGCGCGAAGCTGTTGGCGGCGCCCCCGTCGGGGCCCGTACGGAAAGCGGGTCCGTACGGGCGTACGAGCGTACGGGCGCCGGCATGCGGTATGCAGGGTCCATGGCACGTACGACTGAGGACGAGCGGACACCCGTGGCCGGGCTGCTGCTGGCGGCGGGCGGCGGGCGCAGGCTCGGGGGCCGGCCGAAGGCGCTGCTGGAGCACCGCGGCAGGCCGCTGGTGGAACGGGCGGCGCGGGAGCTCCTGGCAGGCGGCTGCGCGCCGGTGCGGGTGGTGCTGGGCGCGGCGGCCGAGCGGGTACGGGCCCGTACCGACCTGGCCGCGCTGACCGGGCACGAGCCGCTGGTCAACCCCGACTGGGCGCAGGGCATGGGGTCGTCGCTGCGCGCCGGGCTCCGTTCGCTGGAGGGGTGCGGCGCGTCGGCGGTACTGGTGATGCTGGTGGACCAGCCGGGGATGGGGGCCGCGGCGGTGGCGCGGGTGCTGGCGGCGCACCGGGCGGGTGCGGACCTGGTGGCCGCCTCCTACGACGGACGGCGGGGGCACCCGGTGCTGTTCGGCGCGGCGCGCTGGGCGGAGGTGGCGGCGAGTGCGACGGGCGACCGCGGGGCACGCGCGTATCTGCGGGCCCATGCCGAGGAGATCGTTCTCGTCGAGTGTGCGGACGTCGCGACGCCGGACGACATCGATACGCCGGAGGATCTGGCGCTGCTGGAGTGACGCGCGGTTGCCGCCGGGGCGCTCCACGATGCAGCATCAACAGACCATTGAACTTCCACCATGAGAAAATTACTCTCCACTGGTCAGAAGTATCGTGACATCAGGCCGCAGCCCGGCGGCCGCCCGGCACCGCTCGCCGAAGCGCGCCGAAGCTCGCCGAAGGAGTGACCGCTCATGTCCGCGTCAACGCCGCCTCCGCCGGCCGTCGTCCACGCCGAGCCCCTCCCGCGCCAGGAGGAGGTGCTGACGGACGCGGCCCTCGCGTTCGTCGCCGAACTGCACCGCCGCTTCTCGCCGCGCCGCGACGAACTGCTGGCCCGGCGCGCCGCGCGCCGGGCGGAGATCGCCCGTACCAGCACGCTGGACTTCCTGCCGGAGACCGCGCACATCCGCGCGGACGACAGCTGGCGCGTCGCCCCGGCCCCGGCCGCGCTGGAGGACCGACGGGTGGAGATCACCGGGCCGACCGACCGCAAGATGACGGTCAACGCGCTGAATTCGGGCGCCCTCGCCTGGCTCGCCGACTTCGAGGACGCCACCGCCCCGACGTGGGAGAACGTGGTACTCGGCCAACTCAACCTGATCGACGCCTACGAGCGGCGCATCGACTTCACCGACCCGCGGGGGAAGGAGTACGCGCTGCGGCCGCCGGAGGAACTGGCGACCGTAGTGGTACGGCCGAGGGGCTGGCACTTGCCGGACCGTCACCTGACGGTCGACGGTGAGGCCGTCCCCGGCGCTCTGGTCGACTTCGGCCTCTACTTCTTCCACAACGCCCGGCGCCTGATCGACCTCGGCAAGGGACCGTACTTCTACCTCCCCAAGACCGAGTCGCACCTCGAAGCCCGGCTGTGGAACGACGTGTTCCTCTTCGCGCAGGACTTCCTGGGCATCCCGCAAGGCACCGTGCGCGCCACCGTCCTGATCGAGACGATCACCGCCGCGTACGAGATGGAGGAGATCCTCTACGAGCTGCGGGACCACGCCTCCGGGCTCAACGCGGGCCGCTGGGACTATCTGTTCTCGATCGTCAAGAACTTCCGCGACGGCGGGGCGAAGTTCGTCCTGCCGGACCGCAACGCGGTGACGATGACCGCGCCGTTCATGCGCGCGTACACGGAACTGCTGGTCCGTACGTGCCACAAGCGCGGCGCGCACGCGATCGGCGGCATGGCGGCGTTCATCCCCTCGCGCCGCGACGAAGAGGTCAACAAGGTCGCCTTCGAGAAGGTCCGGGCCGACAAGGACCGTGAGGCGCGCGACGGCTTCGACGGCTCCTGGGTCGCCCACCCCGACCTGGTCCCCGTCGCCCGCGCCTGCTTCGACGCGGTACTCGGCGACGCCCCTCACCAGAAGCACCGGCTGCGCGAGGACGTCCGCGTCACCGCCCCCGAGCTCATCGCCATCGACTCCCTGGACGCCGCACCGACCTTCGAGGGCCTGCGCAACGCCGTCCAGGTCGGCATCCGCTACATCGAGTCCTGGCTGCGCGGCCACGGCGCCGTCACCATCTTCAACCTCATGGAAGACGCCGCCACCGCCGAGATCTCCCGCTCCCAGATCTGGCAATGGATCAACGCAGGCGTCGAGTTCGACCGCGACGGCACATCCGTACGCGCCACCGCCGCCCTGACCCGAGAGGTAGCCGCCACCGAACTGACCGCCATCCGCGCCGAGATCGGCCCCGACGCCTTCACCACCGGCCGCTGGCAACAAGCCCACGACCTACTCCTCCAGGTCGCCCTCAACGAAACCTACCCCGATTTCCTCACCCTCCCGGCGTACGAACTACTGCCCTGAGCCGACCTGTTGCACGGGCCTCGGCACCCCTCCTGAGGTGCCGGGGCCCGGTCGCCGCTGGGGCGATGGTGGTCAGCGGCGGTAGAGCTGGGTGGTGGGGACTATTTCCTGGGGTTGGTTGGGGGTGGACCAGAGGAGTTTCATGGTGGCTTCGCCGGTTTGTTCGGTGTGTTCTACGCGGATGGCGTATTTGTGGCCGGCGCGCAGGGGGATGGACGCCTTGTCGATGGTGGCGTCGTGCGGCTTGGTGTTGTCGATGAGCAGGCGGCCGTCGATCCAGACGCGGGCCGTGTCGTCGGAGACGGTGGTGAAGGTGTACGTATCGCTGAAGCGCGGTTGGATGGAGCCGGTCCAGCGGGTGGAGAAGTGGTCGGCGGGGATGCTCGGTGCGGGTGAACCGCTGAACTTCCAGGCGTAGTTGATGGTGCGGTCGATGCGGGTCAGCGCGGGCGGGCCGCTGAGCGTGTCATTGGCGAAGATGTCGGCGCGCAGTCCGCTGCCGTGGCCCCTGGGTGCGGGCCTGGGCGTTCTGACGGTCAGTTCGATGACCGTGGCGGTGGGGTTCGGCGGCTTGCCCGATAGTTTCAGGTCGTAACCTCCTTTCACAGCAGTGACCTTGACGGGCTGGCTGCTGCCCAGCATTCGCGCCCCCATTACCCGGAACGGGGCCCGTGCCGCGAGATGCAGCGGCTTCCCCGCGGCCGGCCAGTCGGTCACGGTGGCGTAGAGCTTGTCTCCCGCGCCGGAGCGGGAGCGGCTGACCGCGCCCCAGGACGGTTCCTCGACGAGACCGGCGTACCCGGCCCCGTACACCGCCCTGCCCTGCCCGGCCGTGCGCAGCCACTGCCCGACGTCGTGCAGCCGGTCTAGGGACGGCTGCGGGACGCGGCCATGCTTGTCGGGGCCGACGTTGAGCAGGTAGTTGCCGCTGCGGCTCGCGGTGGCGAGGAGGTTGCGGGTGATGGCGGCGGAGGACTTCCAGTCCTGGTCGTACGCGGCGAATCCCCAGTGCCCGTTGAGCGTCATGCAGCTCTCCCACAGCTGGCCGTCCACCGGCGCGGCGGGGATCTCCTGCTCGGGGGTGCCGTAGTCGCCGTCGGTCACGCGGCGCTTGCCGACCCGGTTGTTGATGATGAGCTTCGGGTCGAGGCCGCGCAGATACGACTCCAGGGCCTCGCCGTCGCGGGCGGTCCAGGGGTTGTGGGGGTTGTCGGTGTCCCACTCGCCGTCGAACCAGAGCAGCGCCGGAGCGTACCCCTTGACCAGCTCCCTCAGCTGGGCGTACATCCGCTCCCGGTACTTGGGGAAGGTCGCCGGGTCCGCGAAGTCGGGATCGTGCCAGTCCCAGATCGAGTAGTAGAAGCCGAGCTTGATGCCGGCCCGGTCGGCGGCGGTCTTCAGTTCGCGCAGGATGTCACGGCGCTTGTCGAAGGCGGAGTGGTCGCGCAGGTTCCACGTGTTCACCTTGGTGGGCCACATCGCGTAGCCCTCGTGGTGCTTGGCGGTGATGACGATGTACCGCTGGCCCGCGTCCTTGGCGGCCTTCACGATGGCCTTGGCGTCGAAGCCGGCCGGGTCGAAGGTGCTCGCCTGCTTCTCGTACGCGCTCATCGGGATCGAGCACTGCCGCTTGATCCACTCGGCGTCGCGGCAGACGGTCCCGTCCGGCCGCCGGTACTCGCCCTCCAGGTTGGAGTACGCGCCGAAGTGGATGAACATCCCGAACCGGTCCTGCCGCCACCAGCTGGTGCGGTCGGACGTGAAGGGGTCGTCCACCGCGAAGTTGGTGCCGGGGCCGGCGGCCGGCTGCTGCCGATCGGGGCCGGCGGGGCGAGCAGGCGGAGCGGGCGAAGCGGGCGGCCCGGCGGGCGAAGCGGGCCGGGCGCTCGCCGCAGCCGTCGGCAGTGCGATGACCGGCAGCGCTACGGCCAGCAGCGCGGTCGCGAGCAGCGGCGCGAACCCGCGCGCTCCCCGCACGGATCGGTGACGGGGCGGTCTGGTGGGCTTCGTACGCATGGCGGCTCCTGGACTGGGCGGTGGGGCGTGCAGGAGGGCCGGCCGGCCGCGTACGGAACTTAGGGCCGCCAAAGGTGGGATGTCAACGGGAAGTTCGGGACGAATTTCCGCCGACGATCGGCTGCTCAGCGACTACACATCCGATGTCTGGTGGGCGTACGGGCGTCAGTGCCCGCCTCCCAACCCGCCTCAGTGCGTCGCCGTGACCGACGGCTCCCCCGCCCCCGCCTCCGCGGCCCCCTCCCCCTCCCCGCGCCGCCTCCCGAAGTGGTTGAAGACGAGGTTGAGCACGACGGCGGTGAGGCAGCCCGCGCTGACCCCCGAGTCCAGAATGATCTTCAGACTCTCCGGAATCGCCGTGTTGTCGTAGAACGTCCGGGAGACCACCGGAATCATGCCCATGCCGAGCGACGTGGCGGCGATCAGCAGGTTGTCGGCCTTCTCCAGCCCCGCCCCGAGCAGCACCTTGACGCCGCTGGCCGCGACGGTGCCGAACAGCACGATGCCCGCGCCGCCCAGCACCGGCTGCGGCACGACGGCGATCAGCGAGGCGAAGACCGGGCTCAGGCCCAGCACGATGAACATCGCGCCGCAGGCGGCCACGGTGAACCGGCTGCGCACCCTGGTGATCGCCACCAACCCGATGTTCTGCGCGAAGGCGCTGTTGGCGAAGCCGTTGAAGAGCGGGCTGACCGCGGAGGAGAGGGTGTCCGCGCGCAGCCCGGCGGCGATGGTCCGCTCGTCCGCCGGGCGGCCGACGATCACGCCGAGCGCCAGCATGTCCGCCGTGGACTCCGTCATGCAGACCAGCATGAGGATGCACATCGAGATGATCGCGGAGAGCTGGAACTCGGGGCCGCCGAAGTGGAAGGGCGTCGGGAAGCCGACGAGGCCCGCCTGGCGCGTCGCCGCGAAGTCGACGGCCCCGGCGGGTATCGCGATCAGGGTGCCCGCCACCAGGCCGAGCAGTATGGCGATCTGCTGGAGGAAGCCGCGCAGCACGCGCCGCAGCACCAGCACGATCACCAGCGTCGCCGCCGCCAGCGCGAGGTTGGTGATCGGCGTCGGCCGCTCCGGGCGGCTGCCCTGTATCCAGCCGAACGACACCGGCAGCAGCGTGATCCCGATGAGAGTGATCACCGTGCCGCTGACGATGGGCGGAAAGAAGCGTACGAGCCGGCAGAAGTAAGGGGCCAGGACGAAGCCCAGCACCCCGGCGACGATCACGCCGCCGAAGATGACGGGCAGGGCGCGCGTACGGTCGCCGCCCTGGGCATCGACGATCGCGATCATCGGGGCGACTCCCGCGAAGGAGACGCCGTTGACGAACGGCATCCGCGCACCGATCCGCCAGAGCCCGAGGGTCTGGAGCAGCGTCGCGATGCCCGCGGTGAACAGGGCCGCGCCCACCAGGAACGTGAGGTCGCGCGGCGAGAGGCCGACGGCCGCGCCGAGCACGAGCGGCGGCGCGACCACCCCCGCGTAGCTGGCGGCGACGTGCTGCAACCCGCTCGCGAGCAGCCTGCCGGGAGGCAGCAACTGGTCTACGGGGTGAGGAAGTTCACCTCCGGCACTCCGCCTTCGCCGTCGCCGTCGTTCCCGTGGCTGTTGGCGGCTGTCGCCGCGCTTGCTGAACCTGGGCGCTGACGTCACGGCGGTTCCTCCTGTCGCTTGTCGTGCCGCCGATGGCACGGTTTCAGGGAGGCGGTGCGGAGGGGGTGCGCGTACAGGGAGGTCGGTACGTACGGGGCTGGTCGATACGTATGGGCAGGTCCAGGCCGACGGGCGGGTCCGGGCCGGGGCGCGGTGCTGCGTTCGCGCCCCGGCCCGGTACTCGCGGACCCGGCGGATTCCCGTGGCCCGCGAGCCCGGCCGAGGGCCGTCCCCCTCGACCGAGTCTTGGGCGGCGCCCCGCGGTGGAGGCGTGAGGCGGTACGTACGTACGTCAGGCCGATGCGGCGATCTCCGTGAGGCGACGGGACTGCTCCCGCGCCGCCCGCGCGACGGCCGTCTCGTCCACGGTCGTCAGCCGGCCGTCCTCCACGACCGGCCGCCCGCCCACGAGGGAGAGCGTCACGGGGGCCGCCGCGCCCAGCACGAGGGCGGCGACGGGGTCGGCGATGGTGGAGTGGCCGATGCCGTCGAGCTTCCACAGCACCAGGTCGGCGAGTTTGCCGGGTTCGATGGAGCCGAGTTCCGCGTCCCGGCCCAGTACGCGCGCGCCGCCCCGCGTTGCCAGCCGCAGTACTTGACGGGCCGTCAACGCACTGGGGTCGTCGGCTCCGAGGCGGCCGACGAGCAGCGCGTTGCGCAGTTCGGTGTGCAGTTCCCCGGACTCGTTGGAGGCGGTGCCGTCCACGCCGAGGCCGACCGGGACGCCGGCCGCCAGCATGGCCGGGACGCGGGCGATGCCCGCGGCGACACGGGCGTTGGAGGACGGGCAGTGCCCGACCCCCGTGCCCGTACGGGCGAAGGCGTCGATGTCCGAGTCGTCCATGTGGATGCAGTGGGCCATCCATACGTCCTCGCCGAGCCAGCCCGTCGACGCGAAGTAGTCGGTCGGCCCCATCCCGAACCGCTCGCGGCAGAACCGGTCCTCCTCCACGGTCTCCGAGCCGTGCGTATGCAGCCGCACCCCCTTGCGGCGCGCCAACTCGGCGCTCTCCTTCATCAGTTGGGTAGTCACGGAGAACGGCGAACAGGGCGCGGCGGCGATCTGCGTCATCGAGCCGAAGGAGGGGTCGTGGTGTTCGTCGATGGCCTTCTCGGTCGCCGCGAGCGCGCCCTCGGTGGACTCGACGGCGAAGTCCGGCGGCAGCCCGCCGTCCGAGGCGCCGAGGTCCATGGAGCCGCGGGCGAGGGTGAAGCGGACGCCGAGTTCTGCGGCGGCCGACAGTTCGGCGGCGACCAGGTCGCCGGAGTCCTTGGGGAAAATGTAGTGGTGATCGGCGGCGAGGGTCACTCCACCGCGGGCCATCATGGCGAGCGAACCGCGGGCCGCCGCGCGCACCATGGGCTCGTCGATCCGCGCCCAGGCGGGGTAGAGCGCGACCAGCCAGTCGAAGAGGCGGTGCTCCGTGGCGAGGCCGCGGGTGAGCCACTGATAGAAGTGGTGATGGGTGTTGACCAGGCCCGGAGTGAGCAGATGGCCCGTGCCGTCGACGCGCCGGACGACGTTCGCGAGCCCTTCCGGGGCCCGGCCCGCGCCCAGGGACTCGATCCGGTCCCCGGCGATGACGACGTGGCCGCTCGCGTGCTCGGCGCCGTCGGCGTCGACGGTCGCGATGGCGCAGT
This sequence comes from Streptomyces sp. NPDC050617, assembly GCF_040654795.1. NCBI lineage: Bacteria > Bacillati > Actinomycetota > Actinomycetes > Kitasatosporales > Streptomycetaceae > Streptomyces > Streptomyces sp. NPDC050617. The sequence goes on along the minus strand of NZ_JBFAIS010000001.1, from coordinate 545,991 downwards.
TCTCGATGACCGTACGGGCCGCGGGAATTGTGCGGGCCGCGGGAATTGAGGGGGCCGCGGGAATTGAGCGAGACGCGCGCGGCGTGGCGCCGGGGGGTTCCGATGCTGCCATGGTGGGTCCTCGTCCTTCCGGTGGGGGTGCCAGTACTTCCCCGAACCCGCTCAGAGATTCGTCAGATCGTGAGGGATCCCGGCCTCGGCGCCCTCGCGCAGGACGGTGGCCTCTATGAGCCCGTACGGGCGGTCCGCCGCGTGGTAGACGGCCGCGTCGTCGGCGCCGTTCTCCAGCCCGAACGGCTCCAGATCCACCAGGAAGTGATGCTTGTTCGGGAGTGAGAACCGCACCTCGTCGACCTCGTCGTTGCGGGAGATGACGCGCGAGCCCATCTCGTACAGAGTCTGCTGGAGCGAGAGGCTGTAGGTCTCCGCGAACGCCTGGAGCATGTCCGCCCGGACCCTGCGGTACGAGCTCTCCCAGGCGGGCTCCCGGTGCGGCTCGCCGCTCCAGCCGAACCGCCAGCGGGCGGAGACCTCGGTGGCGAGCACCCGGTCGTACGCCTCCTCCAGCGTCGTGTACGCGTCCTTGATATAGCCCCAGAACTCCGAGTCGGTGGAGTTCAGCACGACGAGGTCCTTGAGCCCGGAGACGACCTGCCACCGCTCGCCGTCGAAGGTGACCTGGGCGAGGCGGGTCTCCTGGCCCCTGCGGACGAAGGAGTGCCCGCCCGCTCCCCCACCGTCCTCGTTCCCCCGGGCGATCCGGTCCCAGGCGTACTCCTCGACGCGGATACGGGCCCGCTTGATCGGCCCCTGGCTGGTGACGAAGTGACGGGCCAACAGAATGCCGAAGTCTTCGGCGGATTCGATGCCGTGCTGCTTGGCGAAGGCGTACACGGTGTTCTTCGTCGTGTCGGTGGGCAGGCAGTTGGCGTTGGAGCCGAAGAGGTGGACGTCCTCCAGATCGCCGGAGAGGGCGACGGAGACGTTGAGGTCCTTGATGTGGTGGGTGGCGCCGTCCCGCGTGATCCGGACGACATGGCACTCGGCCTTGCCGTACTGGTTCTGGCCGAGGACGACGGCGGGCGCCGGTCGGGAATGGACTGTCATATCGCGCTAGCTCCCTCGGTATACGGAGTAGCCGAACGGGTTGAGCAGCAGCGGTACGTGATAGTGCTCGCCCGGCGCGACGGCGAAGACGACCGTCACTTCGGGGAAGAAGGCCCCGGCCTCGGGGCGGCCGGCGGATTCGGACCGGCGGGCGGGCTCGGTGCCACGGGCGGGCTCGGACCGGCCGGCAGGTTCGGAGCTGCCTGGGGGGTCGGAGCGGCCTACGGACTCGGCACCGTCCCCGGCCTCGCCCCCGCCCTCCCCGCCGCCCTCCCGCTCGAAGTAGCCCGCGACCTCAAAGACGAGCCGGGCGTGGGTAGTTGACTCCGGCAGCGGCGGCAGGTCCCGGCAGCGGCCGTCGCCGTCGGTCCGCGACGCGCCGCAGTCCCGCCATGGGTCCGTGCCGCCGGTGCGTACCGAGAGCGTGACGGGCACGCCGCGCGCGGGCCGCCCGGCGCTGGTGTCCAGGATGTGGGTGGAGACCGACGCGGCCGGGGCGATGCCCCCGGAGGCGTCGGCGGTCCCGGTGCTGCCGTCGCTCATGGCCGCAGCGCTCCTTCGGTGACGAGGCGGGTCAGCCGGACGCGGTTGATCCTGCCCAGTTCGGCCCGCACGATCTCGTTCTCCCGCTCCGGCGTGTTGCCGATCCGGGCGCGTACCGCGTCGCGCAGCTGCTCGCCGCTGAGGCCGTCGGCGCAGATCAGGAAGACGTGGCCGAACCGCCGCCGGTAGGCCCTGTCGAGTTCCGCCGTCTCGGCTCTGACCCGCTCGGACGCGTCGGCCATGCCCCGCTGCTCGCGGGCGGAGGCGGAATCCCCGGGCGCCGGGCGGCCGAGCGGCGAGTGGCCGGCGACCGCCGCGGCCAGTTCCTCGGCGCCGAGCCGGGCGGTGGCGGCGTCGCTGGCGCCGAGGAGGGTTTCGGGGTCGGGGTACGGGCGCCGCGCGAGGATCGCCCCGCACCATTCCTCGCTGGCGCAGACCTCGCGCAGAACGGCGCGGGCCGCGGTGTCGTCGGCCGTGTTGAACCGGGCCAGGATCGGATCCGTGCTCGGCCTCATGGGGGCCTCCGTGGCTGCGATCTGGGGGATTCGCTGGTCCAGCCCGCGCGCCGGCGACGCCGGGGACGGCGGGCTGCGCATAGCTAACGCCCTGGGGATCACAACGTCAACACTTTGTTGAAACCATCCGGTGAAATCGACGGCGGTCCGGAGCGGCCCAGGGCGGCCCGAAGCGCTCCGATCAGTCCGTCAGCGCCCGCGTGATGCTGTCGAAGTCGTCGAGGAGCGCGGTCAGCCGCCCTTCGGGGAGCGCCTGGACCATGCGGGACTCGATCGCGTACACGGCGGCCTGCGCCGCGCCGAGGCGGCGGCGACCCTCGCCGGTGAGGGTGGCGGGGCGGGCGCGCCCGTGGTCGACGGTCGAGGGGCGGGTGAGCAGCCCGTCGTCCTGGAGGCCGCGCAGGACGACGTTCATGGACTGGCGGGTCACGAAGGTGGCGCGGGCGAGTTCGGCGTTGGACATGCCGGGCCGAGCGGCGAGGACCTCCAGGCAGGCGTACTGCGGAACGGTCAGGCCGTGCTCGCGCAGCACCTGGTCCATGGCGGCGCGCAGGGCGGCGTGCGCGCGCTTGAGCCGGTACCCCACGTGATCGAGTACGTCCGCGGCCGGATGGGGCGGTTCCACCTGCGAGTCCACCTGCGAGCTCTCCTGCATGTCCATATTTTGACACCTCCGGGGATCGGGTTTAGCGTCGAGTATGTCAAAGTCCTGACATCGAAAAGTCCGGACGAGCCCGGCCCAAGCCCCGGCGCGCGTCCCGACGCCGGCAACCCCGGCATTCACGTCGCCGGCACTCACGTCGCCGACATCCACGTCGCCGGCACTCACCGTTCCGGCACCCCGAGGAGAGCACTCATGACCGTCAGCATCGATGGCCCCGACTTCATCGCCCTACAGGTACGCGACCTGGAGGCGGCCGCGGAGTTCTGCGAGAAGAACCTCGGCCTGCGCCGCGCCCCCTACTCGCCGCCCCACGCGGTCGTCTTCGACACCAAGCCGACCCCGATGGCCGTACGCGAACCGCTGCCCGGCACCGACCTGGACTCCGGGCGCCCCGGCCTCGGCGTCGCCCTGTGGTTCGCCACCCCCGACACGCAGGCCCTGCACGACCAGCTCACGGCCAACGGCGTCGAGATCCTCACCCCGATCACCGAGAGCCCGTTCGGCCCGATGTTCTCCTTCGCCGGTCCCGAGGGCTACGTCCTGACCGTGCACCAGGCCCAGGAGGGCTGACCGTGACCGCCGTCTCCTTCACCCCTGCCGGGCCGTACTCGCTGGCCGCCTCCTGCCGGTTCCTGGAGAGCTGCACCCCCGCCTCGTACGAGCGCGCGCCCGACGGCGTGCTGCGGATGGCCTTCCCCGCCGACGACGGCGAGTCCGTCATCGGGTGCGCCGTGCGGCAGGAGGAGACGGCGGCCGACGGGCCCCCCGCCACGGTGCACGCCGAGTACACCCGCTACGTCGACGGGCGGCCAGCCGGGCCCGCCGACGGGACACCGGCCGCCGAGGCGGCACGGGCCCAGATCGCGCGCATCCTCTCCCTCGACTCCGACGCCGCCGGCTTCCGCGCGCTCGCCGACGCCGACCCGGTCGTCGCCGGGCTCCAGGCCGAGTTCCCGGGCCTGCGGCCCGTACTGTTCCACTCGCCGTACGAGGCCGCCGCCTGGACGGTCATCGGCAACCGCGTCCGCATGGACCAGGGCGCCCGCATCAAGGCCCGTATCGCCGAGGAGTACGGACAGGCCGTCGACGTTGCCGGCCAGCGGCTCCACGCCTTCCCCGTGCCGTCGGTGCTGCGCCGCCTCGACCGCGTCGCGGGGCTGACGGAGGTGAAGACGGAGCGGCTGCGCGCCATCGCCGACGCGGCGCTCGACGATAGTCTGAATGCCAGTCAACTCCGTTCGCAGCCGGTCGAGTTCGCGCTGACCGACCTCAAGGAGCTGCCGGGCATCGGGCCGTTCTCCGCCGAACTCGTCCTGATCCGGGGCGCCGGGCACCCCGACGTCTTCCCCTTCCATGAACCCCGCCTGCACCAGGCCATGGCCGCCGCGTACGGCCTCGACGCCGCGACGGCCGCCGACACCGCGCGGCTCGCGGCGGTCGCCGGGGCCTGGCGTCCGTACCGCAGCTGGGTGGCGCTCCATCTGCGGCTGCGCGCGGAGGAGCGGGCGGCGGTCTGCCGGTAGCGCCAAGGCCGATAACGCTACTGCCGACAGCGCTACTGCCGATATCCCTGCTCAGCGGCCTTGTCAGTCGGGGCTTTGGCGGCGTTCTCCCTGTTCAGGTAGTTGTAGACGGTGAAGCGGCTGACGCCGAGGGCGTTCGCCACCGTCTCCACGCTGTGGCGTACGGAGAACGCGCCGCGCTGTTCCAGGACCCGTACGACCGACTGCTTGGTCTTGCGGTCGAGCTCCGGCAGCGGCACGCCGTGCCGCCGTTCCAGCTCGGCCAGTATGTGATCGAGCGAGTCGGAGAGGTGCGGCAGCCGCACGGCCACCAGGTCGCGGCCCTCCCAGGAGAGCACGACGTCGTCGCCGGTCGCCTGGCCCGGGGCGACGAGTTCGCCGCCCATGGCGTCCACGAGCGGCTTGATCGCCAGCAGGAACGGGTGGTCGCCGGGCGGCGGAAGGTCACCGGGCCCGGCCCCGCCCGTCATACGTCACCTTCCGCGACCACGTTGACCTGCAACGACACTCGGGTGGCGCCCGCAGCCAGCGACTCGCGCAGCATCGAGTCCACCGCGGTCAGCACCGTGTCCGCCGTCCCCTCGGCGGTGTTGCCGAAGGGGCCGACGTCCACCGCGTCCAGCGCGGCGGACTGCACGACCTCGCGAGCTATCACCGCGTGCTGCGGGGGCTCGTCGAGGTCGAAGGGCTCGGTCGTGAACTCGACCCTCAATCGCACTGTGCCCACTCCTGTACCCGCGTCCGTACCCGCGTCCGACCTGCATCGATTCGAACCGCTCCTGCCCGCGCCGCCCCCCGGCGCACGGGACCCGCCCGCGCCGGAGCCCACGGCGGTCATCAGTGTAGGGAGCGGCCTACTTCGGGCAGCGTAAGGAAGAGGCCGAAGGGCTCGCCCCGGGCGGCGTGCGAAATCCGGTTGCCCCGGGGCGCGGTGTCCGGGACGGTCACCGTCATGGCGATCCCCGATCCCCCGTCCGCATCGTCCACCCCGTCCGCAACGTCCATCCCGTCCGCAACGCCCTCATCGTCCACACAGCCCGCAACGCCCGCACCCGGCTTCGTACCCGGCATCGAGCTGTCCCGAGCGCTGTACGAGGAGGCGGTGCGGCCGCTCCTCGACGTCGCGTATCCGGAACTGCGGTACGCCGCCGCGCGGATCGGCGGCGGCTCGGAGGTGCTGGGCTTCGACACGCCGAGGTCCGCGGACCACGAGTGGGGCCCGCGGCTGGAGCTGTTCCTCGCCCCCGGCGACCGCGCCCGGCACGGCGCGGACATCCGCCGCCTGTTGTCGGAGCGGCTGCCGAAGCGGGTGCGCGGCTGGCCCACCCACTTCCAGGAGAGCGACGATCCGCGGGACCCCGTCGGCCTGATGCGGCCGACCGACGGGCCCGTCAACCACCGCGTGTCCGCGCACGAGGTGGACGAATGGCTCGGCGGACAGCTCGGGCTGCGCGCCGGGCTGGGCTCCGCCTATCCGGAGCCCAGCACCCGCGCATGGCTGGCGATGCCGCAGCAGCGGCTGGCCGAGACGACCGGCGGCGCGGTGTTCCACGACGGGACCGGCTCGCTCACCGCCGCGCGGCGCGCGCTGGCCTGGTATCCGGAGCAGGTGTGGCGCTACCTCCTGGCCTGCCAGTGGCAGCGGATCTCGCAGGAGGAGGCGTTCGTGGGGCGTTGCGCGGAGGTCGGCGACGACCTCGGTTCGGCGGTGACGGCCGGGCGGCTGGTGCGGGACCTGATGAGGCTGTGCCTGCTGCTGGAGCGCCGGTACGCCCCGTACGGCAAGTGGCTCGGCAGCGCGTTCCGGCAGTTGGCGGTCGCAGAGACGCTCGCGCCGGCGCTGCGCGGGGCGCTGGCCGCGACGGACTACCCGGACCGCGAGAGCCGGCTGGCCCGTGCGTACGAGACCGTCGCCGAGCTCCAGAACGCGTCGGGGCTCAGCGCCCCGGTGGATCCGAGGCCCCGGCCGTACCACTCGCGCCCGTTCCTGGTCCTGCGTGCCGAGCGCTTCACGCAGGCGCTGGCCGGCACGGTGACGGACCCCTGGCTGCGGGAGCGGCCGCTGACGGGCGGGGTGGACCAGTGGGCCGACAGCACCGACTTCCTCAACCAGGTCGCGACCGGGCGGCCTCGGGAACGGTCGTCCCCTCAGACCTGATACGTCTTCAACTCCATGGTGGACAGCGGTGCTTCGGCCATCTTGTGCAGCCCCGGCCCGCCGTCGGCCTGGGCGTCGGCGTCGTCGCCGGCGTCGTCGTGGGACGGGAAGAAGGATTCGGCCATGCGGCGGCCGAGGAGCTGGTTCTGGTCCACGTAGTCGCGCATCTCCTTCTCGAAGGCGGCGAAGGCGGCCGCATGGTCACCCGCCGCCGTCGCGAGCTCGCCGGCCAGGACGTACGCGCCGACCATCGCCTGCGACGTCCCCATGCCGGAGGTCGGCGCGGCGCAGTAGGCGGCGTCGCCGAGGAGAACGACGCGCCCGCGCGACCAGGTGTCCATCCGGATCTGGTCGATGCCGTCGAAGAAGAAGTCGTCGGCGTTCTCCATGATGTCCAGCAGCCGCGGTATCTCCCACCCCTCGCCCGCGAACCGCTCCGCGAGGAAGCGCTTCTGCGCGGCGATGTCGTGCCGGTCGTAGTCCATTGACCGAGCGGTGCAGAAGAGGCCCGCGAGGGCCTGGGTGTTGCCCCGGGCGCTGAAGATCATCGCGGCCTTGTCGCGGAAGCGGCAGAGCACCCCGCGGTGGTCGAGGTCCAGATAGTTGGGCGCGGAGAAGACCGCGCTGCGGAGGCCGAGGTCGTGGGCGTACTCCGACTCCGGGCCGAAGACGAGGCGGCGGACGTTGGAGTGGGCGCCGTCGGCGCCCACGACGAGGTCGAAGGTACGGGGCTCGCCCTTCTCGAATTCGACGTGCACTCCGTCCCCGCCCTGGACCATGGAGACGATGGAGTCCCCGAAGACGTATTCGGCGTCGTGCCGGGTCGCCTCGTACAGAACGCGCGTCAAGTCCCCCCGCAGCACTTCGAGTTCCCCGGACATGAACTCGGCCGGCAGCGTGGCGACGGTCTCGCCCGCGCCGTTGACCACCGTCATGCCCTTCATGGCGGTGTCGTGTTCGCGCACAGCCTCAAGGAGGCCCATCCGCTTCACGACGTCCAGCCCTACGCCGCGGAAGTCGATGGCGTGGCCGCCGTCGCGCAGGGCGGGCGCACGCTCCACGAGGGTGGTGCGAAAGCCGTAGCGGTGCAGCCAGTACGCGAGGGCGGGGCCGGCGATGCTCGCGCCGGAGATGAGGACGGACTTCTGGTTCATGACGGCTCCACTTCCGTAAGGACCCGCGGGGCGGTGACGCCCACTCGCGGTGACCGCCCCAGAAAAGCACACCCACTAAATAAGTGCAATGACTCAACTTATTGAGTGAATCCACCCCTGCGGTAGCCTGGACCCCATGACCCAGCCGACGACCCAGCCGACCGGACGCCGCGAGCGCAAGAAGGCCCAGACCCGCAAAGCCCTGGCGGACGCGGCCCTGCGGCTGTTCTCGGAACGGGGCTACGACCACGTGACCGTCGCCGAGGTGGCCGAGGCCGCCGATGTCTCGGTGACCACGCTCTTCAAGCACTTCCCGAGCAAGGAGTCGCTCGTCTTCGACCTGGACGCCGACCAGGAGAGGGTCTTGGTCTCGGCGGTCCGCGACCGACCGGCGGGCCGGACGGTCCTGGCCGCCCTGCGCTCCCACCTGCTGACGGCGGGCCCCCTGGACGCGGCGAACAGGCCCGACTACCAGCAGTTCAGGGGCCTGATCAGGTCGACCCCCGTGCTGGGCGAACACTTCCGCCGGATGTGGGAGCGCCACGAGGAGGCGCTGGCCCGCGCCATCAGCGAGGCGGCCGGCGACCCGGAGGCCGACGTCGCCTCGCGCACCATGGCCCGGTTCGCCCTACAGGCGGTGCTGCTCGCCTCGGAAGACCCCGATCCGCAGGGGGCGCTGAACACGGTCTTCGACCTGCTGGAGCGGGGCTGGGGAACGTACGACGCGCGGACCGCGCAGCCCGCGCCCAGCTGACCTCCGCCCCTCCCACCCGGCCCGTACCACCGCGAGGCGAACCGGAGTTTCCGTCCCCAACTCGTCGCGCATCATGGACGATGGACGGAACCTCCCCTACGGACCGCGCAGGAGCCGAACATGGCAGAGAGCGTGCCGGTGCGCTGCCCGGCGTGCCGCCGCGAGCACTGTTTCACCCCGCCGACCTTCCCCTGCGCGTGCGGAGCCCCGCTCACCCTGCCCGTACTGCCGGGCTGCATACCGGAGTTGCTGGAGCACCGCACCTGGCAGGAATCCTGGGTGACGGTACGGTGCCCGTCCTGCGACCGCCAGGACTCGTGGCCCGCGCCGGAGTTGGGCTGCGCCTGCGGCGCGGTCGTCCGGCTGCCCGTCACTCCGCCGCCGGGCCCCGACTGCCGGGACGCCGGTCTCGGCGCCGCCGCGGGCCCCGGCCGGACCCCGTCGCCCACCTCGGCCGTGCTGCGGCCCGCGTTCCACCCGGTCACCATCCGTACGGCGCGGGACGCGGTGACGGCCGCCGCGCAGTATCTGAAGTGGCTGGGCTTCGCGGGCGTCCGGCAGTCGCAGGACCGCGCGATATCCGGGGTGGACCTGCGGGGGCCGGGCATCATCGCCCAGGTCGACCCGACCACCCACCCCACCGGGCTGCGCGCCGTCGAATGCCTGTGGCTGCACGGCATGGGCGATGCGGCGCTCGGCGTCTTCTTCTCCCTCGCCGGATACGGCCGCGACGCGCGGCAGCGCGCCGACGACCTGCTGATCCCCCTCTTCGTCATGGACCTCACGGGCACCCCGCAGCCGGTCAACGACCCGGCGGACGACCTGATCCGGATGGGCCCGTGGCGCCCGCGATGACCATGCGGCCCCGGCGCTCCGCCCGCCGCCCCCCCCACCTGCCCCGACGCCGCGGCGCCGTCGCCGTAGCATGAGGCGCGTGGACCTCATGAACGACCCGTACGACCCGTACGACCTGCGCGACGGCGTGCCCTCCGTGGACGTCTTCCGCCGTCTGCGCACCGACGCCGGACTCTCCGACCGCGATCCCGAGGCGGTGGCGCTGGCGCTGCCCGGCACCTGGCACGGCGTCGTCCTCCACCACGAGGGCGAGCCCATCGGCATGGGACGGATCGTCGGCGACGGCGGTACCGCGTTCCAGATCGTCGATATCTGCGTGCACCCCGCGCACCAGGGGAAGGGCCTCGGCCGGCGCATCATGGCCGCGCTCACCGACGAGCTGGAGCGCCGGGCGCCCGCCACCGCGTACGTCTCGCTGATCGCGGACGGGCCGGCGCGCTTCCTCTACGAGAAGTTCGGCTTCGCCGACACCGCCGAGCACGGGTCGATCGGTATGTACCGCTTCACGCGGGGCGGTTGACGGTCCGCCGACGGGGCGGGCCGGCCTCCGGTGCAGCGTTCTCATCTCGGCCTCCCCCGTTCGGGTGATCGGTCCATCCGGGCTTTTCAGCCGCCCGGTTGAGGGAAAAGACCTGATCAGCTGCGTTGTCCGCAGCTCCCTCATCGTGTGGAAAGGAACCCGGCATGCCTCCTGTCGCTGTGGCGATCGAGACCGCCGAGGACGTCTTCGACCTCGACCTGCGTGAAGTGACCGAGCAACAAGAGGACGTCCACCCGATGGGCCTCACCGAGAAATTCAGCTTCTGCATGTGCACTCCCGGCGTGGTGTGACAGCCGGTCACACGACGCCGGGGGGAGCTGTTCGCGCACCCGCCCAGGCGGTGCTCCGGGCCGCCCCTCCGCTGCCGCGGGGCGGGCGGTCCGGTGCGCCCGGGGCCGTCACGTGTGGAGGGCGTCGCGGAGGGCGCGGACCTGGTCGGCGAGGTTGCGCTCGCTGATCCTGGCCTGCGGGAAGAGCAGGTCAAAGCCGTGTACGGCGCCGGGGACCTGGATGAATTCGGTGGTGACGCCGGAGGCGCTGAGGCGTTCGGCGTACTGCCGGCCCTCGTCGCGCAGCGGGTCGATCTCGGCGACGGCGATGAAGGTGGGCGGCAGGCCGCTGAGGTCGTCGGCGTGCAGCGGGGAGGCGTACGGGTCCAGGTTCTCGCCGCCGGTGTAGTACTCCAGGGCCAGTTCCAGCGCGCGGCGGTTGAGGACGGGCAGGTCGCCGGCGGTGCGCATCGAGTCGCTGGTGGCGGTGGTGTCGACGCCGGGGTAGGTGAGCGACTGGAAGATCACCTGGGGTCCGGCCAGGTCGCGGGCGCGCAGCACGGTGGAGGCCGCGAGGTTGCCGCCGGCGCTGCCGCCGGCGACGGCGATGCGCTCGGGGTCGCCGCCGATCTCGGCGGCGTGCTCGCCGATCCAGACGAGGGCGGCGTAGGCGTCGTCGGCGGGGGCGGGGAAGGGGTGTTCGGGGGCGAGGCGGTAGTCGACGGAGACGACGACGGCCTCGGCCTCGGCGGCGTAGCGCAGGGAGCGGCCCTCCTCGGCCTCGGGGGACCCGTAGGTGTAGGCGCCGCCGTGGATGTAGAGGATGACCGGGAGGATCTCGTCGGTGACGGGGCGGTAGACGCGCAGCCGCAGCTTGCCGCCGGGGCCGGGGATGAACAGGTTCTCGACCTGCACGCGGTCGTCGGCAGGGGTGTCGGGGAGGTCGCGCAGCACCGCGTAGCGGGCGGGGTCGGCGAGGACCTCGTCCAGGCCGTAGACGGGGAAGACGCCGGTGTCGGCGGTGTCGAGGAGGTTCTGGATCTCGGGGTCGACGGCGGGGTACGACATGGCGGTTTGCTCGCTTTCGTGCGTGTTCCGGAGGAAGCAACATCAGTTTCTCCAGTTCACGGACGCCGCAGAAGTGGCCCGAGGGCCATGATGTGAAACTATCGGGCCATGACTGTCACGGCCCCTCACCAGGTCACGGTGCTCGCCATCGCACCCGTGGTCGCCTTCGACCTCAGCATCCCGGCCCAGATGCTGGCCACCGTCCCGTCCGTCACGGACCAGGCGGCCTACCGGGTGCGGACCGCCACCCCGGACGGCTCCTCGGTGTCCACGGCGCACGGGTACGCCGTCACCCCCGAAGGCGATCTGTCCCTGCTGGAGGACGCCGACACCGTGATCGTCGCGGGCACCCGCTCCCCGGGCCTGCTCGACGAGGGGTTCCTGGACCCCCGCATCGCCGAGGCGCTGCGGGCGGCCCGCGACCGCGCCCGCATGGTGTCCCTGTGCACCGGGGCGTTCGCGCTCGCCGCCGCCGGTCTGCTGGAGGGGCGCCGGGCCGCGACGCACTGGCGCTACGCCGCCCACTTCACCCGGCTCTTCCCCGCCATCGCGCTCGACACCAACCCGCTGTACGTCGACGACCGCGGGGTCCTGACCTCGGCGGGCGGCGCGGCGGCCATCGACCTGTGCCTGCATCTGATCCGCGAGGACCACGGCAGCTCCGTGGCGAACCAAGTGGCCCGGTACAACGTCGTCGCGCCCATGCGGGAGGGCGGGCAGGCCCAGTACATCGACCAGCCCGTCTCGGAGGACGCGGGGACGTCGACGGCCGGGGCGCGCGCGCTGATGGCCCGGCACCTGGACCAGCGGCTGTCCCTCAGGGAGCTCGCGGCCCACTGCCACATGAGCGTGCGGACGTTCACCCGGCGGTTCCGGCAGGAGACCGGCCTGTCCCCCGCCGAATGGTTCACCTCCGCCCGCCTCAAGCACGCCCGCTACCTGCTGGAGTCGACGGACCTGCCGGTGGACGACATCGCCGCCGAGTGCGGCCTGGGCACCGGCACCAACCTGCGGCAGCACATGCGGATCAGCCTGGACACCACCCCTTCCGCCTACCGGCGCGCGTTCCGGTCGAGCGCCGGGCCCCGGCCCTGAGCGGGGATCGGGGGGGCGGCCGGGCCGTCGGGCGGCCACCTCAACACGCGGAAGAACTCGGTGAGGTCGTACGCGAGGGGCTCGGGCCCCTCGTGGGCGGCGAAGCGGGCGGCGAAGTGGCCGCCGCGCCCCCGCACCCGCCCGTACGGCAGCGGTACGCGCCGTCCCGGCCCGGCTACGCCTCCGGCCTCCCCGCCGCCGCCTCCGCGCGCAGTTCGATCTTGCGGACCTTGCCGCTGACCGTCATCGGGAAGGCGTCGAGGATACGCAGATAGCGCGGCACCTTGTAGTGCGCGAGCCGGCCCCGGCAGTAGCGGGCCAGCTCCTCGCGGCTGAGCGTCCCGGCCCGGTCGCGGAGTATGACGCAGGCCATGATCTCCTCGCCGTACTTCTCGTCGGGGACGCCGATGACCTGCACGTCCGAGATCTTGGGATGGGAGTGGAGGAACTCCTCGATCTCGCGCGGGTAGACGTTCTCGCCGCCCCTGATGATCATGTCCTTGATGCGGCCCACGATCACCACATAGCCGTCCTCGCGCATGACCGCGAGGTCCCCGGTGTGCATCCAGTGGCTGCGGTCGACGGACTCGGCGGTGCGCTCGGGCTCGTCCCAGTAGCCGAGCATCACCGAGTAGCCGCGGGTGCACAGCTCGCCGGCCTCGCCGCGCTCCAGGGTGACCCCGGTCGCCGGGTCCACGACCTTCACCTCGATGTGCGGCAGCACCCGGCCGACCGTGCCGGTGCGGCGCTCCAAGTCGTCCTCGCGCCGGGTCTGGGTGGAGACCGGCGACGTCTCGGTCATGCCGTAGCAGATGGACACCTCGGCCATGTTCATCTCGCCGACCACGCGCTTCATCACCTCGGCCGGGCACGGCGAGCCCGCCATGATGCCGGTGCGCAGCGTCGAGAGGTCGTACGTCGCGAAGTCCGGCAGTTCCAGTTCGGCGATGAACATGGTGGGGACGCCGTACAGCGCGGTGCAGCGCTCGCGTTCGACGGCGTGCAGGGTGGCGGAGGCGTCGAAGGACGGCGCGGGGATGACCACGCACGCGCCGTGGCTGGTCGCGCCGAGGTTGCCCATCACCATGCCGAAGCAGTGGTAGAAGGGCACCGGCAGGCAGATCCGGTCCCGTTCGGTGTAGCCGACGGTCTCCCCCACGAAGTAGCCGTTGTTGAGGATGTTGTGGTGGGAGAGGGTGGCGCCCTTGGGGAATCCGGTGGTGCCCGAGGTGTACTGGATGTTGACGGGGTCGTCGCAGGAGAGCTGCGCCTCGCGCTCGGCGAGCCGCTCGGTCGGCACCCCGGCCCCCGCCCGTATGAGGCCCTGCCAGGTCGGATCGTCGATGTAGACGACGTCGCGCAGCGCGGGACAGCGGGAGCGGACCTGCTCGACCATCCGCCGGTAGTCGCTGCTCCTGTGCTCGACGGAGGCGACCAGCACCTCGATGCCGGACTGCGCGAGCACGTACTCCAGCTCGTGCACGCGGTAGGCCGGATTGACATTGACCATGATCGCGCCGATCCGGGCGGTGGCGTACTGGACGAGCACCCACTCGGGGCAGTTGACCGCCCAGATGCCCACCCGGTCGCCTTTCGCGACGCCCTTGGCCAGCAGCCCGAGGGCGACCTCCTCGACGGCCTCGCCGAACTCCGCGTACGTCCAGCGGCGGCCGCTCGGGACGTCGACGAGCGCGTCCCGCCCGGCGAACCGCTCGACGGCGCGGGCCAGGTTCGCGCCGATCGTGTCGCCGAGCAGCGGGGCGTCGCCGGCCCCGCTCGCGTACGACAGGGAGCTCTGCGGTGCGCTCATCGGTGGTCCTCCTCTCGGAACTCCGCGCCGCCGCCCTGCGCCGTGCGCTCGCGCAGCTCGATGCGGCGGATCTTCCCGGAGACGGTCTTGGGCAGCTCCGCGAACTCCAGGCGGCGGATGCGCTTGTACGGCGCGAGAGCCGTCCGGGAGTGGGCGAAGATCGCCGTGGCGGTCTCGGGCCCCGGTTCCCAGCCCGCCGCGAGGACGATGTACGCCTTGGGCACCGCGAGCCGCAGCGGGTCGGGGGCGGGGACGACGGCCGCCTCGGCGACGGCCTCGTGCTCCAGGAGCGCGCTCTCCAGCTCGAAGGGCGAGATCTTGTAGTCGGACGCCTTGAAGACGTCGTCGGCGCGCCCGATGTAGGTGATGTAGCCCTCCTCGTCGCGCGAGCCGATGTCGCCGGTGCGGTAATAGCCGTCGGCCATCGCCTCGGCGGTGCGCTCCGGGTCGCCCTCGTACCCCGTCATCAGCCCGACCGGCCGGGCGGAGAGGTCGAGGCTGATCTCGCCCTCGTCGCCGGGCCTGCCGGTCACCGGGTCGAGGAGGGCGACGGTGAAGCCGGGGCTGGGGCGGCCCATGGAGCCGGACTTGATTCTCTGGCCGGGGCAGTTGGCGATCTGCACGGACGTCTCGGTCTGCCCGAACCCGTCGCGGATGGTCACGCCCCAGGCGCGCCGCACGGAGTCGATGACCTCGGGGTTGAGCGGCTCGCCGGCGGCGACGGCCTCGCGGGGCGGGGTGCGCAGCGCGCCGAGGTCGGCCTGGATGAGCATCCGCCACACGGTGGGCGGCGCGCAGAAGCTGGTGATGCCGCAGCGGTCCATCTCGGCCATGAGGCGGGCGGCGTCGAAGCGCGTGTAGTTGTGGACGAAGACGGTGGCCTCGGCGTTCCACGGCGCGAACAGGTTCGACCAGGCGTGTTTGGCCCAGCCGGGCGAGGAGATGTTGAGGTGGACGTCGCCGGGCCGCAGCCCGATCCAGTACATCGTGGACAGATGGCCGATGGGGTAGGAGACATGGGTGTGCTCGACCAGCTTCGGCTGGGCCGTGGTCCCGGAGGTGAAGTACAGCATGAGGGGGTCGGCGGCGAGGGTGGGCCCGTCCGGCTGGTACGCGCCGGGGCACTGGTAGGCGTCCTCGTAGGGGAGCCAGCCGCCGTCCGTGCTCCCCGGCCCGCCGCCGACGACGATCCGGGTGTAGTCGCCCGGCACGTCCGTGAACTTGTCGCGGTCCTCGGCCCGTACGAGCACATGGGCGGCGTGGCCGCGCTCGATGCGGTCGGCGAGGTCGGCGGTGCCGAGCAGCGGGGTGGCGGGGATGACGACGGCGCGCAGCTTCATCGCGGCGAGCGCGGTCTCCCACAGCTCGGCCTGGTTGCCGAGCATGACGACGATCCGGTCCCCGGCCCGTACGCCCTGGGAGCGCAGCCAGTTCGCGACCCGTCCGGAGCGGTCGCGCAGCGCGTCGAAGGAGAGCCGGGTCTCGCCGCCGTCCTCCTCCACGATCCACAGGGCGGTCCGCTCGTTGCCCTCGGCGATCCGGTCGAACCAGTCGAGCGCCCAGTTGAATTCCCGGGGGCGGGGCCACGAGAATCCGGCGCAGGCGGCCGTGTAGTCCTCCCGGTGCCCGAGCAGAAAATCCCGCGCCGCGCGGAACTCTTCGGTCACGTCGGTTGCCGTCACATGTCCTCCTCATTGCAGAACCCGCTCGTTAGCATCGTGCGACGAGTGATCTGAGTCTCACCACCCCCGGACGGGGGTGGCCGCAATCCGCGAATTCGGGAGAAGGCCGTGGCACATCCGGACGGGGCGACAGAGGTACGCGCGGCACTGCTGCGGATGCGCCGGTGCAGCGGGCTGCCGGTCGTCTTCGGCGGGCTGTTCGCGGGGCCGCGCCAGTTCCGGATCTCGGAGCTGGCCGGCACGGAGTCGGGGGCGCTGGGCGGGCTCGCCATCCGGCCGGGAGCGGGGCTCGGCGGCAAGGCCGCCACGCTGAGCCGGCCGCTGTCCGTGACGGACTACCACGCCTCGCGTGTGATCAGCCACGAGTACGACGCCGCGGTGGCCGCGGAGGGGCTGCGCTCGATACTGGCGGTGCCCGTGGTCGTACGGGGCCGGGTGCGGGGCGTCCTGTACGGGGCGCTGCGCCAGCCGCTCACGCTGGGCGACCGGCCGCTGTCGGCGGCGGTCGACGCGGCCCGCGAGCTGGAGCAGGCGCTCGCCGTGCGGGACGAGACGCGGCGGCTGCTGTCCATGGTCCGGCAGCCGTCGGCCGATCCGGCGGTGTGGGAGGAGGTGCGCGAGGCGCACGGCGATCTGCGGGTGCTGGCCCACCAGGTGACCGACCCCGGGCTGCGGCGGGAGCTGCTGGCGGCGTGCGGCCGGCTGGCGGCGGCCTCGGGCGCCGTGCCGGAGCGGGGCCGGCCGGCGGTGGAGCTGTCGCCGCGCGAGGTGGACGTGCTGACGCAGGTGGCCGCGGGCACGACGAACGCGGGCGCGGCGGAGCGGCTCGGGCTGCGGCCCGAGACGGTCAAGAGCTATCTGCGGTCGTCGATGCGGAAACTGGGCGCGCACACCCGGCTGGAGGCGGTCGTGGCGGCCCGTCGGGCGGGGCTGCTGCCGTGACGCGCGGGGCGTGACGGTGCGCCGCCGGGTCCGGTGGAGCAGTGGTGCGCGGTGGCTCACGGTGAGGTGCCGCCCTGGGGTGACCGTCGTCGGCGCGCCACCATGGGGTGAACGCACCGCGAAATGACGACTCGTTCGAGTGAACTTGCCCGAGGAGGTGACCCGACCCCCGTGACGGGTCACCCCCTCGGTTCTCACACCTGGTACGTCACAGCCCGGCCAGCCGTTCAAAGGGGAACGGCGGCTGGGCCAGTGGGCGGACCGCGAGCCGTGTGAGCGGCAGCGCGTTGTCGTCGCCCGCCGTCCGGTTGGCGTGCAGAACGCCGCAGCCGGAGCAGCGGTGGACGATCACCCACTCGCCGTCCTTGCGGACGGATATGGCGAGCGGCTCCATCCGCGCACCGCAGTCGGCCGCCCGGTCGCCGGGGGTGTCGTCGAGGTGACGGCTCCACAGGCAGTTGGGGCAGTGATTGCGGTGGCTGGTGCCGGCGGCGCTCATCGGTACGTCGAGGCCGCAGTTGAGGCAGCGGAAGGAAAGGACACGCGCTTGCTTGGCGGTGGTGCGCGGTTCGCGGTGATCGCGATATTCACGGAATTCATTGGCGCTGTCGCTGTCGCGGTATTCGCGGTGGTCGCGGCGGTCACGACGTTCTTGTCGGTCACGGCGTTCTCGCCTGTCGCGACGTTCTTGTCGGTCGCGGTGTCCATGCTGGTCGTGGTGTTCATGCTGGTCGCTGTGGTCGCGGGACATGGTGAAGAGGACTCCTGGCTGCTGCGAGCTGACGGGACCGTACGATCACCGCTCGCGCCCGAGGAGTACGTGCCGTGTCAGCCCTGCCGCGGGGGCAGCGCCGACGGTGCGGAACGTCCTCGATGACGAGAGCGGTTCCGCGGGGCCCCGGGCATACAACACCACCTCTTCCGCACCGCCCCGGCCGAGTTGCCGGGGTCGCGTGTCGTCCTCGATGAAAACCGGTGCCCCCGCATCCCGGCAACAGGTTTTCGGCGGAGGCGACAGGAGGCGGCAGGAGGGCCGGCGGGGGTGGGGCTACCGGGCGTCCAGGCCGAGGAGCCCGGCGACGGCGGGCGCGTACAGGTCGGTCACCTCGTCCGCGGTGAGGTCGGCGACGACGGGGACGCGCAGGAGATAGCGGGTGAGGGCGAGGCCGAGGAGCTGGGAGGAGAGCAGCCCGAGGCGGCGGTCGTCCGTGACGGCGGCGAGCGCGGGAGCGACCTGACCGGTGAGGAGGCCGCGTACGCGCTCGGCGGCCCGTTCGTTGGTGACGGCGCAGCGCAGCAGGAGCAGCAGCGCGTCGTCGGTGGGGTCGCCCTCCCAGCGGTCGAGGAAGTGGCGCACGAGCCGCCGCGGGATGTCGGCGCGGGGCACGTCCCGCAGGTCGGGCAGGCGCAGGTCGATGGCGAGGGCGGCCTCGAAGAGCCGGTCCTTGCTGCCGTAGTAGCGCATGACCATGGCGGGGTCGATACCGGCGTCGGCGGCCACGGCGCGGATGGTGGTGCGTTCGTACCCGTGCTCGGCGAAGCGGCGGCGGGCGGCGTCGAGGATGGCGGCGCGCGTGCCGTCCGACCGCCGCACGGCACGGTCCTCGCGCTCGCCGCGCCCGTCGCTCCCGGTCTGTGTCGTCACTCCACCGACTGTAGGCCAACGGCCGTTGACAGGTCACCGGCCGGGGGGGCGGGGCCGCGCTCCGGCCTCTCCGGAGCCCCGTGGTCCGGCGTTCCCCGGGCCCCGTGGGGCGGGCCTCCCGCGCCCTTGTGCGTCTTCGACGTCAACGGCCCGTCAAATCAGCGTGAAGGGGAATCAACAGCATGTCAGGGCCCGGTACCGGGCCGCCGCGGGCGGCCTAGCGTGTGGAGTGCACTGTTCCGACGCCTTGCAAGGACCGTCATGCATATCAGCCGCACCCCCGCCGACACGTTCACCGCCGAGCCGCGCTCCGCCGGCTCCCCCTGCGCCGCGGAGGACGGCGAGCCCTCCGATAGTCGCGCGGCAGGACCGCTGTACGTACCCGTGCGGACCTGCCCCGCCGGCTTCGCCCTGCGCGTCTTCCGCACCCCGCTCGGCACCCGAACCGCCGTCGCCTTCACCTCCAGGCGGCGGCTCTCGCACGTCCTGGGCCCGCAGCAGCCCTTCATCCGGCTCGCCCGGCCCGCCGTGCTGGCGCTGGCCGAACCCCTCGGCATCGCACGGCTCTCGGTGGACCCGCTGCTCACCGCCCGCCCCCCGAAGGCGCGGCAGGCGGAGCCAGGCCCGAAGCCGCGTGCGCCCCGGCGGCCCTCCTGGGACCCGGACGCGGCCGGCGCGCTGCGCGTGACCGGCGCGGCGGCGGCCGTGGCCGCCCTCCAGGCATTCCTCACCTGAGCCGAACGCTCCCCGCCCGCCGCTCGCCGCTCGGCGCTTGCTCCCATGGCCCCGGCACCCGGTATGTCCCCGGCTGCTCGCGCGTTCCCGGCCGCCCGTGTGCCCCGGCCCCCCCCCACGCGGGGGCCCGGCCACGCGCCCGGTCCCCCTCCGCACGCCCGCCCCTACCCACCCGCTCGACGGCCCCCGCAGCGGTCCCCCGCTCCCTCCGCTCTGCCCCCGAAGGAGGCACTCCCATGTCTCTGTCACTCGCGCCCGTACCCACGCCGCTGTCCCCGCCGCCCGCCGACGTGGACGCGGCGGCCTCACCGTGGCCCGCGTCGACGCGGGTCCTGCCGTCGGGCGACCTCGCCGTCGGCGGCGTCGCGCTCGCCCGTCTCGCGGACCGCTTCGGCACCCCCGCCTACATCATCGACGAACAGGAGGTACGGGCGCGGGCCCGCGCCTGGCGGGCGGCGCTCCCGGACGCCGAGGTCGCGTACGCGGGCAAGGCGTTCCTCTCCCGCGCCATGGTCCGCTGGGTCGAGGAGGAGGGGCTGTCCCTCGACGTGTGTTCGGCGGGCGAGCTGGAACTGGCCGCCCACGCGGGGTTCCCGGCCGCCCGGCTCGTCCTGCACGGCAACGCCAAGAGCCCCGCCGACCTGCGTACCGCCCTGCGGCTGGGCGTCGGCCGGATCGTCATCGACTCCACCGGGGAGATCGCCCGGCTCGCCGCCCTGGTGCCCGCGGGCAGCCGGCAGCGGGTGCTGGTGCGCGTCGTGCCCGGCGTGGAGGCGGGCGCGCACGCGGCCGTACGGACCGGGGTGGAGGGCCAGAAGTTCGGGCTTCCGGTGGCGGGCGGCGAGGCGGCGGACGCCGTCGCGCGCATTCTCGGCCAGCCCCGGCTGGACCTGGTCGGGCTGCACTGCCACCTCGGCTCGCAGATCGCCGGCCTGGACCCGTACGTCACGGCCGTACGGCGGCTGGTGCCGCTGCTCGCCGAGATCCGCGGCCGGCACGGCGTGACGCTGCCCGAACTGGACCTCGGCGGCGGCTTCGCGATCCCCTACCGCGCGGGCGAACCGACCGTGGACCCGCGCGCGTACGCGGACCGGGTAGGCGGTGAACTCGCCCTGCGATGCGCGGAGTTCGGGCTCCCCGTGCCCCGGCTGGCGATCGAGCCGGGCCGGTGGATCGCCGGCCCGGCGGGCGTCGCGCTGTACCACGTGCTGTCCGTCAAGCACACCGGCGACCGCACGTTCGTCGCCGTCGACGGCGGCATGAGCGACAATCCGCGTCCCGCCCTGTACGGGGTCCGCTACACCGTCCGGCTGGTGGGCCGCGCCTCCGACGCGGCTCCCCGCGCCGTGACGGTCGTCGGCCGGCACTGCGAGGCGGGCGACGTCCTCGCCGAGGGCGTCCAGCTGCCCTCGGACATCCGCCCCGGCGACCTCCTCGCCGTCCCGGCCGCCGGCGCGTACCACGTCTCCATGGCCTCGGGGTACAACCTCGTGGGCCGGCCGCCCGTGGCCGCCGTCCGCGACGGCCACGCCCGGCTGCTCGTACGCCGCGAGACGCTCGCGGACCTGCGGAGCCGCGACGTCGGCGAGTGAACGGGACCGCGGCCGGGACGCGCGCACGCCGGCCCCCGGCCGCGGTCCGCCCCTCTTTCGCGGTCGCGTGATTGCGCACGTATATCCTGCATTGTGCTCCAGCGGTCCGAAGCGGTCCGGTCACAGCGCGGGCCGGGCGGCGGCGTCCGCCCGGTGTGCCCGCCGATGTCCCAGCGACCGCGACCGTGAAGGAATCCCGATGCCCGACCGCCGGAAACCGCCCCGGAAGACGGGGGCCTCCATCAAGAAGCACGGCTGGCTCCGGCCCGCCGGCTCGCCGGGAGCGACCGCGGCGACCGGAGCGCCGGGCGCGCCGGAGGGCCCGCCGGCGGACGGCGAACCCCGCGCGGCGGAGCCGACGGGCCGGGGCAGCATCGTGCAGGCGGCGGTCTACCGGGACGGCCACCGCGTCGCGACCCCGGCCACCCTCGCCGAGACCTACCGGCAGCTGCACGCGGAGCCGTCCGGCATGGCGTGGATCGGGCTGCACCGCCCCAGCGAGGCCGAACTGGTCTCGCTGGCCGAGGAGTTCGACCTGCACCAGCTGGCGGTGGAGGACGCGCTCGAAGCGCACCAGCGCCCGAAGCTGGAGCGGTACGGCGAGACGCTCTTCGTCGTGCTGCGCGCCGCCCGCTACCTCGACGCCCCGGAGGAGGTGGACTTCGGCGAGCTGCACGTCTTCGTCGGCCCGGACTTCGTCATCACCGTCCGGCACGGCGCGGCCCCCGACCTGTCCACCGTGCGCAGCCGCATGGAGGCCACGCCCGAGCTGATGGCGCTGGGCCCGGAGGCGGTGCTGTACGCGATCCTCGACGCGGTCGTCGACGGCTACGCGCCGGTCGTGGAGGGCGTGCAGAACGACATCGACGAGATCGAGACCGAGGTGTTCGGCGGCGACCCCGCCGTGTCGCGGCGCATCTACGAACTCTCCCGCGAGATGGTCGAGTTCCAGCGCGCCACCCGTCCGCTGGTGGGGATGTTGCGGGGGCTGATGGCGGGGTTCACGAAGTACGGCACGGACGAGGAGCTGCAGCGCTATCTCCGCGACGTCGCCGACCACGTCACCCACACCAGCGAGCGCGTCGACGGCTTCCGGTCGGCGCTCGCCGACATCCTCGCCGTCAACGCGACGCTGGTCACCCAGCAGCAGAACGCCGAGATGCGGGCGCTCGCCGAGGCCGGTTTCGAGCAGAACGAGGAGGTCAAGAAGATCTCCAGCTGGGCGGCCATCCTCTTCGCGCCGACCCTCGTCGGCACGATCTACGGCATGAACTTCGACCATATGCCGGAGCTGCACTGGCTGCTCGGGTATCCGTTCGCGATCGGCCTGATGGCGCTGGTCTGCGTGAGCCTGTACTTCATCTTCAAGCGGCGCGGCTGGCTGTGACGCCGTGACGCGTACGGGCCGGCCGCGCCGCTCGGGGACCTGGCGGGGCGTCAGCGGCCTGCCGGGGCCTTCTCGCAGGTGGTGTCCTTCGCGGGCAGCCGGCCGGTGCTCAGGTAGTCGTTGACCTGCCGGTCCACGCAGGCGTTCTGGTACGTGCCGTAGACGCCGTGCACCCGCGCCTTGAGGGTGATGAGCCGGGAGTTCGGCATCTTGCGGTGCAGGCCCTGGCCGTTGGCGTAGCTGGTGCGCGGGTCGCCGGTGGACTGGACGATGAGGCCGGGCACATCATTGCCGGAGAGCATCGGCGGCTCGGCCGGCTTGCCGCCGGGCCAGAACGCGCAGGGGGACACGCCGTTGGCGAGCGGCCCGTACAGCGGGTTCTTCGCCCGGCTCGCCTCGACGTTCTTCCGGTACCAGGACAGGTCACGCGGGGCCTGCCGGTCCGCGCATATCAGGGACATCTGGAGGGAGTTCTGGTTGTCCATCGCCGCGTCAGGCCTGCCGAACGCGGCGGCCAGCGCCTCGGTCGGCTCCACGGTGCGCCCCTGGGCCGCGTCGTACAGGATCCGGATGTTCTTCGCCGCCTCGGCGAAGTCCCGGTCGTCGGACATCATCATGGCGTACGCGGCCGGCACCTGCTGGCCGTCGGCGGTGTACGGGCCGACCTTCAGGGGCTCGCGGGCGGCTTGGCGGGCTATGCCCTCGACGGTCGCGCGCACCTTGGCGGGGGTGTCGCCGAATCCGTAGGCGCTGTTCCGGGGAGCCGCCCAGCGCGCCCAGGCGTCCATGAACTCCTCGTTGACCCGCCCCATGTCCCGGAACGCCTGGACGCCGTACCGGCCGGGGTCCATGGCGCTGTCCAGGAGCAGCCGGTCGACATGGCCGGGGAACATGTTCGCGTAGACCGCGCCCAGGTAGGTGCCGTAGGAGACGCCGAAGTAGGAGGTCTTGCGCTCCCCCAGGACTGCGCGGAGCAGGTCCATGTCGCGGGCGGTGTTGCGGGTGGTGAAGTGCCGCGGATACGCCATCTTCTTCCCGTATTTTTGCTGACAGGACGCCATGAGGCGCTGCTCGTAGCGGGCTTGGGCGCGGAATCCGGCGTCGTCGTAGCCGGCCGAGCGGAGCCAGTGGCCGCTGGTGCCGCAGTGCAGCGGGCTGCTGCGGCCGACACCGCGCGGGTCCATGCCGATCAGATCGTAGCGGGCGGCGAGTTTCTCGCCCATGGCGGCCCGTGATTCGAGGGGCATGTCGAGGGTCGGGCCGCCGGGGCCGCCGGAGTTGTGCATCATCAGCCCGACGCGGTGGCGGGTGTCGGTCGCCTTGATCCGGGAGAAGCCGACGGACAGCGTGGGTCCGTCGGGCCGGCTGTAGTCCAGCGGCACGCGGATCGACGCGCACCGCGCCCCGGCCTGGTCGAGGTCCTTGACGCCGCATTTCTCCCAACGCACTTTCTGCTGGGTGAACTTGTCGATGCCGGAGGGCTCTTGGCGCTGCTGGGCGGAGGCCGTCTGCACGGGGGCGAGCAGTCCGGCGGCGGTGGCCGCGGCCAGCGCGGCGACGGCCGCGGTGCGGCGCAAGGGTCGCAGTCTCTTCATGGAGGGTGTTCTCCTTGTGGGGATCATCAGTTGACAGGCCATCACTTGACGCGTGGTCAGCGGGTGGCAGCGGCCTTCGGTACGAGCTGGAAGATGCGGTCGACCGCGTCCACGACCGCCTGGGAGGCGTCCTCGCGCCGGGGGACCTCGTTGACGGCGACGAACACGGCCCGGCCGTCCTCGGTGACCCCGCCGCGGGTGCGGGTCCCGTCGACGGTGCCGCCGTGGCCCCAGTACCGGCCGCCGGCGCCCCCGGCGATCGGGTAGCTCGCCAGCCCCAGCCCGTACTCGGCGCCGCGGGCGATGTCGGCGGGCATGGTGTCGCGCATCCGCGCGAGCTGCGCGGGCGGCAGCAGCTCCCCGGCCAGCTGGGCGGAGTAGAGCGTGGTGAGGTCCTGTGCCGTGGACACCAGGGCTCCCGCCGAGCCGATGACCGAGGTGTTGATGAAGGTGATCTCCCGGTGGCCGCCGCCCGCCACCGTCGCGTACGCCTTCGGGTGCGGGCCGCGCAGCCGCTGCTCGGGCCAGCGCGGCCAGTAGGTGTGCGGGAGCCCCAGCGGCGCGATGACGCGCCGCTCCACCTCGTGCTCGTAGCCGTGCCCGGTGACGCGCTCGATGACCATGCCGAGCAGGATGTAGTTGAGGTTGCAGTAAGACCACCGCTCGCCGGGCGGGAACTCCGGCGGCTGGGTCAGGATGCGCCGGGTCACCTCCTCGGGGGTGAAGTATCCGGGGGTCTCGTCGGTCAGGTCCTCGGGGAAGTCGGGCAGGCCGCTGGTGTGCTGGAGCATCTGGTGCACGGTGATGCGGCGGCCGTCGTTGCCGTGGCCGCGGACCACGCCGGGCAGATAGCGCTCCACCGGCGCTTCCAGCCGCACCCGTCCCTCCGCCGCCAGTTGCAGCACGACCGTGGCGATGAACGTCTTGGTGTGGCTGGCCACCCGCAGCCGGGAGCGGTGCGGGTAGGGGTGGCCCGAGGCCAGGTCGCCGGCCCCGGCGCCCACTTCTCGCACCCGGCCGTCCGCGTCGGTGATCACCGCTTGCGCGCCGGGCAGCCCCTCGGCCTCGATCAGACCGGCCAGCACCCCGCGCACCGCCGCCAGGTCGGGCGCGGCCCGGCTGCCGGGCGGGCGCGGCGGCGCGGCGTGCGCCGCGCCCAGTCCGGACCCCGCGCCCAGCGCGGCCACGGCCGCTACGGACGTACCGCGCAGGATCTGGCGGCGGGTGACGGACGACCGCGAGGCGACCGCCGGGGCAGGCGTGTTCGAAGGTTCTCTGCGAACTGCTGTCATGCCTCAGCAGCCTCCAGCACCCCCGGCGCGCCGCCAATGGGGCCCGCTCCCCGGCATCGGGTGCACCCAAGTCGGCTTCGAATGGTGGGGGTTACCCGATTGCGCGGAGCCCGCCGCGCCCTCCGGCGCCCCCGCGCCGCGCCGACGTGCGAGGGGGCCGGACAATGGGGCCATGGCTTCTGTCGCACCGCCCCCGCACCCGGACGACCGGCCCCCGGCCGGGGCCGCCCACCCCGTTCCCGATGCCGCGTCCTATCTGTCCGGAACGTGGACGGTGGACCGGGAACTGTTCGACCTGAGCGCGGGCACGAGCGGCCGCTTCCACGGCATGGCCGTCTTCCGCCCCGCGGACGAGGGGGGCGGCGACGGCGACGGGGTGCTGCTGCATATCGAGGAGGGCGAGCTGACCTGGGGCGGCGCGGTGAGCCCCGCGAGTCGCACCCTGCGGCTGTCCCCCCGGCCGGACGGCACGGCGGAGGTGGCGTTCGCCGACGGCCGCCCGTTCCACGACCTCGATCTGCGCACCGGCGTCTGGGACGCGCGGCACCCCTGCGTCGACGACCTGTACGAGGGCGGGTTCACCGTCGTCTCGCCGGACGAGTGGCGGGTGAGCTGGCGGGTGGGCGGCCCGGCCAAGGACCAGCTGCTGCGCTCCGTCTACCGGCGGCGCGGGACCGGCGCGCCGGACCGTCCGTAGCGTCGGCCCGGCCGTACGGCAGCCGGCCCGGACCGGCGCGCGAAGAGACCGGGCGGGCCGTTGCGGCCCGCCCGGTCCGAGGCCACGCGCCCCTTCCCGCCCCGCGGCCGGGGTGCCGGCCGCCGGGGGGTCAGGCCGTCTGCCGGTCGGCGCTCATTTCCGCGATGAGGCTCTTCGGCCGCATGTCGGTCCAGTTCTCCTCGATGTACGCGATGCACGCGGCCCGGGTGTCCTCGTCGTGCGCGATGTCCCAGCCGTCGGGCACCTCGGCGAAGGCGGGCCACAGGGAGTGCTGCCCCTCGTCGTTGACGAGCACCAGGAAAGTGCCGTTCTCGTTGTCAAACGGATTGGTCATGATTCAGTCCTTTTCGGTGGCGGTGGCGATGATGGTGACCGTGGCGCCGGCGATGGTCATGGAGGCGGCCGTTCCCGGCGCCCGCGTGCGCGGGCCGGGTACGCCCCTCACGCCGACGGCGCCGTGGAGTCGGAGAGCGCGTGCTGCCGCTCCACCGCCTCGTACAGCGCCTTGATGTTGTTGCTGCCGAACGTGCGCGCCCCGCGCCGCTCGATCAGCTCGTAGAACAGAGTCCGCCGCGGATGCCGGGACTCGCTGAAGATCTGGAACATCGCGCCCGAACTGTCCCGGTCGGCGAGGACGTTGAGCTCCCGCAGCTCCGCCACGGGTACGGACAGGTCGCCGACCCGCTCCGTGAGCGTGTCGTAGTACGCGGCCGGGGTGGACAGGAAGCGCGCGCCCCGGTCGGAGGCGGAGCGGACCGCCCGCGTGATGTCGCCGGTGAGGAAGGCCACGTGCTGGACGCCCGCGCCGCCGTGCGCGGACACGAACGCGTCGATCTGTCCCAGCTCGCGGGTGATGTCGGGCTCGATGAGGGTGAGCGTCACCTTCTCCGAAGCGCTCTGCACCACCTTCGAGTCCATGGCCTGGTGCCCCACCACGATCCGCTCCTCGAAGGTCTGGGCGAACCCGAAGACCTCCTGGTAGTGGCGTACGGCGTGCTCGAGTTCGCCCGCGGGCAGGCAGACCGCTATGTGGTCCACGGTCTCGAACAGCGCCGTACGGGCCGGGGCGGCGGGCCCGCTCTCCTCGATCAGGCCGGGCGCGAAGGGCGCGCCCCGCGCCTCGCGGGAAGTGAAGCGGTGCTCCACGTCCCCGAATCCGAGCACCGACGCGAAGGCCACGCGGTTGCCCGCGGCGCCGAGCACCGTCGGCGGTGCGGTCGGCACGGCGCCGCGCTCCACGGCCTCGGAGAACGCGGCGTCCGCGTCGTCGACTTCGAGTCCGATGACCGCGACCCCGTCGCCGTGCCGGTCCACGTACTCGCCGGCCGGGTGGCCGCCCGGCAGCGCCGACGTCACGAGGAGGGCGATGTCCCGCTGCCGGAGCAGGACCGTCCGGCAGTTGCCCAGGCCGGTGTCGGGGCCGCCGCGTCCGCGCACGGTGAATCCGTACGCGTCGCGCAGGTGGGCGGCCGTCTCCTCGGCGTCCTCGACGTACAGCTCAAGATGGTCTATCGCATGAACGTCCATCCAAATTCCCCCATGTGTGAGCCTCTTCCCCATGTGTGCACCTTCTTGCGGACCGGGGGCCGGGGGCCGGGGGCCTGAGAGCGGGGGCAGGGGATCGGGACCACAGACCACGGGTCGCAGACCACGCACCGCGGACCGCTGCTCCGGCGCGCGCTTCCTGCCCCGCGCGCCGGTCCCGTCCGCCCGTCGCGCCCCGGAACGACGACCGCCGTCCAACCGGCCGACTCCCGCGCTTGGACGCCGCGCCGGAGAGCCTCCGGCGCGATTCCCCGATTCCCCGATTCCCCCGATGTCCCGATTCCCCCGCTGTCCCGATGTCCCGATGCCCCCGATTCCTCACATCCCCCTGGCTCCCGAGCCGCCGTCCCCCGGCCGCCGGAGAGCTATACGGTCTCGGCCACCCGCCGCTCCACGCGGAGGGCGAACTCCGCCCACAGCCCCGCGCATTCGCCGGCCAGATGAGCCACGATGTTGCTGCAGTGCGGCGGAATGTTGTCGATGATCTCCTCCCACTCCTCGGCGCTGACCGTGTGGATGGCGAGCAGCCGCAGCAGGGTGCGCCCCGTCTCGCTCATCCGCAGCGCCGGATCCGCCTTGAGCCGCTCCACGGTCGCCGTGCGGTCCTGCACCGGCGCGCGCTGCGGTACCGTCCCGGTGCCGAACCCCTTGCCCGTACTGACCTGCGCCGTCGCCCGCGCGGCGACGCGCCCCTTGCCGCGCGGCTTGGGCAGCGGGTCCTCGCCCCGGCGCAGCCGGTTCCGTACGTCGCGGGCCGTCTCGGGGGATATCCCGGCCGCCCGCGCGATCTGCCGCAGCGAGAGGGTGGGGTTCTCCGCGATGACCTCGCTGGCGAGCCTGCGCCCCTCGGTGCCGTTGACCGGGCGGATGCGTCCGTCCTGGCCGATCCGGCTGCTCACCGCGGTCAGTCCGCCCGTACGGCGCCTGCGGATCTCGGCGACCGTGCCGGGGGCTATGCCCGTGACGGAGGCGACGATCCGGTCCGACCACTGCGGGTGCGAGTCGATGATGCGCCCGGCCGCGCGCTTCCGGTCCGCGAGGGACAGCGGGAGGCCGTGCGCGATGTTCGACTCGACGGCCAGCACGAAGGCGTCGGCCTCGTCGCCGTCGAAGAATCTGACCGCGATCTTGTCGTGGCCGCAGAGCATGGCGGCCCGCAGCCGGTGCACTCCGTCGATCACCCGCATCGTCGCGCGGTGCACGATGATCGGCGGCAGCTCGGTCTGCGCCACCGTCAGCGCCTTGACGTGTTCCGGATCTTCCCCGGAGATCCTCGGTGAATCGGCCACTGAGAGCGCGCTGATCTCCACTCCGACGGCCATCTGCTGATCGAATCGCACCTGCCCCGGCTCCAACGCCAGCTCCTCACGATCTGATTTCCCCCGTGCGCAGGTGAGCGTCGGCACGCCCGAGGCGTGCGTCGGCGCACCTGGCGACTCATGCGAGGCCGCCGCGCAGCGCTCCCCCGCTGGTCTGCCCCGGCGTATGGCGCCGCCCTGCCGGTCAGACATCGGCCCGGCCGTACTGCCGGACGGGCCCGGTCAGGGCCCGCCGTGCCGGTACGGGCTGTCGGTCGTCGTGCCCGCCGTGCGCCCCGTACCCGCCGTACTCGCCGTACTCGCCGGCCATGATCTGGAATTCGATACGCGCTTCCGGGGTCGGATCTCCCGGTCCCCCTGGTTCCCCCGCGAAGGCGGATGTATGAAGGAACACATCCTCACCGTCGCCGTCTGCCGCGGTGCGGCCGAAACCGCGTATCGCGCGTATCCCGTCGAATTGCAGGATTCCGTCCGTCGCCAAACCCACGCGCCCTCCCCCCGTTGCCCCGCCATGCGTCAAGTGCCGTGTACCGGCGGCGAATTTCCCCTATTCGGACTCCGACTCTAACAGCGTCTTTACCGGTCAGGCACCCCTATCCGAAGCCGCCGGACTCGTGGTGCCATGATTCGCTTATCCGGGGCAGTTGCCGGAGGGGACAACTCGGTACTGCATTATGCGTAAGGAACTTCTGGCGGCGGGCCCACTGTCGTCGGCTTGCCGGGGTATTCGCCGCCCGGGGGCCTCCTCCGCCGGGACGACGCGACCCCTGAGAGCCGCCGCCCCGCTTTCACCCGCGGCCATGTCACCGTCATCCGGCGGACCGCCCCGGTCTTTCCGGTACGGACCATCCGGCGCTGCTCGACCCGCTACGACCAGCGGGGACGCGGGGTCGTCGCGGGCACGTCAGTAAAGGTATAGGCCATCGAGAATCACGGTCCAGAGCCGTGCGGAAATCCGGCGCCGACGGCCCGATGAAATCATGAGTTCGGATTCGGTACCCCTATCGGGGAATATGCGAGGCACCGGGTAATCTCCCCGGAAGCTTTGGCCGCACAATCAACGGAACGTGCCCGGTGTGCTCGGGTCCCCATGCCGGCGATACTGGAAGAACTCCTGGTGGACGCCGTATCGACCAGGAATCGGACGGCGTCGCCCGGTCTTCGACCGCCCTCTCGTGGCCGGTTCCCCCGCCGGCCTGCGGGCCCGGTCCGGCGGGGTACCCCTACCGGCCGGTCGCCGGCGGGCGGTTCGAGGAGCGCGAGTGCCGCCGGGATGTGCAAGGAGCGAAACGGCGGACGCCGATGAATCCGGGGTAAACAGCTGTACGAGCGCCCCCGGCGCGCCGTCCCGCGCCGTTCAACGCGCCACGAGTTCCGGAGTGTTTTTTCGAGTGCTCTCCTGGTGAATTCCGCGCGTTTCCCCCACGGATTCCACCGTTCCGGCCGTTTCGGTCTAGACCGCGCGGAGCCGGTCACGGGCGGCGCCATTGCCGCCGCCGTCCGAGTCGCCCGGCCCCCCGACGTCGAGTCTGAGCTTCGGCGCGAGGTCCGTGCGGCGCTGGACGTCGAGCTTGCGGTAGACGCGGGTCAGATGCTGCTCGACGGTGCTGACGGTGATGAACAGCTTGCCGGCTATCTGCCGGTTGGTGTGCCCGCGGGCGGCGAGCGTGGCCACCCGCAGCTCCGCGTCGCTGAGTTCGACGGGCTGCCAGCCGGTGCCGGGCGACCACTGCCGCCCCGCGAGCGGCAGGGAGGCACCGGCGTCGGCGGCGGCGGTCTCGTACGCGGGCGGCTCGGCGCCGCTCTCGCGCATCAGCTGCTGCGCCTTGCGCGCGAGCGTCCGCGCCCGGCCCTCGTCGCCGAGGTCCCGGTGCGCGCGGGCCAGCGCGTCCATCGCGCGGGCCAGCTCCAGCCGGTGGCCGCGCTCCCGGAGGATCTCCACGGCCTCGCCGAGGAGCCGGGGCCGCCGGCCGGGCTCGGCGACGGCCGCGAGCACCCGCAGCGAGACCCCGCGCGTCCAGGACCGCCCCGCGCCGTCCCGCGCCAACTGCTCCTCGGCGAGCGCCCGAGCGCGCCGGTGGTCGCCCAGCGCCAGATACGCCTGGGCGGCGTCGGTGCGCCACGGTACGAGCGCGGGGAGGTCGCGGTCCCAGCCGGACATCAGGTCCCCGCAGGAGCGGAAGTCGTCGAGCGCTGCGTACGGGCGTCCCGCGGCCAGGTAGAAGTGGCCGCGCGCCCAGAGGTAGAGGAGCCCGCCGGGGCTGTGGAAGGCCGCGTCGGGCACGGGGATGCTCAGGTGCGCCGCCGCCTCGTCGAGGCGGCCCATCGCGGTCTTGGCGTACAGCAGGGCGGCGACGGGCGTGGCGATGGCCGCCCCCCATTCCTCGGGGGAGACGAGGGTGAGCGCGGTGTGCGCCGACTCCTCCGCCGCGGCGAGCCCGCCCAGCCTGATCTCGACGAGCGCCTTGGCCCCGGCGAATATCGACTGCCACATCGGGGCCCGCCGCTCCGTCGCCTCCTTGAGCAGGGCGTCGCACCAGGAGCCGGCCCGGTCGAGGGCGTCGGCGAAGATGAGCGCGGCCAGGGCGGCGGTGACGGCGGGCAGCGTACGGTCGTCCAGCCGGGTGTCCCGCAGCAGCCGCTCCGCGCGCAGCACCACGTCGCCGCCGGAGCCCCGGTCCAGCGCGCCGTCCAGCAGGGAGACGGCCTGCTGCTGGGCGCTCTGCGCCGGGGTGAGGTCGCGCCGGCCGGCGGGCCCGCCGGCCGCACGGGCCGGGAGGCCGGAGAGCCCCGGATAGCTGTAGGCGGCCCAGAGCCGGAGGAAGCCCAGCTCGCGCGGTTCCTCGCCGTCCGCCGCGGACCCGCCGTGCTTGTCGACGGCGTCGAGCACGTCGACGGCCGTGCCCACCTGTCCGAACCAGAGCAGATAGCCCACCAGTGCTCTGGCGTCCCGGCTGTCCAGGCGCCCGGCGAGCGCGGCCGCGGTGAGTCCGGGCAGGTACTGGACCGCCGCGGACGGGCTGACGCGCCAGCCGGTGCGCAGCAGCGCGGACCGGATGGCCAGGGTCCGCGCCTCGTCGGAGCAGGCGTCGTGGGCGACGCGCAGGCAGTCCAGGGCGAGTCCGGTCTCGTCGTCGGCCAGCGCCTCCTCGGCCGCCGCCAGCAGGGTGGGCAGCGCCCACGGTTCGTCGATCGGCTCGGCCACGATCAGATGCCGCGCCAGTGCGGCCGGCGGCTCCCCGTGTTCGTACAGCACGCGGGCGGCGCGGGCCTCCAGCCGGGCGCGGTGCGCGGGTTCCATGCTCCGCAGCACGGCGGCCCGGCCCGCTTCGTGGCGGAACCAGCCGCAGCTGAGCAGCCCCATCTCGGTCAGCGCGGTGAGGCTGCGGCCGACCGGTTCGGGGCCGGTGTCCAGGACGTCGGCGAGTTCGGGGTGGGTGGCGCGCGGGCCGAGGACGGCGAGCGCCCACGCGGTGCCCCGGGTCGCGGCGTCGCTGCGGTAGAGGCAGGCCGTGATGGCCTGCTCGAACGCCTCGCCCGGCACCAGTTCGGCGGACCGGGCCCGGTCGGAGGCGTGGTAGTCCTCCAGCAGCGCCCGCAGCAGCAGCGGGCTGCCGCCGCTCAGCCGGTGGAAGTCGGAGACCAGGGGGCGGGCCCGCCAGCCCTCCTGGCCGGCGGCGATCATCTCGGTCACGCCGCGCCAGGGCAGCAGGTCGAGCCGCAGCGGGCGGCAGTTGGGGCGGCGCAGCAGCTCGGTCCGGAACCGCGGGTCCTTGGAGGGGAAGCTGCTGCTCTCGCCGAGGACGACCAGCATGCGGCTGACGTCCAGCCGGCGCGTCAGGTAGAGGACGCACTCCAGGGAGTGGGCGTCGGCGTGGTGCACGTCGTCGACGACGATCACCACGGGGCGCTTGCGGGCCTGGGCGAGCAGGATGCCGCAGAGCCGGGGGAAGACGTTGATGGCGACTTCGGCGGGGACGGTGCCCTCGGCGCCGCGCACCGGCGCGGCGGCCGCGACCAGGTTCAGCAGCCGGGCGGCGCGGTCGGCGTCGGCGCCGGGCAGGTCCGCGCCGAGCAGCAGCTGCCGCAGCACGCCGAGGGGCTGGTCGTGGGCGGCCCCGGCCGCCGTGGCGCGCAGCAGCAGCGCGCCGGTCTCCGCGGCGCGTTGCCCGAACGCGCGCAGCAGTGCCGTCTTTCCGCTGGCCACCGGACCGCTGACCCAGGCCACCCCGCCGTGCCCGGCCGCGCAGGCGTCGAGCATGTTCCCCATCGCCGCAAGCTCTTTGTCGCGTTCCACCAACCTCATGAGCTGGTTTCACCCCCGAGTGCTGACTGCCGATCCGTGCTGTGTCCCTGTGTCGCGCGCGTGCCCGCCGCTCCGGCGGCGCCGTCCGCGGCGGAACGCACAGCGGCCGAAACCGTTCTTTCCGCTTCGGCCGCGAAGGAGTAGGTGAAGGCGATTGTGGACGGAGGAGTGTTCCGGTCGGGGCGGCGGGCCCGGTGGGCTCGCGCTGTCCGCCGACGGCGGTCGGCCTGCCCGTGCGGGGATCGGCGCCGGCGGCCGGTCGGCCTGGCGCTCGCGCCCGTGGCGGCAGCGGTTCCGGTGGAACCGTCCCCATGCCGGCGCTCTCCCCCACCCCGTCATCCACCTATTTTTGCCTGCGCCTTACCTGGTCGCCAGTCCAATCGTGAAACAGTTTCGGGAGCCTGGGATTCCGCGGCGTGCCGTACGGGCGGGGGTCGGCCGCACAGCACGCCCCGGGGCGGGACCGGTCCGGGCGCGGTGGCCGCGGCTACGGCTTGCGGGCCACGCCCGCGTAGAAGGAGACCGCCGCGTCGGTGATCTCGGGGCCCAGTTCGGCGCCCTCGTTCCGCCAGCGGTGCGGCACCTCCACTCCGGGGTCGAGGAGTTCCAGACCGTCGAAGAATCGTTCCACCTGCGCCTTCGGGCGGACGCGCGCGGGGATGCCGCTGCGGTGGTAGATGGAGATGACCTTCTCCCAGGTCTCCGGGTCGAAGTCGGGCGTGCAGTGGGAGAGCACGAGGTAGCTGCCCGAGGGCAGGGCGTCGACGAGCCCCTTGACGATCTCGAACGGGCCGTCCGAGTCGGGGATGAAGTGCAGCAGCGCGTTGAGCGACATCGCGATCGGCTGGTCCATGTCCAGCGTGGCGTGCAGCTGGGCGGCCTTCAGGATGGACTCGGGGTCGCGGACGTCCGCGTGGATGTACTCGGTGCGGCCCTCGGGGGTGCTGCGCAGCAGGGCCTGCGCGTGGATCAGCACGATGGGGTCGTTGTCCGCGTAGACGATCTTGGCGTCGGGGGCCACCTCCTGCGCCACCTGGTGCAGGTTGGGGGTGGTGGGGATGCCCGTGCCGATGTCCAGGAACTGCCGGATGCCGGCCTCGGCCAGTACGCGGGTCGCCCGGTGCATGAACAGCCGGTTGGTCTGGGCGCAGATCTTGATGCCGGGGAAGACCGCCTCCACGTCCCCCGCCGCCAGGGCGTCGACGTCGTAGTGGTCCTTGCCGCCCAGGTAGTAGTCGTACATGCGCGCCGGGTGTGGCTTGCTGGTGTCGATGGTGCCGGGTGCGCCGCCGGTTTCGGCCATGGGAGTCCGCCCTCCGTGCTCGGGAGTGATCTGTCGGTGTGGGTGCCGCCGGTGGTCCGGGGGTGCCGGGGCGCCGGGGGCGGGTGGGGTGGAGCGGGCCGGTCAGTGGACGAGGAAGTCCGCGTCTCCGGCGCGCGCGCCCTGGATGAACGCCTTGATCTCGGCCTTGGTGTAGATGAGGGCGGGACCGTCGGGGTCGGTGGACTGGCGTACGGCGATATGGCCGTCGGACAGCTTCTTCGCTTCCACGCAGCTGCCGCCGTTGGGTCCGCTCCAGGGCTTGTGCCAGCCCTCGGTGCCGAGGGCGTTGGCGGGCATTCCGTTGTGGATCTCCATCTGCGTCACAGCTCCTCTCTCAGGTCCTTGAGGATGGTTCTCGTCTGCTCGAAGGAGGCGGCCTGGACCGCCATGTGGTCCAGGGCCTCGATATAGGCCGCGACATCGGGGCGGTCGTCGAGGTACCCCGCGCCGGTGAGTCCCTCGGTGTAGATGACATCGGGCTGTTCGCGCAGCCGGCAGCGGAACAGATGGAAGGGTCCGAAGGCGCCGCGGTGCGGTCCGGCCGCGAACGGCATGATCTGGAGCCGGACGTTCGGCCGCTCGGAGACCTCCAGGAGGTGCTCGATCTGGGCGCGCATGACGCCGGGCCCGCCGACGGGCCGGCGGAAGACCGTCTCGTCCAGGACGGCCCACACGGTGGGCGCGTGGTCCGTGGTGAGCAGGTCCTGGCGCTTGACGCGGAAGGCGACGCGGCGCTCCAGCTCGTCGCTGTTCCCGTCGGAGCCGACCGTCAGGACGGCGCGGGCGTAGTCCTCGGTCTGGAGCAGCCCCGGCACGTAGTGCGGCTCGTACGAGCGGATCAGCTCGGCGGCGTCCTCCAGGCTGACGTAGGCGCTGAACCAGTCCGGCAGGACGTCGCGGAACCGGTGCCACCAGCCGGGCTTGTTGGCCTCGCGGACCAGGGCGAGGAAGTCCTCGCGCTCCTCCTCGCCGAGGCCGTACCGCGCCACCAGCTCCTTGACGTAGGGGATCTTGAGCCCTACCTCGGCCTTCTCCATCCTGCGGATGGTCTGGTGGGTCACGTCGATGGCCGCGGCGGCCTCTTCGAGCTCCAGCCCGGCGCGCTCTCTGAGCCCTCGGAGCTGTATGCCGAGCACCAGACGCAGGACGGTGGGCGCGCTGCCAGTTCGCGCGTCACCCATACAGCACCTCCTCAACTCTCCGGCACATCATGCCCTGCGCCATAGCGTTGAGGATAGAAGCAATTTGAGATTGCCTTCCTGAAATTATCAGGTTGACCGCTTGCCAGTTGACTGTGTCGGCACTCATAGTGATCGAGTGGCGCACCTCACGAACCACGAGCAGTCCACGCCAACCAGCCGTCTGCACGGTCGAGTTGTCCTGCCGGTAACCGACACGCCGATGCGCGCCGTGGCCTGCCGTGCCGGACCGCGAGGCCGTCGACAGACCCGCCCCCTCCGCTGGAAGGCGCTCCTCGTGCATGTTTCGCCCCCCACTCCGCAGTCGCACACCCCGCGCTCGCAGCAGCAGGACTCGAAGCAGGAGGACGTCTTCCAGCTGCCGAGCCGCACGGCGTCCGTGGCCGAGGCGCGGCACCGCACCCGCCAGTGGCTCGACCGGTGCGCCGTCCCGGACGGGATATGCGCGGCGGCGGTCCTCGTCGTCTCCGAGCTGGTGACCAACGCCGTGGTCCACACGGACAGCGAGCGGATCTCCTGCCGGGTACGGGCGGACACCGCCCAGGTGCGCCTGGAGGTGCGGGACAGCGGCTCGGGGCGGCGCGGCCCCCGGCAGCGCAGCGCGGGGCCGGACGCCGAGACGGGGCGCGGGCTGCTGCTGGTGGGGAGCATGGCCGACGCGTGGGGGGTGGCCGCCCCCGGCCACAGCTCGGGCCACACGGTGTGGGCCACGCTGCGGATCACCGGCGCCTGAGCCGTACGCCTGGCGACGCCGGCAGGAGGTACGCGCCCTCAGCCGCCGACGGCCCGGAGCATCGCCCACAGGGCGACGGTCGAGGCGGCGAGGGTGGCCGGCACGGTCAGCAGGCCGAGGCGGGTGAACTCGCCGAGGCCGGGTTCGGCGTCCCGCTCGCGCAGGAGGCGCCGCCACAGGAGGGTGGCCAGGGACCCGACGTAGGTGAGGTTGGGGCCGAGGTTGACGCCGATGAGGACGGCGAGCACGGGGCCGGGGCCGGCGGGGGCGGCCAGCGGCAGCAGGGCCAGCACCGCGGGCAGGTTGTTGATGGCGTTGGCGAGGACCGCGGCCAGGGCGGCTGTGGCGAGGAGTTCGGGGAGCGAGTCGCCGTCCGGCAGCAGATCGCCCATGGCCGTGCCGAGGCCGCCCGCGACGACCGCCTTGACGACGATGCCGAGCGCGAGGACGAACAGGCAGAACTGCGGGTTCGCGGAGCGCACGAGGGCGGGCACGGTGGTCCGCCCGCGGCGCAGCGCCCGTACGCCGAGTACCAGCGCCCCGGCGAGCGCGGCCCAGGCCGGGTTCACGTCGGCGAAGGACGTGACGACGAAGCCGCCGAGGGTCAGCGCGAGGACGGCGAGCGTGAACACGGGCACGGCGGGCGGGTCCGGGGAGCGTACGGCGTGCGCGCCGTCCGTCAGGTCCGCGCGGAAGAAGCGGCGGAAGACCGCGTACTCGACGGCGATGGCGGCGAGCCACGGCAGGGCCATCAGCGCGGCGAACCGCGTGAAGGTCAGGCCGCTGGCCGCGAACGCCAGGAGGTTGGTGAGGTTGGAGACGGGCAGCAGCAGCGACGCCGAGTTGGCGAGGTGCGCGGTGGCGTAGGCGTGCGGCCGGGCGCGGGCCCCCGCCCGCGCGGCCGTCGCGAAGACGACGGGGGTCAGCAGCACCACGGTCGCGTCCAGGCTGAGCACGGCCGTGACGACGGCGGCCACCGCGAACACCCCGCCCAGCAGCCGCCCCGGACTGCCGCCGCAGCGCCGCGCCACCGCGTCCCCGGCGGCCGCGAACAGCCCGTCGTCGTCGCAGAGCCGGGCCAGCGCCAGCACCGCGGCGAGGAACCCGACGACCGGCAGCAGGGTGCGGGTCTGCTCCCAGGCGTCGGCGGGCGAGACCGCTCCTATGGCGACCACGACGGCCGCGGCGGGCACGGCCGCCACCGCCTCCGGCAGGCCGCGGGGCCGCACGACGGCGAACGCCAGCACCACCAGCAGCAGGAGTACCGAGACCGTCTCCAGCACGGCGCTCACGGGGCGGGGCTCACGGTGCTCGGTCCTTCCGGCGTCGCGTACGGGCCGAACGGCACGGCACGGCTTCAGGTCAACGGCTGCTGTGCGCAGCGTACGAGCTTCCGGGCCCGGCCGGGGAACCAGCGCCCGGCCCCGGAGCCGGGCGCGCCGCGCGGACACCGGCCGCTCGGCTCCCTGGGGCGCGTAGCCGCGGCGAGGCCGGCTCACCGGGGAATTTGGGCCCCCGGCTCGACTCGGCGGAGGCGTCCGCCCCGCTCACCGGGCGCGCCGCCGCGGCGGTCGACGGGCCGTGCCGCGCTCCGGAGCGGGGTGGTGCGCAGGCGCCGCCGCCCGGCCCGCCGGGGGCTCGATCCGCGGCACGCCGTCGCCGCGGCCGGCGGAAGGTCAGGCGGGTGAGCCGAGGGGGCCGAGGGGCGTTCGCGCGTCGTGGTGGATCGGGGTGTGGGCGCCGGTGAGGGGGGCGCCGGTGCCGCCCCGGCGGGACGCGACGATCTCGCCGCCGATGGACAGGGCCGTCTCCTCGGGCGTACGGGCCCCGAGGTCGAGGCCGATCGGGGAGTGCAGCCGGGCCAGCTCCTCCTCGGTGAGGCCGGCGTCGCGCAGGCGGGCCAGGCGGTCCAGGTGGGTGCGGCGCGAGCCCATCGCGCCGACGTAGGCGACGGGCAGCCGCAGCGCCCGTTCCAGCAGCGGCACGTCGAACTTGGCGTCGTGGGTGAGGACGCAGAGCACGCCGCGGCCGTCGAGCCGCTGCGTGTCGAGGTAGCGGTGCGGCCAGTCGACGACGACCTCGTCCGCCTCGGGGAAGCGCCGCGGGGTGGCGAAGACGGGGCGCGCGTCGCAGACGGTGACGTGGTAGCCCAGCAGCTTGCCGACCTTGACCAGGGCGGCGGCGAAGTCTATGGCCCCGAAGACGATCATGCGGGGCGGCGGGGAGCTCGACTCGACGAGCAGGACGGCACGCTGTCCGCACTCCGTCTCCGCCGCCCCCAGTGGAGCGGCCACCGCCTCCGTGCCGACCGTCAGCGTGCCCGTACGCCCCGCGTCGAGCATCGCACGGGCCTCCGCGGCGACGGTCCGGTCGAGTTCCGCGTCGCCGCCGAGCGTCCCCTCGTACGGTCCGTCGGGGCGTACGAGCAGGGCGCGGCCCAGCGGACCGGCCGCTCCCCCGACGACGCGGGCCAGCGCCGCGGCCTCGCCGCGCGCGGCGGCGGACAGGGCGGCGGCGAGCGTCGTCCGCGCCCCGCCGTCCGCGGGGTCGGCCGCGCGTACCGGCGTGATGAGGATGTCGATGACGCCGCCGCAGGTCAGCCCCACCGCGAAGGCGTCCTCGTCGCTGAATCCGAAGCTCTCCAGGACGCTGTCGCCGCTCTCCAGCGACGCGCGGCACAGTTCGTACACCGCGCCCTCGACGCACCCGCCGGACACGCTGCCGATCGCGGTGCCGTCGGCGTCGACGGCGAGGGCGGCGCCGGGCCGGCGGGGCGCGCTGCCGTGCGTCGCCACGACGGTGGCGACGGCGAAGTCACGGCCCTGCTCGCACCATTGGTGCAGTTCGGCGGCGATGTCCAGCATGGCGGTCAACTCCTCGTGTGCCCCGGTGCGTCCCTCATGCGACGCCCAGCCACCCTTCGATCGGGCCGAGCGCGAAGTAGACGAGGAAGATAACGCTCAGCCCCCACATGAACCCTCCCGGCTCGCGCCACTTCCCGCGCGCGGCCCGGATGGCGGTGTAGGCGATGACGCCCGCGCCGACCCCGGCGGTGATGCTGTACGTGAACGGCATCAGGGCGACCGTCAGGAAGACGGGGGCGGCGGCCGAACGGTCGCTCCAGTCCACGTGCTTGGCCGCGCCCATCATCATCGAGCCGATGACGACGAGCGCCGCCGCGGCCACCTGGGCGGGCACGAGCCGGGTGACGGGGGTGAAGAAGAGGCAGGCGGCGAAGAACGCGCCGGTGACGACGGACGACAGCCCGGTACGGGCGCCCTCGCCGGCCCCGGTGGCCGATTCGATGAAGACGGTCTGGCCGGAGGCCCCGGCGACGCCGCCGATCGCGCCGCCCGCGCCGTCGATGAACAGCGCCCGCGACAGGCCGGGCATCCGGCCCTCGGCGTCGGTCAGCCCGGCCTCGGTGCCGACGCCGATGATGGTGGCCATGGCGTCGAAGAACCCGGCCAGCACCAGGGTGAAGACGATCATGCCGACGCTGATCGCCCCGATCCGGTCCCAGCCGCCGAATTCGACGTGCCCCAGGAGTCCGAAGTCGGGGGTGGAGACGGCGCCGCCGTGCAGCGCGGGGGTGGGGCCGCCCCAGTCCCGGTCGGTGAGGCCGCCGAGCTTGGTGACGGCGACGGACAGGACCGTGCCGGCGACGATGCCGATGAGGATGGCGCCGGGGACGGCGCGGGCCTGGAGCATGAGGATGAGCAGCAGGGTGACGGCGAAGAAGAGGACGGGCCAGCCTCTGAGTTCGCCGGTGGCGCCCAGTTGGACGGGGGCGCCCGTGCCCTTGCCGACAAAGCCGGCCTTCACCAGGCCGATCAGCGCGATGAACATGCCGATGCCCATGGTGATCGCGTGTTTCAGCGGCAGCGGGATCGCGTTCATGATCATCTCGCGGAGGCCGGTGACGACCAGGAGCATGATGACGGCCCCGTACATCACGCACATCCCCATCGCCTGCGGCCAGGTCAGCCGCGGCACGACCTGCGCGGTCAGGGCCGCGGAGACGTTGAGCCCGGCCGCGAGGGCGAGCGGCACCTTGCCGACGAACCCCATCAGCAGCGTGCAGAGCGCCGCCGCGGCGGCCGTCGCGGTGATGACGGCGGTGCGGCCGAGGGTGTGCCGGTCGACGTCGGGGCCGCTCAGCAGCACCGGGTTGAGCAGCAGGATGTACGCCATCGCCATGAAGGTGGTGATGCCGCCGCGCACCTCGCGCGCGAGGGTCGAGCCGCGGTCGGTGATGTGGAAGTACCGGTCGAGCCACGAGCGGCCGGCGGGTGGGCGCGGGCCGTCGCCCGCCGCGGGCCGCGGCCGTATCGACTGATGGGTCATGTGCCTGCTCCCAAGGTTCACAGGGGCGCCCGCGTGCGGCGCGGGATGTGGATGGGATGGTGCGGGGGCTGCACGACCCGGGGGACGGCCCGAGACGGATGGACGGGGTACGGACGGACGGGCGTACGTACGGACGTACGGCGGCGCGCGCTCGTACCGCCGTGCCCGGCGGCCGGGCGACGGTCAGGTGCCGGTGAGGTGTTCGGGCCGCACCGGCACGCGCTTGAGGGGGAGCCCCGTCGCCGCCCGGATCGCCGCCACGACGGCCGGGGTGGAGGACAGGGTGGGCGCTTCGCCGACGCCGCGGAGCCCGTACGGGGCGGCGGCGTCGGCGAGTTCCAGGACGTCGACGGGGATGCTCGGGGTGTCGAGGATGGTGGGGATGAGGTAGTCGGTGAAGGAGGGGTTGCGGACCTTGCCGTCGCGGTCGACGACGATCTCCTCCATCACCGCGAGGCCCAGGCCCTGCGTGGTGCCGCCCTGTATCTGGCCGGCGACCGACAGCGGGTTGAGCGCCTTGCCGACGTCCTGGGCGCAGGCCAGCTCGACGACCTTGACCAGGCCCAGTTCGGTGTCCACCTCGACGACCGCGCGGTGTGCGGCGAAGGAGTACTGGACGTGGCCGTCGCCCTGCCCGGTGCGCGGGTCGAGGGGTTCGGTGGGCCGGTGCCGCCATACGCGTTCGAGGTCGACGGCGTCGCCCGCCAGGACGTCCACGAGGTCGGCGAGGACCTCGCCCGCGTCGGTGACCACCTTGCCGCCCTCCAGCAGGAGTTCGGCGGTGGCCCACGCCGGGTGGTACGTGCCGAACCGCGCCCGCCCCCGCTCCAGGACCGCGGCCCGCACCTCTTCGCAGGCGTGCTTGACCGCGCCGCCGGTGACGTACGTCTGCCGGGAGGCGGAGGTGGAGCCCGCCGAGCCGATGCGGGTGTCGGCCGGGTGGAGGGTGACCTGGGCGACGCCGAGTTCGGTACGGGCGATCTGGGCGAGGACGGTGACGCCGCCCTGGCCGACCTCGGCCATCGCGGTGTGCACGACGGCGACCGGCTCGCCGCCGGCCGCCTCCAGGCGGACGCGCGCCGTGGAGTAGTCGTCGGCGCCCTCGGAGAAGCCGACGTTCTTGATCCCCACGGCGTAGCCGACGCCCCGCACGACGCCCTCGCCGTGCGTGGTGTTGGACAGCCCGCCGGGCAGGGCCCGCACGTCGGCGCCCTCCGTCGTCTCCCACTGGTTCTCCGGCGGCAGCGGCAGCGCCTTGACGCGGCGCAGGAGTTCGGCGACGGGCGCCGGCGAGTCGACGGCCTGCCCGGTGGGCATCAGGGTGCCCTGCGACATGGCGTTCGCGCGCCGCAGCTCCACCGGGTCCATGTCCAACTCCGCCGCGAGCCGGTCCATCTGGGCCTCGTACGCGAAGCACGCCTGGACCGCGCCGAAGCCGCGCATCGCGCCGCACGGCGGGTTGTTGGTGTAGAGCGCGAGCGCCTCGATGTCGACGTGGTCGACGGCGTACGGGCCGGCGGAGAGCGAGGAGGCGTTGCCGACGACGGCCGGGGAGGAGGAGGCGTACGCGCCGCCGTCCAGCACGATCCGGCACGTCATATGGGTGAGCTTGCCGTCCCTGGTCGCCCCGTGCTCGTACCGGAGCCGGGCGGGGTGGCGGTGCACATGGCCGAAGAACGACTCGAACCGGTTGTAGACCATCTTCACGGGCCGGCCGGTGCGCAGCGCGAGGAGGCTCGCGTGGATCTGCATCGACAGATCCTCGCGGCCGCCGAACGCGCCGCCGACGCCGGAGAGCGTCATCCGCACCTTGTCCTCGGGCAGGCCGAGCACGGGGGCGATCTGCCGCAGGTCGGAGTGGAGCCACTGGGTGGCGATGTAGAGGTCTACGCCGCCGTCCTCGGCGGGCACCGCGAGGCCGGACTCCGGGCCGAGGAACGCCTGGTCCTGCATGCCGACCTCGTACTCGCCCGTCACGATGACGTCCGCGCGCGCCCGCGCCGCGGCCACGTCGCCGCGGACGATCGGCTGCCGGTGCACGATGTTGGGGTGCGGCACCCGGGCGGCGTGGTGGTCGGTGCGGCCGGGGTGCAGCAGCGGCGCGTCCGCGGCGGTGGCGCTCTCCTCGTCGGTGACGACGGGCAGCGGGGCGTACTCGACCTTGATCTTCGCGGCGGCGCGGCGGGCGGTCTCGGGGTGGTCGGCGGCGACGACGGCCACGGGCTCGCCCTGGTGGCGGACCCGGCCGTGGGCCAGCGCGGGGGTGTCCTCGATCTCCAGGCCGTAGGTCTTGGCGGGGGCGGGCAGGTCGTCGTAGGTGAGGACGGCGTGCACGCCCGGCTGCGCCAGCGCCTCGGCGGTGTCGACGGAGCGGATCTCGGCGTGCGCGTGCGGGCTGCGGAGGGTGAAGCCCCACAGCATGTCCTCGTGCCACAGGTCCGAGGCGAACGCGAACTCGCCGGTGGCCTTCAGCGTGCCGTCCGGGCGGAGCGTGGACGCGCCGACGCCGCCCTGGGCGGCGGCGCCCTGGGTGAGGCCGGCGGGGGTGCGGGTCGCTCGGGTCGCGCCCATGGTCAGCGCCCCCCTTCCGGGGCCGGGGCGGCGGCGCGGGTGGCCGCGAGGCGGACCGCGTCGAGGATCTTCTCGTAGCCGGTACAGCGGCAGAGGTTGCCGGAGAGCGCCTCGCGGATGTCCGCGTCGGACGGCTCGGGGTTGTGCTCCAGGAGGTCGTCGGCGGCGACGAGCAGTCCGGGGGTGCAGAACCCGCACTGCACGGCCCCGGCGTCGATGAACGCCTGCTGCACGGGGGCGAGGGCGGGGGCTTGGGCGGGGGGCTGGGCGGGGGGCTGGGCGGGGGTTCCGGCTCCGCCGGTACGGGCCGCGGAGCTCGCGCCCGTACCGGCTTCGGCCCTGCCGATGTCCGTACCAGCGGCGTCGGCCGTGCCCGCGTCCGTACCGGCGGTGTCGGCCGTGGGGCCCGCCGCTCGCTGCTCGGCGAGGTCGGCGAGGCCCTCGACGGTGAGGACGGCGCGGCCCTCGGCCTGTCCGGCGGCCACCAGGCAGGCGCAGACCGGCACGCCGTCGAGGCGGACCGTGCAGGAGCCGCACTCCCCCTGTTCGCAGGCGTTCTTGGAGCCCGGCAGACCCAGCCGCTCGCGCAGCAAGTACAGCAGGCTCTCGCCCTCCCAGACGTCGTCGGCCCGCTGCGGCCGGCCGTTGACGGTGAGGTTCACGCGCACGGGGCGCCTCCCTTGGCGGAGCGGCCGGGGCCGCGGAACTCGTCCCAGGTCCAGGCGAGCGTGCGGCGCGCCATGACGCCGACCGCGTGCCGCCGGTACGCGGCGCTGCCGCGGACGTCGTCGATGGGGTTGCAGGCCCCGGAGCACAACTCGGCGAACTGGGCGGCGACCGGCGGGGGCAGGGCCCGCCCCGATTCCCAGAACCCGCCGTCCGCGAGCGCCGCGTTCAGGAAGTCCTCCGCCGCGCGGGCCCGTACGGGCGTGGGCGCGGCCGATCCGATGCCGGTCCGCACCGTGCGGGACTCGGGGTGGAGGGCGAGGCCGAAGGCGCAGACGGCGATGACCATGGCGTTGCGGGTGCCGACCTTGGAGAACTGCTGGGGCCCGTCGGCCGTGCGGACGCGGACGGCCCGGATCAGCTCGTCGGGGGCGAGGGCGTTGCGTTTGACGCCCGTATAGAACTCCTCGACCGGGATGAGGCGGGTGCCGCGCACCGACGCGGCCTCGACCTCGGCGCCCGCGGCGAGCAGCGCGGGGTGGCAGTCGCCCGCCGGGGAGGCGGCGCCGAGGTTGCCGCCGACGGTGCCGCGGTTGCGGATCTGGGGCGAGCCGACGGTGTGCGCGGCCAACGCGAGGCCGGGCAGTTCGGCGCGGAGCCGCTCCATGATCCGGGTGTAGGGGACGGCGGCGCCGAGGCGTACGCACCCCGCGCCCCGCTCCCCGTCCGTCTCCCATTCGGTCAGCTCGGCGACGCGCCCGAGGTCGAGCA
This sequence comes from Streptomyces sp. NPDC050617, assembly GCF_040654795.1. Classification (NCBI taxonomy): domain Bacteria; kingdom Bacillati; phylum Actinomycetota; class Actinomycetes; order Kitasatosporales; family Streptomycetaceae; genus Streptomyces; species Streptomyces sp. NPDC050617. The sequence goes on along the minus strand of NZ_JBFAIS010000001.1, from coordinate 501,566 downwards.
GGTGCTCGGGCCGCCGCTGGTCGAAGTTGAGCTCGACCATCACGTCGGTGCCGCCGGCGATGGGCAGGGCCGCGGGGTGCTCGGCCTTGGCGGCGAGCGCGTCCTCCCAGCGGGTGGGGCGCAGGAAGTCCATGGGCGTGTGTCTCTTCTCGATCGGGTTCGAGTGCGCGTTCGCGGTCGGGGTCGAGTGCGCGTTCAGGTTCGAGTTCGTTCGAGGGAGCTGCTCGGGGCTGTGCCGGGACGGCACCGGGGGCGCCGGACGCGCGCCCGGCCGGCGGCGACTGGTGCTTCCTGTCCCGTTCGGACGGCGTGCGCCCAGTACACGCAGGGGGCGGCCGCCGGGTGCAGTCACCGAAACCATGAAGCAGTTGGCTGGTCGCGGGCCCGGTCTTGTAGATTCGAACGAAAGGCGGGGTCCGGAAACCTCACCGCATTCCACTGGTGACGACACGACAGATCGGCGGAGACGACGATGCGGCTGCGCACCCTGCTGGAGACCGAGGCCCTGGGCCTGCGGCTGCTCGGTGGCGAAGACGAGCTGGAGCGCACCGTCCGCGGCGTGATGACCACCGATCTCCGCGACCCGAGCCGGTATCTCTCCGGCGGCGAACTGGTGCTGACCGGCCTCGCCTGGCGGCGCGAGCCGGAGGACTCCGAGCGGTTCGTCCGCATCCTCGCGGCGGCCGGGATCGCCGGGCTCGCGGCGGGCGAGGCCGAGACGGGGCCGGTGCCGGACGATCTGGTGGCGGCCTGCGCCCGCCACCGGCTGCCGCTCTTCGCGGTCGTGGAGAGCGTGTCGTTCGCGTCGATCACCGAGCACGTGGTGCGGCAGGTCTCCGGCGAGCGGGCCGGGGACCTGGCGGCCGTCGTCGACCGGCACCGGCGGCTGATGACCGCGGGCCCGGCGGGCGGCGGGCCGGACGTCGTCCTCGACCTGCTCGGCTCGGACCTGGACCTGCGGGCCTGGGTGCTCTCCCCCACCGGGCGCCGGATCGCGGGCGGCTCGTCGGGCGGGGCCAGCTCGGCCGGGGCCCCCGCGAGCGGAGGGGGGGCTGCCGGAGGGAGACCTTCCGGGGGCGGGGCCGCCGGAGGCGGGGCTTCCGGGAGACCTTCCGGCGGGGGGCCTTCCGGAGGCGGATCGGAGCTGTCCGCCGAGGTGCGCGCCGCGCTCGCGGGCGAGCAGCTCGCCGCGTCCCGTACGGGCCGCCGCGGGCCGTACCGCTGTACGGCCGGGGGCGGTACGTACTCCCTCTTCCCGGTCCGCGGCGGCGGGCGCGACCTGCGGGAGACGGTGCTGTCGGACTGGGTGCTGGCCGTCGAGGCGGACGCCGGGGACTGGCCGGCGGAGCGGCTCGACCTGCTGCATGGCGTCACCCAGCTGATCGCGGTGGAGCGGGACCGGCGGGACGCCGCGCGCACCGTGCGGCGGCGGCTGGCGCAGGAGGTCCTGGAGCTGGTGCAGTCGGGCGCGCAGCCCGCGGAGATCGCGGCCCGGCTGCGGGTGGCGGCCCCCGTGCTGCTGCCGGGGCTGGGCGCGGCCCCGCGCTGGCAGGTCGTGGTGGCGCGCGTCGAGTGGGCGGGCGATGACGTGCCGGGCGGCGCCGTGGCCCAGTCGCTGCTGGAGGAGGTGCTGGTCGACCCGGCCGCCGCGGGCCCCGAGCCCTCCGACCGGATCGCGGTCGCGCACACCGGGGACGAGGCCGTGGCGCTCGTACCGCTGCCCGCGCTCCCCGACGACGAGGCGGAGGACGCGCCGGCCCCCGGTCTGCACGCGGACGCGCTGCTGGCCGCGGTGCGCGAGCCGCTGTCGCGGGGGCTGGCCGACGACGGGCGGCTCACGCTGGGCGTCAGCGCGGCCGTGCACTCCGCGGAGGGGCTGCGCGGCGCGCTGGAGGAGGCCCGGCACGCCCGTCGCGTCGCCGCGGCCCGGCCGGGCGCGGTCAGCGCCGCGGGCCATCAGGAGCTCGCCTCCCATGTGCTGCTCCTTCCCTTCGTACCGGACGACGTGCGCCGCGCCTTCACCGCTCGGCTGCTGGACCCGCTGCGCGACTACGACCGGCGTCACCGCGCCGAGCTGATCCCCACGCTGGAGGCGTTCCTCGACTGCGACGGCTCCTGGACGCGCTGCGCGGCCCGGCTGCACCTGCATGTGAACACCCTGCGGTACCGGGTCGGGCGGATCGAGCAGCTGACAGGCCGGGATCTGTCCCGACTGGAGGACAAGCTGGACTTCTTCCTGGCGCTGCGGATGAGCTGACGCGCGTCCCCTGCTCAGCGGCCCCTGGCGAATGTTCGCCAGGGGCCGCTTCGCGTCCGCGCGCCCACCGCCGGGGGGCGGCTCTCTGCGGAGATCCAGTATCTGCATACTGTATGCAAGAGCGATAGAAGCGTGTGTGACGAGGCAAGACGACGCAAACGGAGCCCGCATGGCGAAGTTCTCCCCGGCCTTCCGGTTCCGACCGGACGCGCCGATCCCGACCACCGCCGCGGACACGCCGACCGCGACCACCGCCGCGCCCTCGCGGGCGAGCTGGGCGATGGCCCTGCTCTACCTGGGCCACCTGGTCTCCATCGACTACGTGGCCTCGGCGCTGCCGGTCCTGGTACGGGCGGGCGGCGGCTCGCTGCACCAGGTCGCCCTGTTCGGGTATGTGATGGTGCTGTGGTCCACCCGCTTCGTCGTCGCGCCGGTGCTGGACCGCCTCGCGGCGCGGCGGTTCTCCTACCGCCTCCAACTGCTCGCCTTCCGGCTGCTGGTGCTGATAGCGCTGAGCACCCTGCTCCTCACCCGCTCCTGGCCGGCGCTGGCCGCCTGCGGGGTGGCCGTGGGGCTGTTCAGCGGCTGGGAACGGGCCGCCGGGGACGCGCTGGTGATGCGGGCGGCGCCGGCCCGGCACCGCAGCCGGCTCTCCGCCGCGGAGTCGATGGGCATCCTGCTGGGCACCGCGATCGGCGGCGGCGTCGCCCTCACGCTCGGCTACCGGACGGCGGTGCTGCTGGTCCTGGCCATCGGCGTGGTGACGGCGGTGCCGGTGCTGCTGCTGCGGGAGCGGCCGGAGGACGCGGCGGAGCCGGCCGCCGCGGCCCGCGCCCAGGACCGTACGGCGGCCGGTTCCGGAACCCGCCTGATCGGCCTGCTGGCCGTCGCCGGGCTGACCCTGAACTGGCTGGGCGTCGGCCTGGCGCACAAGCTGACCTCGGTCCTCATGGTGGACCAGCACCTCTCCCCGCGGACCATCGGCGCCTTCATGGGCACCGCGGGCCTGGCCATGTCCTTCGTGGGCGCGCTGCTGTGGATCCCGGTGCGGCGGCTCCCCCGGCCGCGGCTGGTCCTCGCCGTGGTCTGCGGGGAGGCGCTCTCCTGCGCCCTGCTGATCGCGGCCGCCGCCCTGCACGCGGCCTCGCTGACCCTGTTCTCGGTCCTGGTCTCCCGCGTCTCGTACGCGACCTTCTCCGCGCTGTCCACGCTGCTCGCCTTCACGCTGACCCGCCAGAACCGTCCGGCGACCCAGGTCGCGTGCTTCACGGCGATCCCGTTCCTCGTCTCCCACCTGGCCATCGCGCAGCTGGTCCCGCTGGCCGGCCCGAAGTCACTGGGCTACCCGGCGGTGTTCGCGGGCGCCACGGTCCTCACCCTGCTCAGCGCGGCCTTCCTCGCCGAGGCGGTGCGCAGACACCACCGGGCCACCGCCCCCATCGACGCCGACGCCGACGGCGCATCCGCCGGGACACCGCTGCCCGGCGGCGCGTCCCCCGTACCCGCCGCGGCTCCCTAGTTGGCTCCGAGGGCCACCGTCCGCTCTCCCGGTGCGAAGGCGGCGAAGGACTGCTCCCAGCTCGCGCCGGGCCAGTGGTAGACCACGCGCCCTTCGGTGGGCCGGTAGTCGGCCGTATAGACCGTGCCCAGCCCTTTGTCGTACGCGAACTGATACAGCGGCGGGCGCAGCATCGCGGCGGCCTCGACGCCCTGCATCCCCACGGCCGCGCCTACGCCCGCGCTTACGGCCGCGCGTACGGTGGCCAGCCGCTCCTGGGTCCGGGTGAACCGCTCCTGCTCCTCGGGGACCGGCAGGTTCTGGTGGTTGGCGGCGCAGGCGTCCGGGGCCTCGGTGAGGGGGATGTCGGGGCCGGTGTACACCGTCACGGCGCGCTCGGCGTCGACCAGGGTGATGTTCTGCGGGATGCCGACCGGTATCGAGCGGAGCGCGGCGACCGCCTCGCCGACGGTGTCGCAGGTCTCCAGGAGGTAGCGCAGCACGATGAGGACGCTGAAGCCGGGGCCGTGCACGTACCGGCCGCCGAAGGTGAGGGAGACGGCGAGCCCGGCGTCGTTCATCCCGTCGAGCAGCCCCCACCCCTCCTCCTGCATCCCGATCACGGGGCGCAGGAAATGGGAGGAGACGATGGTGCCTTCGCACTGTGCGGGAGCGAAGTCGTAGTTGCGCAGCAGGGCGCCGGGGGCGCCGGTCTGCGTGCAGCCGGAGAAGAACGGCCGCAGCGCGGCGTGGGTCAGGTAGGTGGCGCCGCCGGGCCGGTCCAGCTGCCCGGCGAGCCGGTCGAGCACCGGGACCAGCTCGGGCAGATGCGTCTCGAAGAGCCGGCGGGCCCGCGCCGCGCCCGCCGCCGTACGCCCCTCTTCGCTCAACCAGCCCTCGGCGACCGGCCAGCGGCCTCGCGCGTGAGCGGCCCATCGGCCGTCGCCGCCGTCACCCACCTCGATGGCGCGGAAGGTCTTGTGCTGCTGTTCGGGCATGCCTCTCCCCCAGTTCGGTCCGTCCGGCACCGGCCGTGATCGCTACGGGCGGCTGCTGCGCAACCTAGCCGGAATCGCCTGCGAATCACCAGGTCAGGCGGCGGGCTTCGGGCGTCTGGCGCAGGGTGCCGGGTGCGGGGCGCCGGGTGCGTACGGATCTACGGGCCGACGGGCCGTCAGCGGTGCGGGCGGCGGCCGTGCGGCGTCCCGGCGTCCGGCGTTCCGGAATTGCGGGCGCCGGAAGGGTTGACGCGGTCATGCCCATGCGGGGACATTGACGCGGCACGGTAAGGAAGGTTTCCTAACAGAGGGATCCCCCATGCGTAAACGCACCCTCGCCGTCGGCATCGCCGCCGCGGCCACCGCTCTCGCCGTCGTCCCCGCCGCCGCCCAGGCCCACAACTCACCGGCCGCCGCGGCCTCGAAGCCGTCCGCTACCCGGCTCCAGGAGGGCTCGGTCAGCGCCGCGGACCTGTTGGCGAAGGTCAACGGCTGCAAACAGATATCCAAGGGCAAGTACCGGACGGACGAGGAGACCTCGGCCACCGTTCCGGTCTGCGAGAAGACCGGGGCCGTCTTCTGGAAGGCGGACATGGACGTCGACTGCGACGGCCAGGTCACATCGAAGTGCAACAAGCAGACCGACCCGTGGTTCCAGGACGACACCTACTACCACACATCCGACGACAAGCCCCTCACCGCCGAGAAGCTGCCGTACGTCGTGGTCCCGAGCGTCAGCGGCATCTGGGACTACACCAAGTCCGGCATCAAGGGCGGCGGCGTGGTGGCCGTGATCTACAACAACCAGGTCGAGTACGCGGTCGTCGGCGACACCGGCCCCGACAAGATCATCGGCGAGGCGTCGTACGCCGCCGCCAAGGGGCTCGGCATCGACCCCGACCCGGAGACCGGCGGCGCCGAGTCCGGCGTCACCTACATCCTCTTCAAGAACTCGCAGGCCAACCCGATCGAGAGCCACAGCGACGCCGTCAAGCGCGGCGACGCGCTGGCGAAGAAGTTCGTGGCGGCCAACTGACGTCGGCTGCACGGGAGTCGGCCGGCGCCCGAGCCTCCCCGCTCGGGCGGCGGCCGCGTCCGTACGGTCCGGCTCGACGGGCCGTCAGGTTACGAGCCGTCAGGCCATGAGCCATCAGATCATGGGCATCAGGTCATGGACCGTCAGGCCATGGGCCATCAGGTCATGAACCGTCAGCCGCGGCCCCCTCCCGGCCGGCGGGAAGCCCCCGCAGCCAGTCCGTCAGCAGCTCGTTGACCTCCTCCGCGCGCTCCTGCTGGATCCAATGGCCGCAGCCGTCGAGGACGCGGGAGGAGACCAGACCGGGCAGCGTCTGCGGGAACGCCTCGATCGCGTCGGCCATCCAGGTGGTGGAGGAGTCGAGTCCGCCGCCGATGAAGAGCGAGGGCTGGGCGATCGGCGCGCCGTCCCAGGCGGCGAGGTCCGTCCAGTCCTGGTCGACATTGCGGTACCGGTTGAGCGCTCCGGTCATCCCGGTCCGCTCGAACTCGCCCGCGTAGAAGTCGAGATCGGCCTCGGTGAGCCAGGAGGGCAGGACGCCGCGCGGGAAGCGGTCGGAGAGCCGCGCGCCTTCGGGGACGAAGAAGAGCCCTCCCGCCCCGTCCTTCGGCATCGTGTCCGCCGACAGCCCGGCGTAGAACCCGGCGAGCCACCCGCGGACATCGGCTTCGATCTCCGCCTCGGCCCGCCCCGGCCGCTGGAAGTAGCTGACGTAGAACTCCTCGTCCCCGCCGATCATCGCGAAGGCGTCGGTGGGCCGCATGCCGCCGCGCGGCGCGTACGGCACGCTGAGCAGTCCCACGGCCGTGAAGACGTCGGGCCGCAGCAGAGCGGTGTTGGCCGCGATGGTCGAGCCCCAGTCGTGGCCCACGACGACCGCGCTCTCCTCGCCGAGGGCGCGTACGACCGCGACGTTGTCGGCGACGTGGGCCGGCATGCGGTAGGCCGCCACGTCCGAGGGGGTCGACGAGCGGCCGTAGCCGCGCACGTCGACGGCGACCGCGCGGTACCCGGCGGCGGCGAGCGCCGGGAGCTGGTGGCGCCACGAGTACCAGGACTCGGGGAACCCGTGGACCAGGAGGACCAGCGGGCCGCTGCCCTGCTCCACGAGGTGGATCCGGCCGCCGGGCGCCTCCACCAGACGGTGCCGTACGTCCAGGGCCGGCGCGGCGGACGGAGCGGGCGAAGGGGCGGACTGCGGCATGGTTCCTCCTGATGGCACTGATCGGACGTCATGTCCGTACAAAAGATGTCGCGGCCCGGTCGCCGCGCCCTCCTCTCCGATCATGCGGGCGCGCCGTGTCAGGGGCGAGAGAAATTGCTGCCGCGGCAAATTCCACGATCACGCGCCGACCACGGCCCTTCGCCCACCTCTGGTCGGTGACCTGCGATCTCTTCGGTAACCTTCCTCTACCGCCGGGAGTCGCGGGACGTGAGGGTTCGGCAATCCTCGTCGGGCTCACCGGACTTCGGCTGCCGCGTGCGCGAGGCCGGCGTCCAGGAGCGGCCGAGCTGTTTGTGAATTGCTTCACACCAGACCCTTGGCCGGGCCCACGTCTTCGTGCTCTGATGCGGACAGGCTTCCAGCTCGACGGCGCGCTTGGGGAGGGCACTGTGGCGGATACCGCCATGCGGGATTCTGGGTTGTCGGAGCCAGAGGGTTCACACCCTCCGGGTGGCGATCCGCTCGACCGGGCGGTATGGAGACTGCGCTCGCGCGCCTGCTGGGACGACGCCGCCGCCCTCCTCGCGCCGCGCGCCGAGACGGAGCCGGAACTCGCGCTGCGGCGCGCCGGGGTGCTGATCGAGCGGTGCATGTTCACGGCGACGGGCTGGGAGGCGGCGGCCGACGCGCTGCGCTCGGCGGAGGCGCTGGCCGACGACGACGAGGCGCGCGGGGCGGCGGCGTGCGAGCGCGGCAGCCTGGCGTACGCCTCCACGCTGTTCGGGGTGCGGGACCGGGCCGACGAGGCGCGTTCCGCGCTGGGCCGGGCGGCGGCCCTGCTCAGACCCGGATCGCCGACCCGCCCGCTGCTCGACTTCCGGCGCGGCCTGATCGCCCAGCACCTGTCCCGGAACCCGGCCGGCGCGGCGGCCGCCTTCCAGCGCGCCCACGCGGGCGCCACGGCCCACGGCCATGCGTTACTGCTGTCCTCCACCTGGCGGCACGTGGCGGCGATGGCCGGGGAGGACGGCAGGCTCGCCGAGGCCCGGCACGGATTCGCCGAATCCCTGCGCATACGCGAGGAGTTGGGCTATCTGATCGGCATCGCCCCGGCCCTGGCCTCCCTGGCCGAGGTCGAACCCGACGCCGACGAGGCGGCCCGGCTGAGGGAGGAGGCGCGCCGTCTGGTGCATCTGCTCGGCGGGGTCCCGTCGTGGCTCGCGAAGCGGCTGGAGGAGGCGGCGGCGCCGGAGTGAGCCGCGCGCGCCGCCCGGCGACTGGTCACCGGCCCCGCCGAACCCGACGACGGGGCCGATCGACTTACGCATCGGCTAAGGCAATTGACGTTGCGTCAGCTATAGCTATAGGCCATCCACTCGTCCGGCTCCGCCAGCCCCCGGAAGCCGATCTTCGCGTAGACCCCGTGGGCGTCCGGCGTGGAGAGCAGGATGCGCCGCACCCCGTACGGCTCCAACTCGTCGCGGACCGCGGCGACCAGGGCCGTGCCGAGGCCCTTCCCGCGTGCCGCGCGATCGATGTAGACGTCGCAGAGCCAGGCGAAGGTCGCCCGGTCGGTGACCACCCGCGCGTAGCCGGCCTGGGCGCCGGACACCCGGTCGTACGCGCCGAAGTTCAGCGAACCGGCGATCGCCCGGTCCTGCTTGTCCCGCGAACGGCCGAGCGCCCAGTGCGCGTCGGTCGAGAGCCAGTGGTGGACGAGGGCCGCGTCGAGGCGGGCCGGGTCACTTGAGATCTCGTAGTCGTCGCTCATCCCGAGGACCCTGCCATACGGTCCGCCCCGCGCGCACCGCGGATCAGCCGCCGGCCCATGCGGTGAGCGCGGCGGCGCGTCCGGCGCGGCGGGCGGCCTCGTCGGTGGTCCGGGTGGCCCAGGCGACGTGGCCGTCGGGGCGTACGAGCACTTCGCGCACCCCGTCGAGCGCGGCGTGTCCCTCATGCTCGGCGGCGGTGACCGCCGTGACGCGGGCGCTCCAGCCTGCGGTGACGCTCTCCGCCGCGTCGGCGCCTCCGGCGAGGTCCAGCAGCACGAACCTCCCCTGGTGGAAGAGTTCGTACGCCCGTACCGCCTCCGATCCGTCGGCGGTCAGCCCGATGTCGGGCATGCGCTGTCCCACGAGCGGGTCGGCGTCCGGCGAGGCGGGCGGGTAGGCGGTGCTCAGGGCCGAAACCTGCCCGGCCAGACGGTGGTTGACCTCCGCCATCCCGAGCAGCTCGTCGAGGAGCTCGCGCAGCGCGGCGGCCGGGCGCCGGTACTGCGGGACGTACGTCAGCTCCATGAGCATCGTCTGCACCGCGGTGTTCTCGGTGACGGACCGGCCCACGGGGCGGCGCTCGGCGTCGTAACTGTCGAGGAGCCCCGGCGGCGCCCAGCCGTGCAGCTCGGCGGCCAGTTTCCAGCCCAGGTTCATGGCGTCCTGGAGGCCGGTGTTGAGGCCCTGGCCCGCCGCGGGGAAGTGGATGTGGGCGGCGTCGCCCGCCAGCAGCACGCGGCCGGCGCCGGCGGAACCGGCGAGGCCCTCGGAGCGGTAGCGGTCCGCGAGCCGGGTGGCGTTGCCGAACCGCGACAGCCAGCGCGGCTCGGCGATCCCGTAGTCCGTGCCGCAGCTCCGGACCAGGGCCGCCCGGAACTCCTCCAGGGTCACCGGCTCCCGGCTGGGGACCCGCATCCGCTCCGGGTCCATGCAGACGAACCGGGTCAGCCCGCCCTCCATCGGTGCGGCGATGACGCCGAGCGCCCGCGCCGCGGCGAGGGCCGCGGGGTCCGCGTCGACGGCCGCGAAGTCACCGAGCATGCCGGTGAAGGTTTCGTCGTCGCCGGGGAAGCCGATGCCGGCGGCCTGCCGTACGAAGCTGCGGCCGCCGTCGCAGCCGACGACGTAGCGGGCGCGTACGGTCTCGACGGCGCCGTCGGGTCCGCGCAGCTCCACGTCGACGCCGTCGGCGTGCTCGGTGAGCCCGACCCCCTCGTACCCCCGCTCCGTCTCCACGCCGAGCTCGCGCGCCCGCTCCGCCAGCAGGGCTTCGGTACGGGCCTGGGGCAGGAACAGGGTGTAGCCGTGGCGGCTGTCCAGGGCGGCGAAGTCGAGCAGGGTGTCGAGGCCGGAGAAGTGCCAGCCGGGCCGGGTGGCGCCGAGCGCGAGGAAGCGGGGCGCGAGGCCGCGCAGGTCCATCAGCTCCACGCTGCGCGGGTGGAGGGTCAGGGCGCGGGAGTTGCGCTGCGGTTCGGTGCGGCGCTCGACGAGGCGGGGCCGGAGGCCGGCCAGGGCCAGTTCGCAGGCGAGCATCAGGCCGGTGGGGCCGGCGCCGATGACGAGCACATCGGTGTGCGTGTCCGGCGTACCGGCGTGCGTGTCAGGCGGATTCGTGTCCAACGGAGACACCTTCCCTCATTTAGTGAACAGCGTTCACGTGAACGCTGTTCACTATAGTGGGGTCCATGAGTTCTCCGTCAAGCGCCGAAGGCAGCACGAGCACCGCCACGGGCACCGCCACGAGCACCGCCAGGGGCCGTCCCGCGCGGCTCGAACCGTCGCGCACGGTCGAGACGGCGCTGCGCCTACTGGACGAGTCCGGCCTCGACGCGCTGACGATGCGGCGGCTGGCCGATGCCGAGGGGGTGCGGGCCGGGGCGCTGTACCGCCACTTCGCCACGAAGCAGGAGCTGCTGACGGCGATGGCGGAACGGATGCTGGCCGGGGTCGCGGCGGAGGCGGCCGCTTCAGGGGCGGCGGGCGACTGGGGCGAGCGGCTGGCGGCGCTGGCCCGGTCCATGCGGACGGCGCTGCTCGCCCGGCGCGACGGCGCACGCGTCTACGCCGGGACGCACTCGACGGGCCCGAACACGCTCGGCTTCTCCGAGGCCGTGACGGGTGTGCTGCGCGAGGCGGGCTTCGGTGACGAGGACGCGGCGCGCGCCCTGATGGCGGTGGGCGCCTTCACCCTCGGCCACACACTGGAGGAACAGGCCGCGCTGCAGCCGGAATGCGCCGACGGCGAAACGCCGGCGGACCCCGAACGCCTGCGTCACGCAGTGGCGTCGGGGCCCTACCCGCACTTGGCCACGGGCCTGCCCGCCCTGGCCGGGGGCGATTTCACCGCCCATTTCGAATTCGGTCTGCGACTACTGGTGGAGGGCCTGCGTTCGCTGGAAGGGAACCGCGGCCGGTAACCGTGTCAGGCGTCAGCCGGCGTTGACGGGATTGACGAACGTGCCGGGGTGGGTGGCCATCGACTGGTCGAGGATGGCGCCGCCGAACGGCCACTTGAGCTGGAAGTGCTGCTTCTCGTTCGGCGGGGTGACCAGCACCGTGCTCGGCTTGATCGTGTGCTGGTCCGAGTCGAGCGGCTCGGCGAGCAGCCGGATGGTGAAGGACGTGTCCTCGCCCGGCTTCAGATTGACGGGAACCGGCTTCCTGGACGAGCGCGGCAGGTCGATGGCGCTGCCGGCGGCGGGCTTGAGCTGGACGCCGGGGAACCCGCTCATGGTGCAGTCGCCGGTGCCGGTGTTCTTCAGCCACACGGAGGCCGTCTGCTGCTGGTCGCTCTTCATGTCGGGCTTGGCGCCCCACCCGGCCTTCAGCTCCGCTGTCGTACAGCGACCGCCGCCGGAACCGCTCCCCGACGACTTGGCGTGCGTCGTAGCCCCGTGCGCCGCGGCGCTGTGCTGAGCCCGAGCGGAATTCTTGTCGCCGGCGCCCTTGGGGGCCTTGTCGGCATCGGCCTTGTCGGCATCGGCCTTGTCGGCGGCCGGGGCGTCCCTGGTGACCGAGTCCGCCTCCGCGGAATTCTTCGAAGCCCGGGCATCGGGCGCGGCGGAGGAAGAAGACGAGCCGCCCGCCGAGTCGGACTTCCCCCCGTCACAAGCAGCGAGCCCAACCGCCGTAGCGGCCACCAGGGCGGCAACGGCAGCGGCCCTGCCGCCTCGACGGAGCACTGTGCGGTGCGACATGGGGTTCCCCTCGGCATTGCGGTGACGTACGAGCCGTTCGCGTACGCGGAGAGAACTGTTCTCGAAACCTCTGATGATCGACTAACAAACCGCTAACGCCCGCCGCGCACCGCTCGACTCAGGCCCCGCGGCAGTGGCCCGCCGTCAGACCGCCCCCGCGAAATGCCCCGTCACCAGCTCCTCGACGGTCGCGGCGTCCTGGGCGGCGAGGGCTTCGAGGAGGGCGAGGTGTTCGGAGGCGTCGGTGATGAGGTCGGTGGGGCGGGCGGAGGGGGTGTGGGGGGCGGGCCATTGGGAGCGGCGGTGGAGGTCGTCGGCGATGAGGACGAGCTGGCGGTTGCCGGTGAGGGTGAGGAGGGCGCGGTGGAAGGCGCGGTCGGACTCGGCGTAGGCGGCGCGGTCGCCGCGCGCGGCGGCGGTGGTGGTGGCCTCGGCGAGGGGGCGGATCGCGGACCAGTCGACGCTCTGGCTCGTACGGGCGAGGCGCAGCATGGCGGGGACTTCGAGCAGGACCCGTATCTCGGCGAGTTCGGCGAGGTCGCGGGCGCTGCGGCGGGCGACGCGGAAGCCGCGGTTGGGGACGACCTCGACGGCGCCTTCGAGGACGAGCTGCTGCATCGCCTCGCGGACGGGGGTCGCGGAGACCCCGAACCGCTCGCCCAGCGCGGGGCCGGAGTAGACCTCGCCGGGTACGAGTTCGCCGCCGACGAGGGCCGAGCGCAGGGCGTCCAGTATCTGGCCGCGTACGGAGTGCCGCTGCGGGACCTTCCGCGCGGGGGGCGGCGGCTGTGCGGCGGGCGCGGGCCCCGGCCCGGTGGCAGGGCGGCCGTACGCGGGCTCGGCGCAGGGGTGTTCTCCGCGCGCGGTCGGTGTGGCCTGCGCCGGCACACTGATCCGCAGCCGTGCGGGCGCGGTCTCCGTTCGGCCCTGCTCCATCTGCTTCCTCCTGTCGTCCTTTATGAACGATAGGCGGGCCCTGTGACAGTTCAAACAGTGGAGCGATTCAATACTGGAGCAGTCAATCAACCCTCCCATCAGGTAAGGTAAGGCTTACCTGCAAATGATCGTGATTCGGTGGTGCCCCGCATGTCCACTGCCGCAGCCCTCCCGCTCCCCCTCCCCTCGTCGCCGGTCGGCGCGGCGTACACCAGGCTCTCCGAGGTCTTTCCGGGGCTGACCGTCACCGAAGAGGCTCCCCCGCGGGGGGACGGCTGGGTTTCGGCGGCCGAGCTCGCGGCGGGCGGCGCCGCGCTCGACGCCTTCCTCGCCTGGGACGACGCGCAGCTCCTCGCCGACTACGGGGAGCGGGCCCGCCCGGACGTCGTCGCGACCTTCGGCCTGCACCGGTACGCCTGGCCCGCCTGCCTGCTGTTCACGGTCCCCTGGTTCCTCGATCGCCGGGTCCCCCGCGTCCCGGCGGACGGCGTCGCCTACCAGCGCGCCTCGGGCCGGATGACCGCGCGGATCGACTCGTTCTCCTGCCTGCCGGGCGACCCGGCCGCGGCCCTGCCCGGCGCGCGGGTCGCGGCGGACGAGGAGGAGTTGCGCGCTGAGCTGCGGGCGGCGCTCGCCGAGCACCTGGAACCGGTCCTGGACGGGTTTCGGCCCCGGATGCGGCGGGGGCGGCGGGCGCTGTGGGGCATGGCCACGGACGAGGTCGTCGAGGGGCTCTGGTATCTGGGGCACCTGTTCGGCGCGGAGCCGCGGGCCAAGCGCGAGCTCGGGCTGCTGCTGCCGGGCGGCACCGGCCCGTACGTCGGCGGCGCGGCCTTCCGCGAACTGACCGGCCATCAGGGCGAGGCGCTGGCCACGCGGGACCGGGCGAGCTGCTGCCTTTTCTACACGCTGCGCCCCAAGGACACCTGCGTCACCTGCCCGCGCACCTGCGACGCCGAGCGCATTGAGCGACTCTCCGCAATATAGCTTCGTTCAATTCATTCGATCGAGTGATGCGAATAGAACGCAGGCGGCTTTTCCGTCCCGCGAGTTCGAACGGGAACACACCTATTCGTAGGCCCTTGGGGCTCATTGGCGACTTCTTGCTCCAAAACCCCTTGGCGAACAGTCGGATTCCGCCAGGATGGCGCGGGAAACGCCGTACTGCTATGCAAGGGACGCGAAATGAGACTGACCGACATATCGCTGGACTGGGCACTTCCGGGTGCCGTGGCGCTCGTCGGGATCGCGGTGGCGGCGGCGGTGTTCCTGCGCGGCCGGCGCGCGGGCGCCGCGGACGACGGGGCCAAGGCCGGTGACACCTGGGAGCGCAGCGAGGAGCGCCGGCGCCGCAAGGAGGCCGTGTACGGCAGCGCGTCGTACGTGCTCCTCTTCTGCTGCGCGGCGGTCGCGGCCGCGCTCTCCTTCCACGGCCTGGTCGGCTTCGGGCGGCAGAACCTCAACCTCTCCGGAGGCTGGGAGTACCTGGTGCCGTTCGGACTCGACGGCGCGGCCATGTTCTGCTCGGTGCTCGCGGTGCGCGAGGCCAGCCACGGCGACGCGGCGCTCGGCTCCCGGCTGCTGGTGTGGACGTTCGCGGGCGCCGCCGCCTGGTTCAACTGGGTGCACGCGCCGCGCGGGCTGGACCACGCGGGCGCGCCGCAGTTCTTCGCGGGCATGTCGCTGTCGGCCGCCGTGCTCTTCGACCGGGCGCTCAAGCAGACCCGCCGCGCCGCGCTGCGCGAACAGGGCCTGGTGCCGCGTCCGTTGCCGCAGATCCGCATGGTGCGCTGGCTGCGGGCGCCGCGCGAGACGTTCCGCGCGTGGTCGCTGATGCTGCTCGAAGGGGTGCGGTCGCTCGACGAGGCCGTCGAGGAGGTGCGCGACGACCGCCGGCAGAAGGAGCAGGAGCGGCTCCGGCAGCGCGAGGCGGCCAAGCTGGAGCGGGCCCGCATCAAGGCGTACAACCGGCAGCACCGGGTGTGGGGCCGCGGCCGGGGCCGGCAGGTGCCCGCCGCCCCGTCCGCCGTGCAGCAGCCGCCGCAGATCGGCTCGGAGCCCGCGATACCGGAGCCGGAACAGCTCCCCGTGCGCTCACGGCCCTCGCTGCAGGCCGTGACCGACCCCGAGCCGATCGACCTCACCGCCGAGGACGAGACTCAGACGATCCCGCGGCTCGACTCCCTTGAGGAGAAACTCAAGGAGATCGAGCGGCAGTTCGGCTGAGCCGCGGTGGTCCGCGGCGGACCGGACACCCCGGCATCAGGCCGGTCCGCCGTTCAGTTCGAACCACACGGCCTTGCCCACGCCGTGCGCCCGCACCCCCCAGGCGTCCGAGAGGGTGTGCACCAGTTGAAGGCCCCGCCCCGACGTGTCGTCCGCGTGGGCCGCGGCGCGCAGCGTAGGGCGCCGCGCGATGAAGTCCCGCACCTCCACCCGGAGCCGGCCCTTCAGCAGCCCGTCCGGGCCCTCGGCGATGGCGGCCGTGACCACCGCGCCGTCATCGGTGTGCACCAGTGCGTTCGCGACGAGTTCACTCGTCAGCAGTTCCGCGATATCGGCCTGTCCCGGCACCCCCCACTCCCGCAGCATTTCCCGCAGCGACCGGCGGACGTCCGAGACCGCCGACAGATCGGCGCGCCGGAGCCGCCTCATGAGATACGGCTGAATGTCCCCCTCCACGGGTTCGGAGGCATGGTGGGAACCGGCACCGCAATGCCGGCTCCCCGCGCCTGCCCAACCTGAAATACGCCTCTTCATTCCTCCCCGCCCCGACCGCTCCCTCGACAGTCCGGCATCGAACACGTTCACGGGAATGCATGCCCCGCGTCACCGTGCCCGACTCCTGTTGAGCCGTCAACATGGCGATATGGGCGGCGGGGACGGGTGCGCCATACCCCGAGCGGGAATTGATGCTAGGACCATGAATGCGGTGACCGACGCCTAGGAGCCGTGATGCACAACGACCGACCACTGGTGGAAGGGCGCCTGGAACGGGCGCTCAGCCAGTTCATCCGGCCCGCGCAGTACGCGGAGCGGACCCCGCTGGTGCTCGCCGTCTGGCACGCCCCCGGCGAGCCCGTGCCCGTACAGGAGGCGCTGAAGGGGACGTACGAGCCCTTCGCGACCGGCACGGCCTGGGGGCGGCCCTGGTCGACGAGCTGGTTCCGGCTGGACGGCGCGGTGCCGGACGCGTGGGCGGGGCGGCGGGTGGAGGCGGTCATCGACCCCGGCTTCTCGGGCGACGGGCCGGGGTTCCAGGCGGAGGGGCTGGTCCACGACGCCTGCGGGGTGCCCATCAAGGGCATCCACCCCCGCAACCGGCATGTGGCCGTCGCCGCCCGCGCCGCCGGGGGCGAGCCGGTCCACCTCCTCCTGGAGGCCGCCGCCAACCCGGCCGTACTGCGCCACGGCTTCGCGCCGACCCGCCTCGGCGACGTCCTGACCTCGGGCGACGCGCCGCTGTACCGCTTCGCCTCGGCGGACCTGGCCGTGCTGGACGAGAACGTGTGGCACCTCCTCCTCGACATCGACGTGCTCGTCGAGCTGATGCGGGAACTGCCCGCCGACCGGTCGCGGCACCACGAGATCCTGCGCGCCCTGGAGGACCTGCTGGACGCGCTGGACCTGCACGATGTCGCGGGGACCGCGGCGGCGGGCCGGGCCGCGCTGTCCGAGGTGCTCGCCCGGCCCGCGCACCCGAGCGCGCACCGCGTCTCGGCGACGGGCCACGCGCACATCGACTCGGCGTGGCTGTGGCCGCTGCGCGAGACCGTGCGCAAGGCGGCCCGTACCTTCGCCAATGTCACGGAGCTCGCCGACGAATATCCGGAGCTGGTCTTCGCGTGTTCGCAGGCGCAGCAGTACGCGTGGGTGAAGGAGAATCAGCCGCACATTTGGGAGCGCATCAGGCGGGCGGTGCAGGAGGGGAATTGGGTGCCGGTCGGCTCGATGTGGGTCGAGTCCGACGCGAATATGCCAGGAGGCGAGGCGCTGGCCCGTCAACTGGTGCACGGGAAACGCTTCTTCCTGGAGGAGCTGGGGGTGGAAACGGAGGAGGTGTGGCTGCCCGACTCCTTCGGCTATACCGCCGCTTTCCCGCAGCTCGCCAGGTTGGCCGGAATCCGCTGGTTTCTGACCCAGAAACTCTCCTGGAACCAGTCGAACCGAATGCCGCACCACACCTTCTGGTGGGAGGGCATCGACGGCACCCGCGTCTTCACGCATTTCCCTTCGGTGGACACTTACAACTCCCAGTTCAGCGGCGCGGAACTCGCGCACGCCGAGCGGAATTTCGCCGAGAAGGGACGCGCCACGCGCTCGCTCGTCCCGTTCGGCTGGGGCGACGGGGGCGGCGGGCCGACCCGCGAAATGCTGGAGCGGGCCCGGCGGCTGCGGTCGCTGGAGGGGTCGCCGCGCGTCGAGATCGAGCGGCCGGCGGCCTTCTTCGCGGCGGCCGAGGAGGAGTACGGGGCCCAGGCGCCCGTCTGGTCCGGGGAGCTGTATCTGGAGTTCCACCGGGGCACGTACACGACGCAGGCGAAGACGAAGCAGGGCAACCGCAGGTCCGAACACCTGCTGCGAGAAGCCGAGTTGTGGGCTACGGCGGCGTCTCTTGACGTGCCGTCATACGTCTATCCGCACGACGCGCTGGACCGGCTCTGGAAGACGGTGCTGCTGCACCAGTTCCATGACATCCTGCCCGGCTCCTCCATCGCCTGGGTGCACCGCGAGGCGCGCGACACCTACGCGCGGGTGGCCGCGGAGCTGGCGGAGATCACGGCGGAGGCGGTACGGGCGCTGGGCGAGGGAACGGGAGAGGGAGCGGGAACGGGAACGGGCGCGGGAACGGGCCGGGGTGGCGGCGGCGCGGGGCTCGCCGTGCTCAACGCCTCGCCGTACGGGCGGCACGAGGTCGTCGCCGTCGACCGGGACGCGGCACGGGCGCTGCCGCCCGGCGTCCGCACGCAGGGGCTCCCCGACGGGCGGGTGGCGGTCTACGCCGCCGCCCCGGCACTGGGCTCCGCGCCGCTCGGTGCGGCCGAGCCCCAGGAGGCGGAGGCGGTGGGCGCCACCGCCGAGGACGCTTCGTACGTGCTCGACAACGGCCTGCTGCACGTCACCGTCGACCGCCGTGACGGGCTGGTCACGTCCGTACGGGACCTGACCGCCGGGCGCGAGGTGCTGGCCCCCGGCGGGCGCGGCAACCTGCTGCAGCTGCACCCCGACCACCCCAACCAGTACGACGCCTGGGACATCGACCGGCACTACCGGCGCAAGCACACCGACCTCACCGACGCCGAGTCCGTCGAGCTGACCGCGGCGGGGCCGCTGCGCGCCGAGGTCACGGTCGTACGGGCCTTCGGGGCGTCGCGCGTCGAGCAGGCGGTGCGCCTCGACGCGGGGGCGCGGCGGCTCGACGTCGTCACGGACGCCGACTGGCACGAGTCGGAGAAGGTACTCAAGGCCGCGTTCCCGCTCGATGTGCACGCCGAACGGAGCGCGGCCGAGATCCAGTTCGGGCATGTGCACCGGCCGACGCACGCCAACACCAGCTGGGACGCGGCACGTTTCGAGATCTGCGCGCACCGCTGGCTGCGGGTCGCCGAGGAGGGCTACGGCGTCGCGCTGCTCAACGACTCGACGTACGGGCACGACGTGACGCGGACCCCGCACGAGCGCGGGCTCGGCACGACCGTACGGCTCACCCTGCTGCGCGCCCCGCACAGCCCGGACCCCGAGACCGACCAGGGCGCGCACCGCTTCGCGTACGCGCTGCTGCCGGGGGCGGCGGTGGGCGACGCGGTCGCGGAAGGGCTCGCGCTCAACCTGCCGCTGCGGGCGACGGCCGCGCCCGCGCGCCCGCCGCTGGTCTCGGTGAGCCATCCGGCGATCACCGTCGAGTCGGTGAAGGCGGCGGAGGACCGCGGCGGTGATGTGGTGGTGCGGCTGTACGAGTCGCGGGGCGGACGGGCCGACGGGGTGCTGCGCGCCGGGTTCCCGGTCGCTCGGGCGGAGGTGACGGACTTGCTGGAACGGCCGCTGGAGCCGGCCGATTCGGGGCCGGAGGGGATTGCGGTGTCGCTGCGGCCGTTCCAGATCCTGACGCTGCGTCTGAGCCCGACTGTGGAGTGACTACCCGTCAGGGGCGGGGCACGTTACGGAGGTTGGAGCGGGCCATCTGGAGCATCCGGCCCACTCCGCCGTCCAGCACGATCTTCCCGGCGGAGAGCGCGAAGCCGCTGACCATCTCGGCGCTGATCTTCGGCGGGATGGAGAGGGCGTTCGGGTCGGTGACGATGTCCACGAGCGCCGGGCCCTTGTGGGCGAAGGCGTCGCGCAGCGCGCCCCGCACCTGCTTGGGCTTCTCGACCCGCACGCCGTACGCGCCCGCCGCCCGCGCGATGGCCGCGAAGTCGGGGTTGTGGTTGGTCGTGCCGTACGAGGGGAGCCCGCCGACCAGCATCTCCAACTCGACCATGCCCAATGCGGAGTTGTTGAAGAGGACCACCTTCACCGGCAGGTCGTACTGGACGAGCGTGAGGAAGTCGCCCATCAGCATGGAGAATCCGCCGTCGCCCGACATCGAGACGACCTGCCGACCCCGGTCGATGAACTGCGCGCCGATCGCCTGCGGCAGGGCGTTGGCCATCGAGCCGTGGGTGAACGAACCGATCACCCTGCGGCGGCCGTTGGGGGTGAGGTAGCGGGCCGCCCAGACGTTGTTCATGCCCGTGTCGACGGTGAACACGGCGTCCTCGGCGGCCTCCTCGTCCAGGATCGAGGCCACGTACTCCGGGTGGATCGGCACGTGCTTGTCGACCTTGCGGGTGTACGCCTTGACGACGCCTTCGAGCGCGTCGGCGTGCTTCTTGAGCATCTTGTCGAGGAACTTGCGGCTGGGCTTGGCCCGCACCTTCGGCGTCAGGCAGCGCAGCGTCTCGCGCACGTCGCCCCATACCGCGAGGTCGAGCTTGGAGCGGCGGCCGAGGTGCTCGGGGCGCACATCGACCTGGACGATCTTCACGTCGTTCGGAAGGAAGGCGTTGTACGGGAAGTCGGTGCCCAGCAGGATCAGCAGGTCGCACTCGTGCGTGGCCTCGTACGCGGCGCCGTAGCCGAGCAGGCCGCTCATGCCGACGTCGTACGGGTTGTCGTACTGGATCCACTCCTTGCCGCGCAGCGCGTGCCCCACCGGGGACTTCACCCGCTCCGCGAACTCCATCACCTCGTCGTGCGCGCCCGCCGTGCCGCTGCCGCAGAACAGGGTGACGCGGTCGGCGTCGTCCACCATCCGGGCGAGCGCCTCGATCTCGGCGTCGCCCGGCCGCACGGAGGGGCGCGCGGTGACGATGGCGTGCTCGATGGAGCGCTCCGGGGCCTGCTCGCCGGCGATGTCGCCGGGGAGCGAGATGACGCTGACGCCGCCCTGGCCGATGGCGTTCTGGATGCCGGTCTGCAGGACGCGCGGCATCTGCTGGGGGCTGGAGATCAGCTCGCTGTAGTGACTGCACTCGCGGAACAGCTGGTCGGGGTGGGTCTCCTGGAAGAAGCCGGTGCCGATCTCGCTGCTCGGGATGTGGGAGGCGATGGCGAGGACGGGGGCCATGGAGCGGTGCGCGTCGTAGAGGCCGTTGATGAGGTGGAGGTTGCCGGGGCCGCAGGAGCCGGCGCAGGCCGCGAGCTTTCCGGTGAGCTGGGCCTCGGCGCCCGCCGCGAAGGCCGCGACCTCCTCGTGGCGTACCTGGATCCAGTCGATGGCGGCGTTACGGCGGATGGCGTCCACGATGGGGTTGAGGCTGTCGCCGACGACACCGTAGAGCCGCTGCACCCCGGCCCTCACCAGGATGTCCACGGTCTGCTCCGCCACGGTCTGCTTCGCCATTGCGCGCTCGTCCCTTCGGGTGCTGCCGGTCGCTCCCGTACCGGTCGTGCGGGAGCCACCCTCCATCAACCCACGGATCGCGCCGCTATGCCTCCCAGACGACGCACGCGGTGCGGTCGTCGGCGTAGCCCTTCACGCGCAGCTGCGCGTCGGCCAGGAAGGCGGCGAGGCCGGGCGGCTCCGCGCCGGGCCCGCCGCCGGCCGTCCAGCGCTCGGCGAGGCGCTCGCCGAACGCCGGCTCGCCGCGCAGCGGCTCGGCGAGGCCGGGGCCGCAGAGGAGGAGGGCGTCACCGGGGAGGCCGGAGCAGAGCTGGAAGCGGAAGGGTTCGGTGGGCGCCTGGCCGGAGCCGGGCTCCGCGCCTGGGCCTGTTCCTGGATCTGGGCCTGGACCTGTCCCTGGATCTGAGCCTGAGCCTGGACCTGGACCTGGACCTGGACCTGGACCTGGGCCGATGATTCCGAGATCGACGGTGATGCGGTCACCGCCGGCCTGTGCGCCCGTCTGCTCCAGGTCCTCCCAGACCCCGCCACGGAGTCTGAAGAGACCGCCGTCGCCGACGCCGAAGAAGACGCGTGTGCCGCACTTCGGGTCGGCGGGCAGCAGCAGACAGCGCAGGGTGGCGGAGTACTCGGCCGGATGGCGCCCCAGCTCATGAGCGCGGGCCCGCAGCCGCCCGTACGAACGGTCCGTGAGCCGGTGCAGCCCGGACTCCAGCGCACCGCGGTGACCAGTGCGGATGTCCTCCGCCAGGCGCTCTCGGCTGCGCCCGACGGCTCCCCCGATCCATTCGCAGGCGTCGCGCGCGGCGCGATGCGCGTCGGACGCGGCCCGCGCCCCACCGGCCACGGCCACCAGCACCAGCCCGTCCTCCCCGCTCCCGAACCGGGCGATCAGCAGCGCGTCCCGCCGCGCCTCCCCGCGATACCGCGCGGAATCCCCCCGCAGGGACACCGCCCGCAACGTCACCGCCCCGCACCGCGCCCCCTCCAGCACCGTGTCCGGCACCAGTCCGCCCAGATCGGCGGGGTCGGCTTCAGGGAGCGCGGTCGGCTCGGCTTCGTAGGTCGGCGGCCGATCCCCTACGAAGTCGATGCCGGAGTCGGTGCCGAAGTCGGTGCCGGGAGCCGGTGGTGACGCGGTTGCGTTCACGACCGCGTCAGCGGCTTCGGCCGCCGGGGCGCTCACGGGCGCGTCGGAGGGGCTTCCGGCGGGGTGCGGAGCCGTCTCCGGCGAGCTGGGGAGCTGGACTGGACCCGCTACGTCCGGGGCTCCGGCCGCATACGGCTGACCGGGAGTATGGGGCGGACTGGCGGCGTCCGCGAAACCGGGGAGGAGGGGCGGCCCCGCTGCGTCCGGAGCACCGGGCAGATCAGGCGGCCCGGCGACGGCCGGGGATTGCGGAAGGTCCGGTGGGCCGGCAACAGTCGGGGGCCCGGGGAGGTCCGATGGGCCGACAACCGTCGGGGGCCCGGGAAGGTCCGATGGGCCAGCAACCGTCGGCGGCACGGGAAGGTCCGGCGGCCCGGCGACAGCCGGGAACCCTGGCAGGCCCGGCGGCCCGGCCGGGGCCGGTGGCCGCTCTGGGTCCCAGGGGCCGTCGCCCTCGACCGGGCCGAAGGCCGGGGCGTCGGCGTCGGCCGTCGGCCCCGGGGACCACCAGGCGAACGGCGCCCCCTCCCCCGGAAGGCCGGGCGGTGGCGGGGCGGGGATGACGTCAGTCGGCGAAGCCGGTGGGGGCGGAGCCGGGGTTTCGGCCCATGGGCCGGGCGGCGGAGGAACCGTGTCACTCGTCGGCGCGGCCGGTCTGGAGGAGTTCGTGTCGGGCTGGGATTCGTCGTACAACTGGGTCCACCAGTCGTCGGCGTTGCCGTCGTGCTGCTCCCCCTGCTGGTTCATGCCCTTATTGTCCACAGTCCAGGGGATCCGGGAACAGTGCCTCCGAAGGTACTGCGGTACGGCGGGACCCGGCGTGCTGCCGGCCGGGCCCCGCCCCGGGGTCACCGCACGTCGTAGGCGCGGGTCACCGTCTGGGTGACCGAGTTGCCCTTGGCGTCCGTCAGGGAGACCTTCAGGGTCACCTGCTTCCCGGAGGCGCCCGCGTGGTTCACCACCGCGGCCCAAGTGCCCTTCTTATGGGTCACCTCGGCCGCCTTCCACGTCTTGCCCGCGTCGTACGAGTACGACAGCGACGCCTTCGTGATCGCGCCCGGCTCGTACCCGGCGTGGCCGCCGGCCGACAGGGCGATGCGCTGGCCGTCGGCGTCCGGGAGGGTGTTGAGGCCGTCGACCGGGAGGTCGTAGGAGGGGAAGAGGACGGGGAGCCCTCGGGAGTAGACGTCGGGTTCGCGGTGGGAGCGGAAGTTCCACGTGGTGGTGGTTTCCGTGGAGCGCGCCCAGTTGCGGTCGGAGCTGGCCAACTTCGTGGTGTTCAGCTGGAGTTCGTACGCGGCGTCGCCGTCCGGGACGTCGAAGACGCCGTACGGGTACGGGCTCTCGCCGATGGTCGTCCCGTTCCGGCGCAGCGTCATGTTGCCGATGTCGCCGAACGACCCGCCGTACGACCAGTGGTCGCCCGAACCGTCGTTCCAGAACGCGGGCTGGACGCCCATCCGGCTGCCCTGCCGCTCCGCCACCAGCAGCCGCTTGCCCTGCGCGTCGCGCGCGGCGTCCGGCCGCAGCACGCCGCGGTACCACTCCTCGCTGCGGCGCTGACCGGCGCGGTACGTGCGGTCCTGGTCCTGGAGGACGGCGGCGAAGGGGAAGGTGGTCTGCGCCTGGTGCTGCCAGCTGCCGCCTCCCGGCGTGTAGAACTCCGTGCGGGTGCTGGGCGCGTGGACCTGGTCGAAGACGCCGATGCCGATGGTCGCGGCGGGGTTCCACGTGGGCCGCAGCGACACGATGTCGGCGTAGTCGGCGGCCTTGCCGACCGCGTTCCAGCGGGCGGTGACGGCGGCGAGCTTCTTGTCCCGCGCCCGGTAGGCGCGGTCGGAGCCGATGGGCCCGCGCTCCGGGTACGAGAGGTTGTAGACGTACGGGCCCTTGGCGTCGGAGCCGTACGCGCGCCAGCTGCTGCTGAACTCATACCCGCCGTCCCTGGCCTTGCCGACCACGGAGGCGTAGACGTTCTTGACGTCGGCGGGCGCGCTGAGCGAGCCGGCCATCACCCAGGTGTCGTCCCACCAGCGCCCGTACGACAGCACGGTGCGCCGCACCTCGGCCTTACGGTCGGTGCGCACGCTGAGGCGGTGCGCCGTGCGCGCGTCG
This sequence comes from Streptomyces sp. NPDC050617, assembly GCF_040654795.1. NCBI lineage: Bacteria > Bacillati > Actinomycetota > Actinomycetes > Kitasatosporales > Streptomycetaceae > Streptomyces > Streptomyces sp. NPDC050617. The sequence continues at coordinate 477,557 of NZ_JBFAIS010000001.1, read as the reverse complement.
AGGACGACGGTGGTGTCCTTCTTGAGGGACAGTTGCGGGTGGGCCACGTAACTGACCGAGTCGGGCGCTGAGTTGTCGTCATTTCCGCCGCTCGTCACGAAGCTGCTCAGCAGGTAGTCGCCCGGCCTCACCTGGAACATCTGCTCCTTGGCCCCGTCATTGACGCGCTGCTCCCCCGTGCTGGCGTCGGTGTTGACCACGTCGAGCGAGGAAGCCCCCCGCGCCGGCGCGCCGTCCCGGTCGATGAGCTTTACCCGGAGCGTGACCGTCTGCGGCTGGATGTGGAGCGTGAAGGGCACGGACACCCGAACCCCCTTGCCCTTGGCGAGGATTCGGCCCGAGACGTCGCCGTACTGGGCGTGCGTCAGCCGCGCGCTCGGGTCGAGCCGCAGCGGCACCCGCACCGTGCCGGCCGCCGGAACGGTGATCTGCCGCTCGCCGATCCGCGCCACTCGGGAGCGGATCGGAGACCCGTCGTCGCCGCGCACGCCGTCCACGGAGAGCGTCAACTTGACGTCGGTTCCTGTGGTGTTGGTGTACGGCACGTCCACGCTCGTACGGTCCGAGGCGTCCTGCGGCCAGCTGAAGCTGCCGCCCTGCACGGCGGGGGCGCCGAGCACCTTCTGCCGGTAGGCCAGGCCCGCGTCGAGCCGGCCGCCGCCGGTCTCGTCCGCGCCGCCGACCTTTCCGCCGGTCTGCGCGGAGCTCACCAGCGCGGCCTTGACCTGCTGGGCCGTCCAGTCGGGGTGCGCCTGCCGGACGATGGCCGCGGCACCCGCGACGTGCGGGGTGGCCATCGAGGTGCCGGACATCGTCTGGTACGCGTAGACGCCGCGGCCCCCGGCCGCGGCGGCGGAGATGCCGACGCCGGGCGCGGCGATCTCCGGCTTGAGGGTGTGCGTGGTGAGCACCGGGCCGCGGCTGGAGAACTGCGCGGTGGTGTCGTCGCGGTCGACAGCGCCCACGGTGAGGACGTCCGGTACGCAGCCGGGCGACGTGACCGACGGCTTGGCCGGTCCGGTGTTGCCCGCGGCGACGACGAAGAGCGTCTTGTCGCCGTGCGCGAGCCGCGCCGCGGCCTCGCTCATGGGGTCGGTGCAGTCGCTGGGCTCCAGGGAGCCGAGGCTCATGGAGACGACGTCGGCCTTCTGGTCGACGGCCCACTGCATGCCCGCGATGATCCATGAACTCGCGCCGGAGCCGCCGTCGTCGAGGACCTTGCCGATGAGCAGGTCCGCCCCCGGCGCCACGCCCTTCTTCTTTCCGCCGCTCGCCGCGCCCGAGCCGCCGACGGTGGACGCGGTGTGCGTGCCGTGGCCTTGCCGGTCGTCGGTGGAGGGCGAGTCGGTGAAGTTGCGGGAGTCGGCGACGCGTCCCTTGAGGTCCGGGTGGCCGGCGTCCACGCCGGTGTCCAGGACGGCGACCTTCGCCCCCTTGCCGTCGTACCCGGCCGCCCACGCCTTGTCCGCGTTGATCTGCTTCGTCGACCGGTCGAGGGTGGTGGTGACCTTGCGGTCCAGCCACAGCTTGCGCACCCCGGAGCCGGCGCGGGAGCGGCCCTCGGTCACGTCCTGCCACAACCGGCCCGCCTGCTTCTTGTCGGCCTTGAGCGCGACGCCGTCCACCGCCGGGAGCAGCAGTCCGCGCCGCGTTCCGCGCGGGGCGGCGGGGGCGCCGCGGGCGACGTCCACGGAGCGGCCGTAGGTGGCGATGAGCGGCAGGTCGCCGGTGTGGGCGTCGTCGTAGCCCTGCCGGATCAGGCCGGTGACGTTGAACAGTTCCTCGTCGACCCGCTTCGCGGCGAGCGCCGCCGTCGCGGACTCCGGGTAGACGTAGAGGTCCTTGCCCAACTGCCGGGTCCGTACGAGCGGTTGGCGGCCCTGCGAGTCCGGCAGGGGGGTGGCGGTGCTGCGGCCCCGGCTGTCGGTGACGACCTGGACCCGGTCGCCGGTCACCAGCGTGACGGTCGCGGCGCTGCCCTGCTTCGCCGCCGCTCCCGCCGCCTCGCTGCCGACGATCGGTCTCCTGCCCGCGTCGCCACCGCCGTGCGGCGCCCCGGCCGCTGACGGTGCGAACGCGGTGACGGCCAGGACGGCGGCGCTCGCCGCCGCCAGGGCCGTACGCGATATCGGACGCATCGATCTCCTCAATCTCCCCGAGCGGTGCGCCCGAGGGCGCGGTGTCTCCGGTGGCGTGTCAGCCCGCGACAACGGCTCCCGCCGGTGCGGGAGCCGCCGTCCGGTGCTGCGGTGCCGTCACATTGGCAGAGCGGCGGGGAGTGCGGGGATGATGTCCGAGGCGGAATTGTGCCGTGGCTCATTTCCGCCAAGGGGTGACGGAACCGGTGGTGGAACCGGCGGGAACGGTCCTATGGGGAGGGCACATCGCATGCTGACCGCGCTCGGTCTGGACGAGGCGCAGGAAACGGCCTACCGGACGCTCGTGGCGCTCGGCGCGGCCGAGCTGACCGACCTCGCGCACCGGTTGACGCTGCCGGAGGAGGAGGCCGTACGCACCCTGCGCCGCCTGGAGCGCCAGGGGCTGGCCGCGCAGTCCTCCGCCCGCCCCGGCCGCTGGGTCGCGGCGCCGCCCGCCGTCGCGCTGGGGGCGCTGCTGACCCAGCAGCGCCACGAGCTGGACCAGGCGGAGCTGGCGGCGGCGCTGCTCGCCGAGGAGTACCGGGCCGAGGCCGCGGAGCCCGCCGTGCACGACCTGGTGGAGGTGGTGACGGGTGCGAGCGCCGTGGCGCACCGGTTCCTGCAGTTGCAGCTGGGGGCGGCCGACGAGGTGTGCGCCCTGGTCACCGGGGTTCCGCAGGCGGTGACGGGGATCGAGAACGACGCGGAGGAGCAGGCCGCGCAGCGCGGCGTCCGCTACCGCGCGGTGCTGGAACGCGCGGTTCTCTCCGGCCCGCACGGGCTGGCCGAGCTCTCCGCCGCCCTCGGCCGCGACGAGCAGGTACGGGTCGTGGACCGGGTCCCCACCAAGCTCGTGATCGTGGACCGTACGCTCGCGATGGTGCCGCTGACCTCGCGGTCCGCCGAGCCCGCGGCCCTCGTCGTGCACGCCAGCGGGCTGCTCGAATCGCTGATGGGGCTCTTCGAGGCGGTGTGGCGCGACGCGCTGCCGCTGCGCCTGGGCGTGGCGGGCTCGGTCCACGAGGACCCGGCGGAGGGGCCGGACGGCACGGATCTGGAGATCCTGTCGCTGCTGCTGGCGGGTCTCACGGACGCGAGCGTCGCCAAGCAGCTCGATCTCGGGCTGCGGACGGTGCAGCGGCGGGTGAAGGGGCTGATGGGGCTGGCGGGGGTGACCACCCGGCTGCAGTTGGGGTGGCACGCGTACGAGCGGGGCTGGGTGTCCCGCAGCGGGCGGTGACGGGGCGAGGGGGCTGCGTGCGTACACCGGCACGCGCGAGGTGAACCGGCACGCGGGCGCGCGCGGGTCCTCTCCGGCGCACGCGGGCGGGCGGTAGCCGTACGTCCGCTTCGGCGGCGACCGGGAGGAACGGGGCGTGTGGGGCCCCCGCGCCCGTACGTGACGAATGTCGATATTCGCCCGGAAGCGGACCCGCACGGCTTCCGGCAACCTTGGCTTATGGAGACGCCGCAGCTACTCCTGGTCGGGCTGGTGATGCTGCTCGGCCTGCTGGGCGTGGTCACCCCCGGCGTGCCGGGGCCGCCGATCGTCTGGGCCGGCGTGCTGTGGTGGTCGATGACCGCGCGGACCACGCTCGCCTGGGGCGTACTGGCCGGTACGACCGCGGTGCTGCTGCTGAACCAGGCGGTGCAGTGGCTGCTGCCGGCCCGTTCGCTGCGCGGCGCGGGCATCACCCGGCGCACGTTCCGGCTGGCCGGGGCCGCCGGGGTGGTGGGGTTCTTCGTGGTGCCGCTGGCCGGGGCCCCGCTGGGGTTCGTCGCGGCGATCTACGGCGTGGAGCGGCGGCGGCTCGGCGGCCACGGCCAGGCGTGGGCGTCCACGCGGGGCGTGATGCGGGCGATCGGGACGAGCGTGCTGGTCGAGCTGTTCGCCTGCCTGCTGGCGGTGGGCGCGTGGGCGGGCTCGGTCGTCTGGGGCTGACGCCCGGCCCGTACGGTCGCGAGGACCGCACCGCTGTGAGGATCGCACCGTCGCGAGGATCGCACCGTCGCGAGGGCCCCCCACTCATCGGATCTCTGTCAGAACTATTGACGTCGTCTTCCGCGCTTCCTACGTTCCTCCGGTGGAAACCTCGGATGAATCGGCCGACCCGATGCATCGGCTGACGGACGCATCGGCCGACGGACGAGTCAGCCGGATCAGTGTGAGCCCGTCGCACGCGCCTGGAGGCGGAATGGATACCCCGAACGGAACATCCAGCGGCACATCCAGACGAGCCGTGCTCGGCGGAGCCCTCGCAGCGGGCGCGGCGGGCGCCGTGGGGCTCGCGCCCCCGCCCGCGTACGCGCTCCCGGCCCCCGTCCCCGCCTCCGCGCCCGTCCCCGCCTCCGAGAGCCGCTCGCGACGCGACCCCTGGCACGAGGTCCTCTCCGACGCCGACCTCGTCTGGCGGACCATGCCGAAGACCTGGTACGAGGGCCCGTTCCTCGGCAACGCCCTGCTCGGCTCCGGCATCTACGCCGAGCCCGGCCGCAACGCGGTCCGGTTCAACGTCCAGCACAGCGAGGTGCAGGACCACCGCCCCGAGTTCGGCTCCCTCTTCGGCCTCGCCCGGCTGCCCATCGGCTGGTTCACCCTCGAACCGGTCGGGCGGATCACCGGCGTCGACTGGCGGCTCGGCCTGCACGACGCCGAGCTCACCGGCACCATCACCACCGAGGCGGGCACGCTCGCGCTGCGCGCCATGGTGCACAACGCGCGCTCCGTGCTGGCCGTGGAGATCGTCCCGAGCGCGGGCGAGCGCGGTTTCCGCTGGGCGTTCCACCCGGCCGAGGCGATCAGCCCGCGCGCCGCCTTCAAGCCGCTGCCCGCCGGGTACGCCGGCAATCCGCCCGCGACCGTCGCGAACCACGGGGGCGTACGGGCCGCGGTCCAGCCGCTGCTGGCGGGCGGTCAGCACGTCACCGCGTGGCGCGAGCGGGCGCACGGGCACGGCGGCCGGCGCACCCTGTACGCCGCCGTCGCCTGGTCCCACCCCCGGGCCACCGCCCGCGCGCAGGCGCTGCGGACCGTACGGAGCGCGGCGGCGCTGCCGTACGACGCGCTCGCGCCCTCCCATCGCGCCTGGTGGCACCGGTACTACCGGAAGAGCTTCCTGTCGGTCCCCGACGCCCGGCTGCAGCGCTTCTACTGGGCGCAGCTCTACAAGGCCGCGTCCGCCGCCCGCCGCGACGCGCCCGTCATGGCGACGTCGGGCCCCTGGCTGGAGCCCACGCCCTGGCCGGCCACGTGGTGGAACCTCAACGTGCAGCTGGAGTACTGGCTGATCCACGGCTCCAACCACCTCGAACTCGACGCCGTGACAAGGGCGTTGAGCGAGTACCGGCACCGGCTGAGCGACGAGCTGGCGAAGCCGTACCGAGCGGATTCGGCGGGCATCGCCCGTACGACCGACATGACGCTGCTGAACGGCGCTTCCGTCGCGAACGGCGGCTACGCGGTAGGTGTGCCCGGCCAGGACCCGCCCACGCCGGAGGTCGGCAACCTCACCTGGGCGCTGCACAACGTCTGGCTGAGCTACCGCCACACCATGGACGAGTCGATCCTCCGCGACGTCGTCTTCCCGCTGCTGCGTAAGGCCGTCACCTATTACCTGCACTTCCTGACGCCCGGCCGGGACGGCAGGCTGCATTTGCCCGCCACCTTCTCCCCCGAGTACGGCGTCAACGCGCCGGACTGCAACTACGACCTGATGCTGCTGCGCTGGGGCTGCTCGACCCTGCTGGACGCGGCGGAGACGCTGGGCGTGCGGGACGCGCTCGCGCCGCGCTGGCGGGAGGTGCTCGCCAGGCTGGCCCCGTACCCGACCGACGCCAACGGCTTCATGATCGGCGCGGGCGTCCCGTTCGCCAAGTCCCACCGCCACTACTCCCACATGCTCGCGGTCTACCCCCTCTACGAAGTGACGTGGGATCAGCCCGAACACCGCGCGCTCATCGAGAAGTCGCTGAACCACTGGGTCGGCTTCGAGGGCGCGCTCCAGGGCTACACCTTCACCGGGGCCGCCTCGATGTCCGCTCAAATGGGGCGTGGTGACGATGCGTTGAAATACCTGGGTGAGCTGATGGCCCGTTATATCCAGCCGAACACCATGTACAAGGAGTCCGGACCGGTCATCGAGACGCCGCTGTCGGCCGCGCAGTCCCTGCACGACATGGTGTGCCAGAGCTGGGGCGGCGTGATCCGGGTCTTCCCCGCGCTGCCCGGCTCCTGGCGCGCGGCGGCACTGCGGGACTTCCGCACCCAGGGCGCGTTCCTGCTGAGCGCGGTCCGCGAGGAGGGCCGGACCCGGTGGGTGCGGCTGCACAGCGAGGCGGGCGCGCCGTGCGTGGTCCGGCACGGGATCGAAGGGCCGGTGGAGGTGCGCGACGCGCACGGGCGGCCGCTGCGGTACGAGCGCGCCGCCGGGCACGGAGGGCACGACCGTACGGGCGGCACCCTCCGCATCGCGCTCCGCAAGGGGGAGACGGCGCTGATCACGGCGCGTGGGGACCGCCCCGGCCTCACTGTCGGCCCGGTCACCGCGAACGCCCCGGCCCCGCGCTGGGGGCTGCCGGACGCCTGAGCCAGGCCCCAGGGGTCAGGGGTGTGTCCGGGAGATCCCCGATGGCAGTGGTCCGCCCGGAGCCGATGATCGGCTGATGGACTCTCATACGGGCCCCGGACGGGCCGAGCAGGAAGCCGCGGCGGCCGGCCCTCCCCCGGCTCCCGAGCGCGGGGGAAGCGGCGCGCTCCGGCTCCGGCGCGCCGGGACACGGCTCAGGGCGTGGGTGGTGACGGCCCCGGCCACCACCGCCCTCTGGACCTTCCTCGTCGTCCATTCGGTGGTCCTCTTCCAACTGGACCCGGGCGGCCGGGCCGAGGTGCTGCGCAGCCACAGCACCAACCTCACCCAGCTCGCCGAGCACCCCGTCGCGGTCCTGGTCGACTCCGCCCTGTGGATCGAGATACCGGATCTGCCGATGGTCGCCCTGCTGGCGCTGTGCGTCCTCGCGCCCGCGGAGCGCCGGTTCGGCACGTTCCGCACGGTCGTGGTGTTCTTCCTCGGCCATGTGCTGGCCACCCTGGTCACCGCCGGGGTGCTGACCACCCTGCTCCACACGGAGAGCGCGCACTTCCCGGACCGCGGTTTCGGCAGCGCGATCGACGTCGGCGTCAGTTACGGGAGCCTGTGCGTGGCCGGGCTGCTCGCCTACTGGGTGCCGCGTCCGCCCGTACGCCTGCTGACCATGGCGGGGCTGCTGGCCGCGGTGGTCGCGTCCGGCAGGTTCTTCGAGGACTACACCGCTTTCGGACACAACACCGCCGTGGTCCTCGGCTTCCTGCTCTATCCGGTCGCCGCGCCGGTGCTGGGCAGGAGGGCGGAGGTCCTCGGCGGTGCTTCCGTCGACGCCGTCGGTTAGCCGCGGCGCCGGGCCTTGAGCAGCCGGTCGAGGGCCGGCGCTCCGGGGCCGGTGAAGACCAGGAGGAGGAAGGCGAAGGCGTAGGCGGCGGAGAGTTCGCCGCCGTTCTGGAGCGGCCACAGGGCGGTGGCCTGGTGCGCGTCGAAGTACGCGTAGGCCATCGAGCCGGAGCAGATCAGGGCCGCCGTGCGGGTGCCGAAGCCGAGCATCACCAGCCCGCCGCCGACGAGTTGGATGACGGCCGCGTACCAGCTCGGCCATTCGCCGGCGGCGACCGTGCCGCCCTGCGGCCCCGCGCCGCCGAGCACGCCGAAGAGCGCGGCGGCCCCGTGGCAGAGGAAGAGCAGGCCGATGACGGCGCGGAAGAGGGCGAGCGCGTACGGGCGGGCGGCGTCGAGCCGTTCGGCGGGCGGCGCGTACGGGCCGGGGGCGGGCGGGGGCTCGGTGGGCGGCACGGGTGTGCGGGCCGCGGTGGTGGCAGGCATGGCGGGCTCCTCGGATGATGGGTGACGATCGGTCGCCCCGAGGCCGCTCGGAGCGGATCAGTCGCCTTCCACCTTCGCCGAGGCCGGACGGGCGCGCGTCGTACGGCGGGCGGCTCGTGCCGTACTCCGCGGGCGGTACGCAGCCGAGTCCAGGCCCTATGACTCCAGGTCCAGCAGCAGCCGCTTGCGCTCCAGGCCGCCCGCGTACCCCGTCATCGAGCCGTCCGCGCCGATCACCCGGTGGCAGGGGCGCAGCACCAGCAGCGGGTTGGCGCCGATCGCTCCGCCGACGGCGCGCACCGCCATCCGGGAGGCCCCGATGCGGGCCGCGATCTCGCCGTAGCTGGTCGTCCGCCCGTACGGCACGGCGTCCAGCGCGGACCAGACCTTCTCGCGGAACTCGGTGCCGCGCGTGGTGTATTCGAGCCCGAAGTCGCGCAGTTCCCCGGCGAAGTACGCCTTGAGGCGGCGTTCGGCCTCGGCGAAGGCGGCGGGTTCGCGGCGGTCGCCGGGGCCCGGCCGTACGGCGTTCTGCTGGCCGGGCACGGACAGGGAGGCCAGGGCGGTGCCGCCGGGCGCGGTGGGCGAGGGTTCGCCGGTGAGCAGGAGCAGCCCGAGGGGGCTGTCGATCTCGGTGTACAGCACGGTCATCCGCTCTTTTCCATTTTCTTGGTCGTCGCTGCCGTCGTCATCACTGGCGTCGCCGGCGTCGCGGCGTTCCAGAGGTGGTGCAGCGCGTACGAGCGCCAGGGCCGCCAGCCCTCGGCCGCTTCCGCCGTCGCCCCGATCGCCGCCAGCCCGTGCCGGACGCCCGCGTCGCCCGGCAGGAACACGTCGGGGTCGCCCAGCGCCCGCATCCGCATGTAGCGGGCGGTCCACGGGCCGATGCCGGTCAGGGCGAGCAGCGCCTGTTCGGTGGCGTCGCGGTCGACGCCGGGGTCGAGGGCGACCCGGCCGTCCGCGAGCGCGCCGGAGACGGTGCGCAGGGCGCGTCGCCGCGCGTCCGGCATGCCCAGTTCGGTCAGGGGCGCGTCGGCGAGGACGCCGGGTTCGGGGAAGACGTGGGTGAGGGCGCCGTCGGGGGCGGAGAGGGGTTTTCCGTACGCCGCCACGAGTACGCCCGCGAGCCTGCGGCCGGCCGCCACGGTCACCTGCTGGCCGAGCACGGCCCGTACGGCGAGTTCGTCGCTGTCGGCCGCGCCGGGCGAGCGCAGTCCGGGGCGGGCGGCGACCAGCGGGGAGAGCCAGGGGTCGGCGCCGAGCCGCTCGGCGACGGCGTACGGGTCGGCGTCCAGGTCGAACAGCCGCCGCAGCCGGGCCACGGCGGTGGCGAGGTCCCGGAGGTCGGTGAGGTGCAGCCGGCACTCCAGCCAGCCGCCATCGGCCGTCTCTCCGCGTGCGGCGGCGGTCGCTGTCGCGTTGCGGGCGCGCCCGCGCCCCGCGCCGTGCTCGTCCACCTCGGCGACGGCGGTGCCGTACGGGAGCCGGAGGGTGCGCCGGTAGGTCCGGGCGCCGGTCGGGCCGAGGATGTCCTCGATGCCGGCGATGGCGCGGCGCTGGAGGAAGTCGAAGATCTCGCGGGCGGCGTACGGGCCCCGGTAGGCGAGCCGCAGGGGGACGCCGGCCGGGGCGGGGTGGTCGCGCTCGTCCTGCCCCGTGTTCCTGACCCGGCCGGCCGGGGCCGGGCGTGCGGAGCCCCGCAGTCCGGTCGGCGTGCTGGCGTAGATCTCGCGGATCGTGTCGTTGAACTGGCGGACGCTGGCGAAGCCCGCGGCGAAGGCCAGCTCGGTGACCGGCAGCATGGTGGTTTGCAGCAGCACACGCGCGGTGTGGGCGCGTTGGGCGCGCGCGAGGGCGACGGGGCCCGCTCCCAGCTCCTCGGTGAGCTGCCGGTGCACCTGCCGGGAGCTGTAGCCCAGCCGCGCGGCGAGCCCGCCGACGCCCTCCCGGTCGACGACGCCGTCGCCGATCAGCCGCATGGCGCGGCCGACCAGGTCGGCCCGGACGTTCCACTCGGCCGACCCGGGGGCGGCGTCCGGCCTGCACCGGCGGCAGGCGCGGAAACCGGCCCCCTGGGCGGCGGCGGCCGACGCGTAGAACCGCACGTTGGCGCGTTTCGGCGTGACCGCCGGGCAGCTCGGCCGGCAGTAGATGCCGGTCGTCGAGACGGCGAAGAAGAACTCTCCGTCGAAGCGCGCGTCCCGCCCGCGCACCGCCTCGTACCTGGTCTCCTCGTTCATCACGCGTACCAGTCTGCGGTACCCGCGCCCCGGCGACCGGCGGAAATCGGACGTCACGCTCGGGGCGCGGGCCGGGGGCTACTTCCTCGACGGCCCCCGCTTGCGCTCCGCCATGTGCCGTCCGATCTCCTGCTTCTGCTTCCAGTCGCGGCGCCGCTCGGCCCGCAGCCGGGCATCCGTACGGGCGGCGAGCCGCTCGTTCTCGCGCAGCAGCTTGCGGTAGCTGCTCAGCCGCCGCTCCGGCAGCGCGCCGGACGCGACGGCGGCCAGCACCGCGCAGCCGGGCTCCGCGACATGACCGCAGTCGTGGAAGCGGCACTCCTCGGCGAGCGCCTCGACCTCGGCGAAGACCTGCGCGACCCCGCTCTGGGCGTCCCACAGCCCGACGCCCCGCAGCCCGGGGGTGTCGATGAGCACGCCGCCCCGCGGCAGCGGCAGCAGATTGCGCGTGGTGGTGGTGTGCCGCCCCTTTCCGTCGCGGTCGCGAATGGTCTGTACGTGCTGTGTCTCCGCTCCGGACAGCGCGTTGGCGAGCGTGGACTTGCCCGCGCCGGACGGCCCGAGGAGTACGGCCGTGCCCCCGGTGAGCACCGCGGCGAGCGCGTCGACGCCCTGCCCCGTCTCCGCGCTCACCGCGACGACGAGCACGCCGGGCGCGGCGCCCTCGGTGTCGGCGACGAGGTGGCCGAGCACGGTGGGCTCGGTGACGAGGTCGGCCTTGGTGAGCACGACCAGCGGCGTGGCGCCGCTCTCCCAGGCGAGCGCGAGGAACCGTTCGACGCGCCCGAGGTCGAGTTCGGCGGTGAGCGGCACGGCGATGATCGCGTGGTCGACGTTGGCGGCCAGGATCTGGCCCTCGGACCGCTTGCTGGAGGTGGAACGTACGAACGCGGTGCGGCGTGGCAGCAGCGCCCGTACGTACCGCCGCTCCGGGTCGACGGCGGCCCAGTCGCCGGTGCACATGATGCGCACCGGGTCGCCGGTGGTGACGAGGGAGGTGTCGCCCTGCACGGTGGCGGTGGTGTCGCCGTCGGCCACGACGAGATCGCAGCGGCCGCGGTCGACGCGCACGATCCGCCCGGGCACGAGCCCCTCGGCGGCGTGGGGAGCGAAGCTTTCGGCGAACCCCTCGTCCCAGCCGTAGGCGGTGAGCGGGTGCGCGGAAATGATGTCTGACAAGGGAAGACCCTTCACAAGGGCGGCCCCGGCCGCGCGCGCCGAACGGCGCGCGGAGAAAAGAAGAGGTCGAGTCAGCCGGAGACCGTGGGGGTGGGATGGGTGAACTCGTGAACCTGGGCAGCGCCCAGCGCGATGACAGCCGTCACGGTCCTCACCTCCGCTTCCCTCGCACAGCTCCGACGGCGGCGGTCGCCCGCCGTCCTGGACACGGCCGATGCTAGACCGGCCGCGCGAACGGGCGCCACGGGTTTTCCCGCCCGGCGCCCGTACGCGCGTGCCCCGCTCACTCCGTGTCGGAGCCGATCGCCTCCAGCAGCGGGATCCGCGCCGCGCGGCGGCCCGGCCACAGGGCGGCGAGTACGCCGATGGCGGCGGTGACGGCGAAGCACAGGGCGATCCGGTCCCAGGGCAGCGTGAGGGGGACGCTCTCCTGGCTGAGGACGGCCGCCGCGCCGAAGAAGGTTCCGGAGAGGAGGCCCATGACGGCTCCGAGCAGGGCGATGGCGACGGATTCGAGGCGCAGGACGGAGGCGAGGCCGCGGCGGTCCAGGCCGAGGGCGCGCAGCAGGCCGATCTCGCGGACGCGTTCGGAGACGGCCATGCCCATGGTGTTGACGACGCCGAGGGCGCCGATCAGGACGGTGACGCTGAGCATGCCGTACATGATGTTGAGGATCGGGGCCATCTGGGCGGCGGCGGCCCGCCGGACGTCGGCGCGGTCCTGGACAAGGAGCGCGGGGTTGTCCAGCGTGCGGCGGATGGTGTCGCGGAGCGCGGCGGTGCGGCCGGGTGCGGCGTCGATGAGGACGGAGTCGACGTGGGGGCGGTGCTGGGCGTCGGTGGTGCGCGGGAGGGCGGTGGTGGAGATGAGGGCGGGGGTGAAGGAGTCCGGTGCGTCGTAGATCGCGACGACGGGCAGCGTGGTGCGCGCGGTCGACCCGGCGACCGTGGCGGGGATGCGGGAGCCGAGCCGCCAGCCGTGGAGGTGGGCCGTCTGCTCGGTGACGGCGATGCCGTGGCCGAGGCCCTTCAGCGAGCCTTCGCGGATGTCGATGGGCGCGAGCCGGGCCACGGCGGCGGGGTTGACGGCGGTCGCCGAGAGGGTGTCGCGCTCGCCGGGGAGGGTGAGGTCGGTGCGGATGACCGGGGTGACGGCGGCGGCGTCGGGCAGTTTCGCGACGCGGTCGGCCGTGCGGGGCCCGATCTCGGCGAAGTCGACGGCCGTGATGCGCAGGTCCGAGGTCATGGCGCGGTCGGCGTCCCGTTCGTCCGCGCGGGTCACCGAGGAGACGGCCACGGTGACGGCGGTGACCATGGCGAGGCCGACCATCAGGGTGGTGGCGGTGGCCGCGGTGCGGCGGGGGTTGCGGCGGGCGTTCTCGACGGCCAGCTTGCCCCGGATGCCCGCGAGCCGTGTCATCGGGGAGCGCAGCAGGCGGGTGGCGCCCAGGGCGAGCAGCGGCGCGAGGATGATCAGGCCGATGAGGAGTACGGGGACGGCGAGGAAGAGGAGGTTCTCGTCGCCGGTGGCGGCCCCGGTCAGCAGCGCGCCGAAGGCGGTGACCGCCCAGCCGGTCCGGTTGCGGCGGCGCAGTGCGGCGGGGGCCGGCGGTTCGCTGGTGCGCAGCGCCGCCACGGGCGGCACGGAAGCCGCGCGGCGGGCCGGCAGGTACGCGGAGAGCGTGGTGACGCAGATGCCGACGGCGAACGCCGCGAGCAGCGGCACCGGGGTGAGCAGCCGCAGCGGGGCGGCCGGGCCGTCGGCGACGCCGAACAGGGTGTTCAGCAGCGCGGCCACGCCGACGCCCAGCGCGTACCCGGCGACCGCCGCGACCGTCCCGACGAGCACGGCCTCGGTGAGGACGAGGCGCATGACGTACCCGCGGGTGGCGCCGACGGCGCGCAGCAGGGCGTGTTCGCGGGCGCGGGCGGCGCTGAGCATGGTGAAGGTGTTGGCGACGAGGAAGGTGGAGACGAACAGCGCGATGCCGGCGAAGGCCAGCAGCAGCGTGGTGAGCTTGTCGTTGTCGGCGGCGGAGGCGTCGGACTCCAGTTCCGCGGCGGTCGCGGCGCGCAGGCCGGACGGCAGTTTCCGCTGGGCCAGCTCCGCCAGCCGGGAGTCCGCGGTGCCGTCGGCGGCGGTGAGGGTGATCGCCGAGTATGTGCCGGGGGCCGTGAACTGCCGCTGCGCGGTGGCCGTGTCGAAGGCGGTGAGGGTGGCGCCGGCGGCCGTCCGGCTGTCCTTCGCGGTGAAGACGCCGACCAGCCGGACGCTGCGGGCCGCGCCGCCGACGACGACGCGCACCGTGTCGCCCACCTTCCGCCCGGACCGTTCGGCGGCGCCCCGGTCGACGGCGATCTCCGAGCCGGTGCGGGGGCCGCGGCCCTCGGTGAGGGGGTAGCGGGGGTCCTTGCCGGTGGCGTCGGGGGCGTAGTTGACGCCCGTGGCCCGGTAGAGGTCGCCGACGAGGGCGCCGTCGGGGCCGACGAGGAAGGAGCGGCCCTCGGCGGTGCCGCGCGCGGCGGCCGCGCCGGGCAGCGCGCGGAGCTCGCGCAGCAGCGCGTCGTCGAGCCGGGGCGCGGGGCCGTGCCCGGCCGGGTCGGCGGGCCCGGTCCGCTCGTCGGCTGTGACCGTGACGGACACGTCGGGCTGCGAGCCGGCGTGTGCGCGGGCCATGGCGGTGCGGACGGAGTCGCTGTAGATGAGGGAGCCGGTGACGAACGCGACGCCGAGCAGGACGGCGAGGGCGGGCAGCGCGAAGCGCAGGCGGTGGGAGCGCAGGCTGCGGGCGGCGGTGCGGAGCAGGGACGGGGTGCGGGTGCGCTGCGCCCGTTCTCGCGGCGCCTGCGTACGGGGTGCGCGGGCATCGGTCCTCTGACGCATGGCGTATCGCTCCTGCGGCGGCTCGGTGCGGGGCCGTGCGGCACTGGGCGGCGCCGCGCGGCTCCGCACGGTTCGGTACGGAAAGAGAGCGGCCGTGCCCGGAGTTGGGGCTCCGGGCACGTCCGCTGCTCGATCGTGCGCCGTGGAGCGGGGGCGGCGGATCGGCCGGACAGCCGACGCGTCCCCTCCCCCATCGGCCGAAAGGCCGACCGGGGCATCGCGGAAGAGGAAGGAAGAGAGTGCGGAGGCCGCTATTCCGTCGGTGCCCCGCGTCGCGCCGCCGCCTCCACGACCAGCGCGAACACCGCCAGCGGTACGGCCACCAGGGCCGTTCCGGGCGACCACAGCCGCTCGACGAGCGCCGTGACGGCCGCGCCCGCCACGATGGCGAGGAGCCGGCCGCCCACCCACCGGTCGGCCGGGCGCAGCGCGCGGTTCCCCGCGCGGCCCGCGAGGGTGGTGAGCGTGCCGGTGATGTAGTTGGTCGGGGAGAGGCAGACGCTCCCCTGGATCCCCATGGCCAGGGACACGGCCGCGAGCATCGCGAAATGCGGCCAGCCGCTCCGGCCGAGGCCCGCCGCCCACACCGCGGCGACGGCCACGAGCAGGGCGGTCTCCACGGTCAGGACGGTCCGCCAGCGGCCTCGCGCGTGCGCCGTCAGCCACCCGCCGAAGACCGCCCCGGCCACGTAGCCGAGGAGGGTCGTCCCGGCGCGGAAGGCGACCCTGTCGCCTCCGGAGCCCAGCGACGCGCCGATGAGGATGAGGTTGCCCGTCATCACTCCGGCGAAGACCTTGCCGAGGCAGATGAAGGCGAACGCGTCCACGGCTCCGGACGCCGCGCTGAGGGACAGCAGCGCGGTGTCGGCGCGCAATCGGCCATGGCTCTGGTCGTCTGCTGTTACCCCTACAGAACGCGCTGACGTGGTTGCAGAACTCATTTGATCAACGTAGCCCTGTCCGCATGACGGACAACTCCGGAACGGCGTATCACAGCAAGGCTTTACAGAGCCCTATCAGGCTTTACAGGGCTTTGCGGGGCTTTGCTGGACCGAGGTCATTCCTTGTCCTGCTTGGAGTGGTGGAGCCGGGACTTTATGTCCTCCGGGGGAAGGAACGAGGCCCACCGCTCCGGGAATTCGGACGGGGGCTCCACGTCCTCGCCGGCCGGACCCTCCTCTTCCTCGTCGTCCCCGTGGGCCTCGGTGTCGTCGACCAGCCCGCGCGCGGCCCGTTCCACGGCGTTCGCCGCGGCGGCGGCCAGGACCGCGGCGTCCCTGCTCCGTTCGACCTCGGCGCGGGCGGCGGTCGTGGCGACGGACGGCCAGACGCGGTCTATGGCGGCGTTGACGGCGGCGCCCACGAGCACCGCGAACGCGGAGACGCCGATCCACAGCAGCACGGCGACGGGCGCGGCGAGCGACCCGTAGATGGTGGGGCCCTCGACGGTGTGCGTGAGGTAGATGCGGAGCAGGAAGCTGCCCAGCACCCAGATCGTCAGGGCCACCAGGGCGCCCGGAATGTCCTCCTGCCACGGCGATCGGACGGGTACGGACACGTGGTACAGCGTGGTCAGGAAGACGATGGACAGCAGGATGACCACCGGCCAGTACAGGACCCGCACGACATCCGTGCTCCAGGGCACGACGGAGACCATCGCGTCCGGGCCCACCACCATCAGCGGCAGCACCACCGCCCCTATCAGCAGGGCGACGATATAGAGCAGGAAGGCGAGCAGCCGCGTCTTGACGATGCCGCGCCGGCCCTCCAGCCCGTACATGATGGTGATCGTGTCGACGAAGACGTTCACGGCGCGGGAGCCGGACCACAGGGCGATGGCGAAGCCGATGGAGGCGACGTCGGGGGCGCCGCCCTTGACGACGTCGTCGAGCAGCGGCCGGGCGATCTCGTTGACGCCCTTGTCGGACAGCACCGTGGCGGACGCCTTGAGGATGTTCTCCTGCACGCTGGCGATGATGTGCGAGTCGGTCCACACGTCGAGGTAGCCGAGCAGACCGAGGATGCCGAGCAGCAGGGGCGGCAGGGAGAGCAGGGTGAAGAAGGCCGCCTCGGCGGCGAGCCCGGTGACCCGGTACTCCATGCAGGAGTTGACGGTGTCCTTGAGGAGCAGCCACGCCAACTTGCGTTTCGACACGTTGCGGTAGAGGGCCCGAGCCCTGTGGAGGAGCCCGACCGGCCGCTCCGGTGGTTCGTTCGCTGGCTGCACGTCCTTACCGTATCCGCCACCTCGGGGGTGACCTGCACGGCAGGGGGACAGTGGAGGGTGGTGCCGCGCCGACTCGGCACCACCCTCCGACCGCTCACCGCCACTCTTGGCCACGGGACCGACGGTTCGCAACAGTTGCAATGCGTTGCAACCATTGGATATCGGATCTTCCCGATGGCGGCGTGCGCGGCCCGCCACAACGGCACCATGGCAGCGTGAACCGCAGACCAATCCCCCAAGGCTGCCTGCCGGCCGTCCGGGATGCCGTCCTGGGCGGCGGCAAGCCGCCGGCCGCTCCGCGCCCCGTGATCGGCGACTCCTGGCACCGGGTGCGCCGCAGCGGCCTCGACCCGGACACCGGGCGGCCGTCCCTGCCGCTGTCGACGGCGGAGCTCGAACACCGCCGGCACGCGTCCCCGCTGGGCCAGTTGCTGCCGCAGCTCAGGAGCGGGCTGATGACCGTCGCCGACACCGAGCGCCATCTGCTGGTCGTCACCGACCCCGAGGGCAGAGTGCTGTGGCGGTACGGCGACCGGGCGGTGCGCCGGAGCGCCGACCGCATCGAGTTCGGCCTCGGCGCCGCCTGGTCGGAGGACTCGGTCGGTACGAACGCGATCGGCACCGCCCTGGTGGAGCGGCGGCCGGTGCAGGTGCACTCCGCCGAGCACTTCGTGCGCTCCCACCACGCGTGGACGTGCGCCGCCTCGCCGCTGCACGATCCGCGGGACGGCCGGCTGCTGGGCGTGGTGGACGTCAGCGGCCCGGCCGAGACGTTCTATCCGGCGACGCTGGCCCTGGTGACCGCGGTGGCCAAGGTCGCCGAGGGGGAGCTGCGCGCCCGGCACTGGGAGACCGTGGACCGGCTGCGGTCGATGGCCGCGCCGCTGCTGTGCCGGCTGGGCGGCCGGGCGCTGGTCGTGGACCGCGACGGCTGGACGGCGGCGGTGGTCGGGATGGCCTCGGCGGGCCGGATCGCGCTGCCCAAGTCCGTACAGGCGGGCCGGGTCTGGCTGCCGCCGCTCGGGATGTGCTCGGTGCAGCCGCTGCCGGACGGCTGGCTGATACGGCTTGAGGACTCCGAGGAGCAGGCGGACGAGCGGGCCCGGACGGCGAACCGGGTCGTGGTGGACCTGCGGCGGCCCCGCCCCTGGACCATCACGGTCTCGGGCGAGGCGGGCCACTGGGCGCAGGACCTGACCCCGCGCCACGCGGAGCTGCTGTACGCGCTGGCGCGGCACCGGGCCGGGCGCACGGCCGCGGAGCTGGCGGTGGACCTGTTCGGCGACGCGACGCGCACGGTGACGGTACGGGCGGAGATGTCCCGTATCCGGCGCACGCTGGCGGGGGTGCTGACGCACCGCCCGTACCGCTTCGCGGAGAGCGTCGACGTGCAGCTGCGCTGTCCGCCGGACGCCGCCGACCTGCTGCCGGGCTCGACGGCCCCGCTCGTGCTGGGCGCGCGGCGCGGCCGGGACGCGTTACCTTGACTCGCCTTGGCGCAGCGCACCGTCGCGGCGGCGCGGGCCGGGCCCCGCGCCCGGGTGCGCCGCCGGCGCGTGGTTGGGTGACGCGCATGAGCGATCGCATCACGGTGACCACCTGGCATCTGGAACAGACCTCGCCGGCCGACCTGACGCCCGCCGACGGCGGGTCGGAGGCGCCGGGCGTCCGGATCGTACGGGCCGAGGTCCCCTCGCCGGAGTTCAGCCGCTTCCTCTATACGGCCGTGGGCCAGGACGTGACGTGGACCGACCGGCTCGGCTGGCCGTACGCGCGGTGGCGGGAGTTCCTGGAGAGGCCGGGCGTGGAGACGTGGGTGGCGTACGACCGGGGGACGCCGGCCGGGTTCATCGAACTGGACGGCGGGAGCGCGGACGCCCAGCGCGAATCGGCCGTCGAGATCAGCTATTTCGGGCTGCTCCCGGCCTTCCGCGGACGCCGCGTCGGCGGGCTGCTGCTGTCGTACGGCACGGCGCGCGCCTGGGATCTGGCGGACCGCTGGCCGGGGCGCACGGCGACGAAGCGGGTGTGGGTGCACACCTGCAGCAAGGACGGGCCGCACGCGCTGGGCAACTATGAGCGCCGCGGTTTCCGGGTGTTCCGGACGGAGACGGAGGAGGAACCGGCGCTCCCGACCCCGGGCCCGTGGCCGGGCGCGTAGCACCGCCCGCGGACGGAACACCGGCGGAGGACACACCGACAGCGCCCCGTCAGGGGCGCGGGGAACTGCGCGACCGGCCACACTCCGCCTGCGGACGAAACACCGGCAAAGCCCCATAAGGGGCGCGGGGAACTGCGCGATCAACTCCCACGGACCCGCGGACAACTCGCCCCCAGCAGCCGGCACGGCGCGTGGTCGGCAGCCACATCATCTCAAGCTTCGGGACAATAAAGTCCGCCATGCGGACAATGGTGGACTGTCGACAGAGCCCCGTGCCACGCTTCCGTCATGTCTCGCGCCGGAATTGCCTTGGTGAGTCGACTCCACGTCGACTTCGGCCGCATGTCCAGCGCCATCTGTCCGGCGGGCTGAGAGTCCCAGCACCGCCGACTTCCCCCGCCTTCACGGCCGTCCCCGCCGTCGTGGACGAGCCGCACCCTGATACCGCCCTCCGCCGCCGTGGCTTCCCGTGCCCTGCCGGGCATGCCCGCGCGCCCTGGGGCCCGCCGGGGTGCCCGCGGGCACGACCGCCATCTTTGAGCCGCCCCGAAGGACACCGCCATGGCTGCCACCACGCCGGAACGCCCCGTAGCCGCCCCGCCCCGCCGCAAGGCCGGCCGCCACCGCGGCGAGGGCCAGTGGGGCGTCGGCCACCACACGCCCCTCAACGGCAACGAGCAGTTCAAGAAGGACGACGACGGTCTCAATGTGCGGACACGTATTGAGACGATCTACTCGAAGGCCGGTTTCGACTCGATCGACCCCAGCGATCTGCGCGGGCGGATGCGCTGGTGGGGCCTGTACACCCAGCGCAAGCCCGGCATCGACGGCGGCAAGACCGCGATCCTGTCGCCGGAGGAGCTGGACGACAAGCACTTCATGCTGCGGGTGCGCGTCGACGGCGGCCGGCTGACGGCCCGCCAGCTGCGCACCATCGGCGAGGTCTCGCAGGAGTACGCCCGCGGCACCGCCGACATCACCGACCGGCAGAACATCCAGCTGCACTGGATCCGGATCGAGGACGTGCCCGCGATCTGGGAGAAGCTGGAGGCGGTCGGGCTGTCCACGACCGAGGCGTGCGGCGACTGCCCGCGCGTGATCATCGGATCGCCGGTGGCCGGGGTCGCCGCGGACGAGATCATCGACGGCACGCCCGCGGTGCAGGAGATCCACGACCGGTACATCGGCAGCCCGGAGTTCTCCAACCTGCCGCGCAAGTTCAAGACCGCGGTCTCCGGCTCGCCCGTGCAGGACGTGGTACACGAGATCAACGACGTCGCGTTCGTCGGGGTCGTGCACCCCGTGCACGGGCCGGGGTTCGACCTGTGGGTGGGCGGCGGCCTGTCCACCAATCCGCGGCTCGCGGAGCGGCTCGGCGCGTGGGTGCCGCTGGAGGAGGTCGCGGACGTCTGGGCCGGGGTCGTCGGGATCTTCCGCGACTACGGCTACCGGCGGCTGCGCAACCGCGCGCGGCTGAAGTTCCTGATGGCCGACTGGGGCCCGGCCCGGTTCCGGCAGGTCCTGGAGGACGAGTACCTCGGCCGCAAGCTGATCGACGGGCCCGCCCCCGACGAGCCGTCCTCGCGCTGGCGCGACCACGTGGGCGTGCACCGGCAGCGGGACGGCCGCTTCTACGTCGGGTTCGCGCCGCGCGTCGGCCGGGTGGACGGCACCACCCTGACGAAGATCGCCGCGCTGGCGGAGGAGCACGGCTCGGACCGGCTGCGCACCACCGTCGAGCAGAAGATGATCATCCTGGACGTGGCCGAGGACCGGGTCGAATCGCTCGTCGCGGGACTGGAGTCGCTGGACTTCCAGGTCGCGCCGTCGCCGTTCCGGCGCGCCACGCTGGCCTGCACGGGCATCGAGTTCTGCAAGCTGGCCATCGTCGAGACGAAGGCGCGCGGGGCCCGGCTCATCGACGAGCTGGAGCGCCGGATGCCGGAGTTCCGGGAGCCCGTCTCCATCAACATCAACGGCTGCCCCAACGCCTGCGCCCGCATCCAGACCGCGGACATCGGTCTCAAGGGCCAGCTGGTCCTGGACGAGAACGGCGAGCAGGTCGAGGGGTACCAGGTGCACCTCGGCGGCGCGCTGGGCCTGGAGGCCGGGTTCGGCCGCAAGGTCCGCGGCCTCAAGGTCACCTCGGACGAGCTCCCCGACTACGTCGAGCGGGTGCTGACCCGCTTCGAGGCGCAGCGCGCGGAGGGCGAGCGGTTCGCGTCCTGGGCGGCGCGCGCCGCGGAGGCCGATCTCTCATGAGCGAGCGCGCCGCACCGTTCCACTGCCCGTACTGCGGTGACGAGGACCTGCGCCCCGCCGAGGAGGGCGGCCACGGCGAGTGGGAGTGCCACGCCTGCAACCGCGCCTTCCAGCTCAGGTACCGGGGGCTGCTGGCGCGCGGCCTGACCGCCGGGGCCCCGTCGATACCTTCCGAAGGAGGCCGCCCATGACGGTCCCCGCGGACCTGCCGCGCCTCGCCGAGCAGGCGGGCCGGGAGCTGGAGGACGCCCCGGCTCTCGACATCCTGCGCTGGGCCGCCGACGCCTTCGGCCCCCGCTTCTGCGTCACCTCCTCCATGGAGGACGCCGTCGTCGCCCACCTCGCCTCGCGCGTCCTGCCGGGCGTCGACGTCGTCTTCCTGGACACCGGCTACCACTTCCCGGAGACCATCGGCACCCGCGACGCGGTCGCCGCCGTCATGGACGTCAACGTGCTCACGCTGACGCCGCGTCAGTCGGTGGCCGAGCAGGACGCCCAGTACGGCCCGCGGCTGCACGACCGCGACCCGGACCTGTGCTGCGCGCTGCGCAAGGTACGGCCGCTGGAGGAGGGGCTCGCCGGGTACGACGCGTGGGCGACCGGGCTGCGCCGCGACGAGTCCCCGACGCGGGCCGGCACCCCGGTCGTCGGCTGGGACGCCAAGCGGCGAAAGGTGAAGGTTTCGCCCATAGCCCGCTGGACCCAGGATGATGTGGACACGTACACAGCCGAGCACGGGGTCCTCACCAACCCCTTGCTCACCGACGGCTACGCCTCGGTGGGGTGCGCGCCCTGCACGCGCCGGGTGCTGGCGGGCGAGGACGCGCGCGCCGGGCGCTGGGCGGGCAGCGGCAAGACCGAGTGCGGGCTGCACGGCTGACATGACGAGACCTCAGGAGAGTGCGATGAGCCTGCCCGACCAGGGGGCCACGATCTGGCTGACCGGGCTGCCGAGCGCCGGCAAGACCACGATCGCGTACGCGCTGGCGGAGCGGCTGCGCGCGGACGGACACCGGGTGGAGGTGCTCGACGGCGACGAGATCCGGGAGTTCCTCTCCGCCGGGCTGGGCTTCTCCCGCGCGGACCGGGACACCAATGTGCGGCGGATCGGCTTCGTCGCCGGACTGCTCGCCGCGAACGGCGTGAAGGCGCTGGTCCCGGTCATCGCGCCGTACGCGGACTCCCGCGCGGCGGTGCGCGAGCGGCACCAGAAGGCCGGCACCCCGTATCTGGAGGTGCACGTCGCCACGCCGGTCGAGGTGTGCTCCGTACGGGACGTCAAGGGGCTCTACGCCCAGCAGGCGGCCGGTGAGCTGACGGGGCTCACCGGGGTAGACGATCCCTATGAGACACCGGCCGATCCCGACCTTCGTATCGCGGCGCACGAGCAGGGCGTCCACGAGTCCGCGGCGGCGCTGCTCGCGCTGCTCAGTGAGAGGGGACTGGCATGACGACGGTGGCTGCCGTGGGTGAGGACACCGAGAATCCCTACGCCCTGTCGCACCTGGACGCGCTGGAGTCCGAGGCGGTGCACATCTTCCGGGAGGTGGCCGGGGAGTTCGAGCGGCCGGTGATCCTCTTCTCCGGCGGCAAGGACTCGATCCTGATGCTGCACCTGGCGCTGAAGGCGTTCGCGCCCGCGCCGGTGCCGTTCGCCCTCCTGCACGTGGACACCGGGCACAACTTCCCCGAGGTCCTCGACTACCGCGACCGGACCGTCGCGGAGCACGGGCTGCGGCTGCACGTCGCCTCCGTCCAGGAGTTCATCGACGACGGGCGGCTGCGCGAGCGCCCCGACGGCACCCGCAACCCCCTCCAGACGGTGCCGCTGCTCGACGCCATCGAGACGGGCCGCTTCGACGCGGTCTTCGGCGGCGGCCGGCGCGACGAGGAGAAGGCCCGCGCCAAGGAGCGCGTCTTCTCGCTGCGCGACGAGTTCGGCGGCTGGGACCCGCGCCGCCAGCGCCCCGAGCTGTGGCAGCTCTACAACGGCCGGCACTCCCCCGGCGAGCACGTCCGCGTCTTCCCGCTGTCCAACTGGACGGAGCTGGACGTGTGGCAGTACATCGGCCGGGAGTCCATCGAGCTGCCCGCCATCTACTACGCGCACGAGCGCGAGGTCTTCGCCCGCTCCGGGATGTGGCTGGCGCCCGGCGAGTGGGGCGGCCCCAGGGACGGCGAGCGCGTCGAGCGGCGCACGGTCCGCTACCGCACGGTGGGCGACATGTCCTGCACCGGCGCCGTCGACTCGGACGCCGACACCATCGAGGCGGTCATCGCGGAGATCGCCGCCTCCCGGCTCACCGAGCGGGGCGCCACCCGGGCCGACGACAAGCTGTCCGAGGCCGCCATGGAGGACCGCAAGCGCGAGGGGTATTTCTAGCCATGACCACGACCTTCGACTCCTCTCCCGACGCCCTCGGCACGAGTGCCACGTCGCTGCTGCGGTTCGCGACGGCCGGTTCGGTCGACGACGGCAAGTCCACGCTGGTGGGGCGGCTGCTGCACGACTCCAAGTCGGTGCTGAGCGATCAGCTGGAGGCCGTGGAGCACGCTTCCCGCAGCCGCGGGCAGCAGGCGCCGGACCTGGCGCTGCTCACGGACGGGCTGCGCGCCGAGCGCGAGCAGGGCATCACCATCGACGTCGCGTACCGCTACTTCGCGACGCCCCGGCGGCGGTTCATCCTCGCCGACACGCCGGGCCATGTGCAGTACACCCGCAACATGGTCACCGGCGCGTCCACCGCCGAGCTGGCCGTGGTGCTGGTCGACGCCCGCAACGGCGTCGTCGAGCAGACCCGCCGGCACGCCGCGGTGGCCGCCCTGCTGCGGGTGCCGCACGTGGTCCTCGCCGTCAACAAGATGGACCTCGTGGAGTACGCGGAGCCCGTGTTCGCGGCGATCGCCGAGGAGTTCACCGGGTACGCGGCCTCGCTCGGCGTCCCGGAGATCACCACGATCCCGATCTCCGCGCTGGCCGGGGACAACGTCGTCACCCCGTCGGCGAACATGGACTGGTACGGCGGCCCGACCGTCCTGGAGCACCTGGAGACGGTCGCCGTGGTCGCCGACCCGTCCCGCGACCCCGCGCGCTTCCCCGTGCAGGTCGTGATCCGTCCGCAGACCTCCGAGCACCCCGACTACCGCGGCTACGCCGGGCAGATATCGTCCGGCGTGCTCCGCGTCGGGGACGCCGTGACGGTGCTGCCGTCGGGCCGTACGAGCACCATCACCGGCATCGACGCGCTCGGCAGCCGGGGCGTGGACGTGGCGTGGGCCCCGCAGTCCGTGACCCTGCGTCTCGCCGACGACCTCGACGTATCCCGCGGCGACCTCATCGCGCCGAGCGCGGACGCGCCCGCCCCGACGCGGGACATCGAGGCGACGGTCTGCCACGTCGCCGACCGGCCGCTGAGGCCGGGCGACCGGGTGCTGCTCAAGCACACCACCCGTACGGTCAAGGCGATCGTCAAGGACATCCCGTCGCGGCTGACGCTCGACGACCTCTCCCAGCACCCGGCGCCCGGAGCGCTGGCCGCCAACGACATCGGCCGCGTCGTCCTGCGCACCGCGGAGCCGCTGGCCCTCGACGCGTACGCCGACTCCCGGCGCACCGGCTCCTTCCTCCTCATCGACCCCGCCGACGGCACGACGCTGACGGCCGGGATGGCGGGCGCCGCGTTCGCGGCGGGCGCGGGCGACGCGGCCGACGACGGCGCCGACGCGGGCTGGGACTTCTGATGGCGGCCCGGGACTTCTTCTCGACCTTCGACAAGGAGGGCGGCCGCGTCGGCAGCGGCTCCCTCGGCAGCGGGCAGGGCGGGGTCGGGCGATGTGCGTGCTGACGACGGCCCCTCCCCCGCGTACCACCCGGTCCCGAAGCCCCGCCGAACCGCCGGGCGTGCCTTAGAGCGCGCTGCCCCGGCCCTGTGAGAGGAACCCCTCCCATGTCTGCCGCACCCCCGTCCCGCCGCCGCTTCCTGGCGGCAGCCGCCGCCCTCCCCGTACTGATCGGCGCCCTCGGGGCCTGCGGGTACGGCTCCGAGCGGCAGGACGGCGCCGGCAAGGCGGCCGCGACGGGGAAGAAGACCGACGGCCTCGACTCCGTGAAGATCGGCTACTTCCCGAACCTCACACACGCCACGGCGCTGGTCGGCGACCACGAGGGGATCATCCAGAAGGAGCTGGGCGGCACCAAGGTCGAGTCGACCACGTTCAACGCGGGCCCGTCCGAGATCGAGGCGCTCAACGCGGGCTCGATCGACATCGGCTGGATCGGCCCGTCGCCTGCCATCAACGGCTACGTCAAGACGCACGGCACCGGCCTGCGGATCGTCTCCGGGTCCGCGTCCGGCGGCGTGAAGCTGGTGGTGAACCCCAAGAAGATCACGTCCCTGGACGACGTCAAGGGCAAGAAGATCGCCACTCCGCAGAAGGGCAACACGCAGGACGTGGCGTTCCTCAACTGGATCGCCCAGCGCGGCTGGAAGGTCGATCCGCAGAGCGGCAAGGGCGACGTCTCGGTGGTCCGCACGGACAACAAGGTGACCCCGGACGCCTTCAAGTCCGGTTCCGTGGACGGCGCGTGGGTGCCCGAGCCGACCGCGTCGCGGCTGGTGGCCGACGGCGGCAAGGTGCTGCTGGACGAGTCCACGCTGTGGCCGGACCGCAAGTTCGTCATCACCAATGTGATCGTGTCGCAGAAGTTCCTGGCCCGGCACCCGGACGCCGTCGAGGCCGTGCTGCGCGGCTCGGTGAAGACCAACGCCTGGATCAAGGCGAACCCCGCCAAGGCGCGGGCGTCCGCCAACGCGGCGCTCCAGGCCCTGGCGGGCAAGGGACTGCCGCCCGACATCCTCGACCCCGCCTGGCAGAGCATCCGCGTCACCGACGACCCGCTGGCCTCGACCCTGGACGCCGAGGCGCGGCACGCCGTCAAGGCCGGGCTGCTGTCCGAGCCCGACCTCGGCGGCATCTACGACCTGAGGCTCCTCAACAAGGTCCTCAAGGCCGAGGGCAGGCCGACGGTCGACGCCGCGGGACTCGGCGAGAACTAGCGCCCCGCTCCCCCTTCGCACCGCCCACCCAGCTGACAGGAGGTGACCGGCGATGGCACCGGCACTGACCACCGAGAAGCCCCTGAAGGACAACGGCGGCGCGACCGCACCGGCCGCCGTACGGATCGACCACGTCCACAAGTCCTTCGGCCGCCCCGGCGCGGCCCAGCCCGTCCTGGACGACATCGCCCTCGACGTCCGGCCGGGCGAATTCGTCTGCATCCTGGGCGCCTCCGGCTGCGGCAAGTCGACGCTGCTGAACCTGGTGGCGGGGCTGGACGAGCCGACCTCCGGCGCCATCGAGGTGCCCGGCGGCCGGCCCGCGCTGATGTTCCAGGAGCACGCGCTGTTCCCGTGGCTGACCGCGGGCCGCAACATCGAACTCACCCTGCGGATGCGCGGGGTGCCGCGGTCCGAACGGCGCGCGGAGGCGGAGCGGCTGCTGGAGCTCGTACGGCTCGGCGGCGCGTACGGCAAGCGGGTGCACGAGCTGTCGGGCGGCATGCGGCAGCGCGTCGCGCTGGCCCGCGCGCTCGCGCAGGACTCCAAGGTGCTGCTGATGGACGAGCCGTTCGCGGCGCTGGACGCGATCACCCGCGACGTGCTGCACGGCGAGCTGACCCGCGTGTGGGAGGGCACGGAGCTGTCGGTCCTCTTCGTCACGCACAACGTCCGCGAGGCCGTGCGGCTCGCCCAGCGCGTGGTGCTGCTGTCCTCGCGGCCCGGCCGGGTCGCGCGCGAGTGGTCGGTGGACATCCCGCAGCCGCGCCGCATCGAGGACGCCGCCGTCGCGGATCTGTCCGTCGAGATCACCGAAGAACTGCGTGGGGAGATCCGCCGCCATGGCCAGCACTGAGACCACCACCGCGCAGGAGGAGACCGGCGCGCCGGACGGCCGGAACGACCTGGCGAGCGTCGAGGCCGGGCTGGACGCGCTCGACACCGTGCAGGTCAAGCGGGTGCCGATCTCCCACACCCTGCTCCACAAGGTGCTGCCGCCGGTGGTCGCCGTGCTGCTGGTGCTGGCGGTGTGGAAGCTGCTCGTCCTGGCCGAGGTCACCGACGACTACAAGCTCCCCGACCCCTCGGCCGTCTGGCACAGCCTGCGCGCCCTGTGGCTCCAAGGCACGCTGGGCGACATCGTCTGGACGAGCGTCTCGCGCGGCCTGCTCGGCTTCCTCGCGGCGCTCGCCATCGGCACGCCGCTGGGGCTGCTGGTGGCCCGTGTGAAGATCGTGCGCGCCGCGCTCGGCCCGATCCTCTCCGGCCTCCAGTCGCTGCCGTCGGTGGCCTGGGTGCCGGCCGCCGTGATCTGGCTGGGCATCACCGACTCCGCGATGTACGCGGTGATCCTGCTGGGCGCGGTGCCCTCCATAGCCAACGGCCTGGTCTCCGGCATCGACCAGGTGCCGCCGCTGTATCTGCGCGCGGGCCGCACCATCGGCGCCACCGGGCTGCGCGGGGCGTGGCACGTGCTGCTGCCGGCCGCGCTGCCCGGCTATATCTCGGGGCTCAAGCAGGGCTGGGCGTTCTCCTGGCGGTCGCTGATGGCCGCCGAGCTCATCGCCTCCTCCCCCGACCTCGGGCTGGGGCTGGGCCAGTACCTGGAGAACGCCCGTACCGACTCCGACATGCCGGGCGTGCTGCTCGGCATCATCCTCATCCTCTTCGTCGGCATCGCCATCGACCTGATCGTCTTCAGTCCGATGGAGCGCCGGGTGCTGCGCAACCGCGGGCTGCTGGCGGGGGCCCGCTGATGGGCGTGCGGCAACTGGCGGCCCCGGCCCCCGCGCTGCTCGTCGTCGCCCACGGCAGCCGCGACCCGCGGCACGCGGCGACGGTCGCGGCGCTCGTCGCGCGGGTCCGCGCGCTCCGCCCGGACGTGCGCGTCACCGCCGGCTATCTGGACTTCTGCGCGCCGAGCGTGCCGCAGGCGCTGTCGCGGCTCGCGGCGGACGGCGGACGGAAGAGGGACGGCGTACGGGGAGCGGACGGCGTACGGGAGGCGGACGATGTACGGGAGGCGGACGGCGTACGGGAGGTCGTCGCCCTGCCGCTGCTGCTGACCCGCGCGTTCCACGCGAAGACCGACATCCCGGCCGTGCTGCACGCGGCGGCGGCCCGGCTGCCGGGGCTCGCGGTCCGCCGGGCCGAGGTGCTGGGGCCCTCGCCGCTGCTGACGGGCGGACTGGAACGGCGGTTGTACGAGGCCGGGGTGCGCCCCGAGGACCGGGGCTCGACCGGGGTCGTACTGGCCTCGGCGGGCTCCAGCGACCCGGAGGCGGGCGCGGTGATCGCTGAAATCGCGCGGGAGTGGCGGCGTACCGGCTGGTGCGCCGTGCGGCCCGCGTTCGCCTCCGCCCGGTCGCCCCGGACCGCGGACGCGGTGCGGGAGCTGCGCGCCGAGGGGGTCCGGCGCGTGGCCGTGGCCCCGTACGTCATCGCCCCCGGCCGGCTGCCGGACCGTATCGCGCGGGGCGCGCGGGAGGCGGGCGCGGACGTGCTCGCCGAAGTGCTGGGCCCGTGCGAGGAGTTGGCGCGACTGGTGGCGCTGCGATACGAGGAGGCGGTGGCGGCGTCCGGGGTTCTCCCGGCGCTCAGCGCCTGACCGACCGGGCCGGATGGACGCCAAGAGCCCGTACAGATCCTGTCTTTTCCTCCCAAGAGCCGTACGTGACGGCTGGGGCCATGCCTACACTGCGATGCACGTTGGCCACGGTCAGTACGGACCGAGGAGGTGCGATCGTGCCGATCAGAAGTGTGGAGACGGTGCTCGAACCGGATCGCCTGGCGCAGCTCGCCGCGGCGGGCGAGCCGGGCGACGGGTTACGGGAGCGGTTCGGGCGGGACGGATACGTGAAGCTGCCGGGGGTGGTGCGCGGGGCCCGGCTCGGGGCGCTGCGGGCCGAGACCCGGCGGCTGGAACGGCTCGCGCGGCGGCGGGACTTCACGGTGGCGCGCGCGGACGCGTCGCCGCGCCGGATGGCGACGGTGGGCGGGCAGATGGTCGGCGCGCTCGCGCCCTGGGTCCCCCGGCTGTACGCGGACGCGTCGCTGACCGCGCTGATCCGGCGGATATCGGGGGCCGATGCGGTCGAGGCGCCGGATCCGCTGGAGCGCTACGTGCTCACTGTGCTGCATCAGCTGGGCGATACGCACGGCGCGCACCTCGACGGATATCCGCTGACGTTCGTGCTGTGCGCGGACGCGCCGTCCTCGCCGCGGGACGGCGGACTGCTGGAGTACGCGCCGGGCGAGCTGGACCCGGCCGGGCTGGGGAGCGCCGCGGCCCGGCGGGCGCACCACCGGCCCGGCGACGCGTATCTGCTGCGCGGCGACGCGTGCGTGCACCGCGTCACCCCGCTGCGCCGCGCCGGGCTGCGCCGCACGGTGCTAACGCTCTCCTACGGGGCGCGGTCGCCCGTGTCGCGCGTGGCGCCGGAATCGCGTGCGTCGAGCGCGACGCCGGGAGCGCGTGCGCCGCGCGCGTCGAGCGTGCCGGAGCAGGGGCGGGCGCGGCGCTCGGCGCTGCGCGGGGACTGACGCGCGGTCAGCCCGTCGGCGGGAGCGCCGCTCCCGTCGTCAGCCCTCGGGGTAGAAGACGAAGAGCGTGCAGCCGGTGGCGGACTGCGGTATGTGCGAGGAGCCAGCCGGGGCGTGGATGAAGCTGCCCGCGGGGTAGTCGCGAACGCCGTCATTGAAGACGCCGGAGGCGACGTAGACCTCCTCGGGACCGGGTTCGTGGACGTCGAGCCCTTCCCAGCAGCCGCCGGGGTCGATCTCCAGGATATGCGCCGAGGCGCCCTCGGCCCCCGTCCACAGGGTGCGCAGCCGAATGCCGGGAAACAGCTCCTTGGCCGGGACGTCCGCCGCCTCGGCCCATACGTAACCGTCCATACCGCTTGCCTCGCCGCCGCTCATGTCGCACTCCTCGTCGATCAGTTGACACAAGGATGCCATGGGCGGCGGACCGCCCCCGGGGCCGGGCCTGCGGGCGTCACTACCAGGAAAGGACCCCGCATAACGCCACGTTGATCATTTTCATTACGGGCTCTAGCATCGATATATGGCTGAACAAAGGGCAGTTGTCATCATCGACGTCAGGCCATCCCCTGTCGCGGCATGGTTCCACCATCTTTTAACAAGCCCGGTTATCGAGGTCGACGGACGGGAATACCCGGCGAAGTGGGGCACCGCGAAAGTCCCGGTGTCCCCTGGCGAGCACCGCCTCACCGTGTATTTTCGCTACCGGGGGCAGAAGCGCGCGCGGCTCGCCGAGGCGGGCAAGGACTTCGCCGTGGACGAGACGTCGTCGGCCGTGGACGTCGCCGTCAGACTCGGCCCGCGCAATGGCAGCAGGTTTCGAATCGGCGAGCCGGTGGCGCGCCGATAGCTTCGCGGAGGGAGAGCGCCAGGGCCCGTCGGCGCTTCGGGCGCCGACGGGCCCTTGGTGCCGGCCTTGCGGTGTCGGTTCAGCCAGGTCAGGCGGAGTGAGCGGCGGAAGCCGTCGGAGCGTCCGTGCCGCACGCCGCGCACGGCGGAGCGACATCCTCGCGTGCGGGCAGCCCGGGGGAGCCTTCTTCGGCCGCGCGGGTCGGCGCCGGGGAGCGCCGGTCCGGGGTCGCGCAGACGATCGCCGAGCCGATCATCACCAGGCCGAAGCTCCACAGGCCCATGGTGAGGATGATCGAGCCATGCAGCACAATGTCCATGATCAGCCCCGTCTTCCGCCAGCGGCGGGAGGCCAGCAGGCATACACCGATGGCGAGTTCGATCACCAGCGCGCCCCAGGTCATGGAGACGACGATCAGCGGATTCTTGGACAACCACAGCATGAGCGAGTCCCAGGGCTCGCTGACACCGAACATGTTGTCGCGCAGGAAGTAATACTCGGCCGTGCCATTCGCCCAGTCGGCCACGCCGAATTTACTGATGGCACTGTCGAGATAGAGGTAGGCGATCTGCACGCGAATGGCCAGGAAGGCGACCAGGGACAGCGTCCGCCATGAGGGTGCCAGTGCGGACTTCGGCCGCTGCCAGTGCCATGTGCGGTTGTCGGCCAGTCCGATGGGGATCATCAGAAGGCACATGATCATGGCCACGGACTCGCCGCCGTCGGGCACCGAAATGCTGACCGCGACGGAATAGGTGGCCCATGCGAGAGGAATGGCGGTCCAGCGGGGCCGGTATCCGCTGGCGGCCACGACGAGGATGGCGATCAGCAGCCATCTGCGGGGCTCCATGCCGACCGTGTCACCGCCGATGCACAGCGCCGAGGCCGCCCGCGCGGAATCACAGCGCGGGAATTCCCCGATGGTGAGGACCGGCACGAGCAGCGCCTTCACGGGCGTCAGGAGCAGCACGCTCAGCTCGGCGGCGGCGATGACCGTACGGCCGATTCCGAACCACCGGGAGCGCAGATCGTGCCGTTCGGTGTGGGCGGCGAGACGGTCGGCCAGGGAGTTCAGGGCCGCAGTCAGTTGCATCGGACGTCCAGGTGAGCGATTTTGATGACGCGCTTGTCATAGGCGACCAACTGCCGGTAGCTCCACGGCACTGTCTTCTCCTGAGTGAGAAAAGCGTCCCCGCACACGGTTGGCACCGGGCTCTCGTTGTCCATCCTCTTCGCCGGTTTCGTGTTCTCTTTTCGCAGACAAGCGTCGAGGTATCCGGCGCAGTCCGTCCAGGACCCGATGGCGGACGCGCTGATGTAGGCCAGTTCGGGCCCCTGGGCCCGCTGTGTACGGGAGAGTCCGAAGAGATTCGAGGGCGCGCCCTGCGGGGTGTCCAGCAGATCGCGGACCGCGCCGTGCGGCCCGTATGCGTACACCCCGGTCTGCACGGTCTCGGGGTTGCGGGTAAAGAACGCCCAATTCTCCGGCGTGAGGACGTTCAGAGCCTGCCGGGCACCTTTGGATTGTCGACTGCTCAGCGCATTGCTCGGCAGGGTGTAGAAGACCGAGGCAGCGAGATAGCCGAATATGCAGACGCCGGCAACGGTGAACAGGACGAGTTGGCGAACGGAATTGGCGCGTCGTTCCGTCGGTCTCAGATGGGATTCGGTAGACGAGCTGGGCATGCGGGCGCGACCCCTGAATTCTGGGAGATCCGTGGGAAATGAGTTCCGTGGAGATACGAGTGGCCCGACGGGTCGCCGGCGGACCCGCCGGGCCGCGTCGGTGACGCGGCCCGGCGGGCAGTTCCCGGCTCCGGGCGAGCGCGGTGCCTACAGGCCCTTGGTCACGGCGGAGACGATGCCGTCCGCATCCAGGCTGTTGGGCTGGCTCATGTCGAACCCATAGCTCACGGCGGACGGGACCACCACCAGGGCGACCACAGCCTCAGTGGCGCCCGCCACGTTCGCGTACACGGCACCGTTGATGGCGGCCAGCGCGTTCACCTCGATGGCGATATTGACGTCATGCCAGAGCCAGCCGTCCGCGCGGTTCGGGCTCTTGCCCGTGACCTGGTGCGCGGTCAGGAACTTCTTCAGGTCGTCATTGAGCCGTTCCATTCCGGCCTGTGCCTGGAACGGGTCGTTGATCTGGACAGCCACGGTGATCTTGTCGTGGAACTCAGGGTCCGTGGCCATGAGTTCCTTGGTGAACTCGGCAATCTGAGCCAGCGTGACCTGGTTGGTCTGCTCATTGCGGTGCGCGCGGATCTCGGCGGCGAGGTCCGGGTGCTCGTCGGCTGCCTTGCCCTTGGCGAAGACGAGCAGCCCGACGATGTCCTCGTCGGAATACTTGACGTGGTGCTCCCCGTCGGCGGCGCTCGCGGTGACGGCCGTGCGGGCGTGCGACGGCGCGGCGGCGACCGCCACCGCACCGGTGCCGAGGACCGCGACAAGAGCGGCGGCGGAGGAAATGAGCGCGGTAGTTCTCTTCAGACGCATGAGGTACTTTCTGTTCGTCGGACTGTCGATTGAGTGGTTCCGCCCATGCCGGGGCGGCGATGACCGGCGCTTCACTTGCGGCCATGCAGAGAAGAGCGCCGGCCGGGAAGCACCCGGCGGTGGGACCATCGGCGGCGGCCGGACACCACGCGTTTCTGCGGTGGGTCCGTACCGTGCCGACGGCGTTCGATACTGGTGGCGGGGGTCAACGGCCGCCGCCACCAGGAAATACGCGGCCTTGACCGTTAGACGGGCCGCCCGTGTTCGCCACGTGCCGCGGCATTGGCCGCCGAGGCGGACGATGCGGCGATGACGATGTCCGCAGCGCCACAGGCCCCCGCGATCACCGCGAAGAGCCAGAACGGGCCGCCGGCCAAGGCGTTGCCTAGGGAGGCGACCGCGGCGGCGGCCAGCACCGGGACGAGACGTATGTAGCGTCGCTGCGCGGCGCGCTGTCCGCTACGCCAGGCGGCGTCTCCGCTCCGGGTCTGTCGTGTGCGGGCCCCCACGAGAGCGTTCCTGCCGAGCGATTCGCTGCGGCTCCGGGCCGCGATGACGAGGATGAGACCGGCGGCGGCGACATAGACGCCGACCAGCGCGCTGCCAACGGCGAGATGCGTGGTCACGCGCTTCGCCGCCCTTCGGGGCCCGCGTCAATTGCGAGCACAGGCCGGGCCGTCAGCCCCGGAATCCTTGGGGATGCCGACGACCATGGATGCACCGAAGGCCCTGAGGTCCCCGGAAATCGAGTGCACCGTGTGTGCGTGGACCAGGTTTCGTGTAAGCACGCCCTGAACAATCGACTCGTCTCCCCCCGGTGGACCCGTCTCGAATTGTCGATACCGGCCCGTCGTCGTACGGCCCGGTGGGCCATGCCGTCCACGGGCGTGGCGACCCGTCCATGCTGGCACTCCCACACCTGACGATCAATGGCAATCCAGCCAACTCCGTGCCGTACACAACAACCAGGGAACACCTGCTCAGAAGGGGCGCTTCGGTCGAAGGCAACGGTGCCACCGGGATATGACCGCGGCTGAAGTTCGCCCCCTTGCCCTTCCTGCGCCGATATGTGGCTCGTCGAGTGACGGGATCGGCGCGCCGGCGGCGCGCCGATAGCCATCGACCGCCGTGCCTCGTGGGGGGAAGGCACGGCGGTCGATGACGGCCTATGGCGCGCCGGGATGGCTCGAAACACTGTCGGATTGACACGCTCAATTCAACTTCCGTAGCCATGTGTGAGGTACGCAACGCCTCTATGGAATTCCAAATCCCGACCAACGGCGGCAAATTGGACAGTAAATTGACAACGTCTGCCACGTTTGCCCGGCGATCCGATCAGGCCACTCCGCACCGGATTGGCCGACCCGCCGAGGCGGACGCCGGTGCGGTTTTCCGGGAGGTTTCCGATATGGCACCGCACCGCGGGCCGCACCGTGCGCCGCCGGGAAACGCGGTGGAGCCACGCCGAACGCGCCGAACAGGCGGCGAAGGCGTGGCTGGCCGGGCGCGGGCCTGGGCCACACGGATCTCCGGAGCAGCGCGGAGGACCTCTCCCAGGCGCCGCTGGGCAAGCGGCAGCGCCGCGAGGCGGCGCGCAAGAACCCCTGACCCCGCCTCCGGCGGCCCGTCAGCCCGGTAGGTTCGCCTCGATGAGGTCGGCGGCGCGCGGGGTGCCGCCCTCCGCGGCCAGCTCCGCCTTGAGTTCGGCGCAGCGGGCCGCCACCGCCGGGTCGTTCACGAGGGAGAGCACGGCCTCGCGCAGCCGCTCGGCCGTGGCCTCCTCGGTGGGTACGTGCCGGGCGACGCCCAGCTCCTCCAGGACCGCCGCGTTGCCGAACTGGTCGACGGCCTGCGGCACGGCCACCATCGGCACCCCGCAGGCGAGCCCCTCCTTCGAGCCGCCCGCCCCGGCGTGGGTGATGAACGCGTCCGCCCGGCCGAGGACGGCGACCTGCGGCACCCAGTGGTGCACCTCGATGTTGGCGGGCAGCGCCGCGCCCTCGGGGACGATGTCCGCGGCCTGGACGTGCTTGCCGATCTGGAGCACGACGTGCCAGCCCGGCAGGTCCCCGAACGCCTTCACGCACTCGCGGTAGAAGTCCGGCAGCTTGGTGAAGGTGGAGCCGAGGGAGATCAGCAGCACCTTGTCGTCGGGGCCCAGCGCGGCGGGGCGCTCCCAGTCGCCCTGGTGGCCGCGGTCGCCCTGGCAGGAGCCGACGAAGGTGGTGCGCCGCTCGTCGACCCGGTCGGCGTTGGGCTGGAGGGCGCGCGGGATGAGGGCGATGATCCGGTCCGGCCGCCCGATGAAGAGATCGGGGTCGATGGTCATCCCGTGCTCGGTGAGCCAGTCGCGGAAGCGCTGGTCGTAGGCCGCGCCGCGCGGGGTCTCCTTCATGGCCCGGAAGGGCTCGGAGACGGGGTCCTCGTCGTATCCCTCCCAGGCGACGAGGTTCGGGGAGAGCTGCACGATGGGGACGTCCCACAGGTGCGCGAGCACCCGTGCCGGGTAGGCCGTGATGTCGTACAGGATCAGGTCGGGGCGGTCGTTCTCGTACGCGGCGGCGAGCTGCGGGAGCGCTTGGATCGCGTCGTTCAGGAAGATCTCGACGTGGTCGATCAGCTCGCTCCCCCACGCCTCGGGCTGTTCCTCCGTGGGCAGCGTCGAACGGTAGATCACGGGCTCCGCGCCGACGCTCGCGACCAGTTCGGCCAGGGGCTCGGGGATGGCGTAGGTGACGCGGTGGCCGCGGGCCACGAGCTCGCGGATGATGTCCAGGCTGGGCTGGACGTGGCCGTGGGCCGCGATGCTGAACATGGCGATATGGGCACGCTGTGGCGTTGGCATGGGCGGCAGGCTATGCGAGACGATACGTATCGTGCAATCTTATTTCGGGGCGGGCCCCGCGACGGGCGCGACGGGCGGGATACGGGGCGTACGTACGCCCGTACGCCCGCGCCTCCCTCACCTCTGATACCGCTTCAGCACCAGGTTCCCGTCCGTCACCAGCCGCCGGCGCAGCTCCCCCACCCCGATCGCGCCGCTGTAGTACTCCTGGAAGGCGGGCGTGGCGATCTTGTCCTTCCACTCCGGGTAGCCGCGCACCGAGCGGGCCGGGGCCGGGCGCAGGTCGGCGGCGAGCGCGGCACCCGTGGCCCAGCCGTGCCGCGCGCCGCGCAGCTCGGGGGCGGCGAGCGCAGCCGTGCCCGTGGGCAGCATCCAGTCGCCCTTCGCGAGCCGCACCATGTTCGCGGGGCGCAGCAGGAAGTCGATGAACCGCGCCGCCTCCGCCTTGTGCGGGCTGTCCTGCGCCACGGACAGGGTCTGCGGGCTCACGCCCTGGCTCCGCTCGCCGCCGGGCCCGGCGGGCGCGGGCAGTACGGTCCAGTCGAACCCCTCGGGCGCCTGCTGGACGATCTGCTGGCGGTAGGAGAAGCCGAGCGGCACCATCGCGTACTTGCCGCCGAAGAACCCCGGCAGGGTGTCGGCGCCGCCCATGGACAGCGTCGCACGGGCGGCCGAGCGGTCCCGTACGACCTGGTCGCGGATGACGCGCGGCACCCGCTGGTCGGCGGCGTCGAAGCGGACCGCGACCTTGCCGTCGGCGCCCCGGTGGAAGACCTGGCCGCCGGTGGACTGCGACAGGTTGAGCGTCGCCGAGACCGGGTCCTTCAGCGGCCAGGCGACGCCGTACGTGCCGCCGCGCGTCATCCGCCTGGCCGCCTCCTCGAACTCCGGCCAACTCCACGGGTGTTCGGCGTCGGGGACGCGTACGCCCGCCTTCCTGAGCAGCGTGCGATTGGCCATGATGACGCGCGGCTCCTGGAGGAACGGCACGCCGTACAGGCCCTTCCCGAAGGTCGCCGTCTGCCAACTCCGGCGCGGGATATCGGACTTCAGGCGCTCGGGCAAGAGGCGGGTGAGGTCGGCGAGGTAGCCGCCGTAGGCGAAGTCGGCGAGGTCGTCGGAGGCGTCGTGGATGATGTCCGGCGCCTCGCCGCCCTCGAAGGAGGTGAGCAGCTGGTCGTGGACGCTCTCCCAGCTCCCCTGCACGTACTCGACCCGGACCTCGGGGTGCGCCGCGTTCCACTCCCGCACCAGCCGCTTGTTGATCTCCACCGACTCGTCCTGCCAGGCGAGCGACTGGTAGCGCAGGGTGATCCGGCCGTCGTCGCGGTCCGCCCCGGAGGCGCAGCCGGCCAGGAGGAGGGCGAGCACGGCGATGAGGGCGGCGAGGTTCGTGAGCGGGCGCGCGCGCATCAGTTCTTCACCGCCCCGGCCAGCATCCCGCCGGTGATCCGCCGCTGTACGAACGCGAAGAGGACGAGCGAGGGGAGGGTGGCGAGCAGCGCGGCGGCGGCCAGCGGGCCGAGGTCGGCCACGCCCTCCGCGCCGATGAAGTGGGTCAGCACGACGGGCATCGTCTGCCGCTCCGGGGACTTCAGCAGGACCAGCGCGAAGAAGAACTCGTTCCAGGAGGTGATGAACGCGAAGAGGACGGTGGCGACGATGCCCGGAGCGAGCAGCGGCGCGGTGACGGAGACCAGGGTGCGCAGCCGCCCCGCCCCGTCCACGGCCGCCGCCTCCTCCAGCTCGCGCGGCACGGCCCGTACGTACCCGGTGAGCATCCACAGCGCGAACGGCAGGGCCCAGACGACGTACACCATGACCAGCCCCGGCACGGTGTCGACCAGGCGCAGGTTCTTGAGGATCAGGAAGAGCGGGATGATCACGAGGACGACGGGGAACGCCTGGCTGACGACCACCCAGCCGGTCGCCGCGCGCGTGAGCCGGGAGCGGCGGCGGGCCAGGACGTAGGCCATGGGGGTGGCGACGACCGTCGCGATCAGGGCCGCCGAGGCGGCGGCGGTCAGGCTGTTGAGGGCGGCGCGCAGCAGGGGCTGCTCGTCGAACGCCTGCCGGAAGTTGTCGAGGGTGGGGTGGCCGGGGATCCAGGAGGGGTGGAGGGAGGCCAGTTCGCGGGCGGGCTTGAAGGCGGTGGAGAGCAGCCAGGCGAGGGGGAAGGCGAGGAAGACGAGGTAGCAGAGGAGGGCGAGGTACTGGCCGGCGCGGGTCGCGGCGCGCCGCGCGGGGCGCCCCCGGCTCATTCCTCGCCCCCGTTGAGCCGGCCCGCCAGATAGCCGGCGAGGAGCACGGCGACGACGGCGACCATGACGCAGCCCATCGCGGCCGCGTAGCCGAACTGGCCGTAGCGGAACGCCTCTTCGTAGGCGAAGAGCATGGGGAGCCGGGTGTGGCCGCCGGGGCCGCCGTTGGTCAGGACGTAGACGAGGGCGAAGGAGTTGAAGTTCCAGATGAAATTGAGCGCGCTGATGGCGAGCGCGACGGGTCTGATGGCCGGCCAGGTCACGGCGGCGAACCGCCGCCAGGCCCCGGCGCCGTCCATGGCGGCGGCCTCGTGCAGCTCGCCGGGCACGTTCTGGAGCCCGGCGAGGAGCGCCACCGTCGTCTGCGGCATGCCCGCCCAGACGCCGACGAGGACGACGGCGGGCAGCGCGGTGGACAGCCCGCCCAGCCAGTCGACGCCGGTGCCCAGCGTCTCGTTGAGGATGCCCGCGTCCGGGTGGTAGACGAGCCGCCACATGATGCCGACGACGACCTCCGGCATCGCCCACGGCACGATCGCCAGGGCGCGGGCGAGCCAGCGCAGCCGCAGGTTCTGGCCGAGGAGCAGCGCGAGGCCGAGCGCCAGCGCGAACTGCGGGACGGTGACGCCGACCGCCCACACCAGGCCGACCCGGAACGACTCCCAGAAGAGGGAGTCGTGCAGCAGGTCGCCGAAGTTGAGGAGGCCGATCCAGCGGGTGGGCGCGGTACGGCCCGACTGGGAGTCGGTGAAGGCGAGCGCGATGCCGTAGAGGAGGGGGCCGACGCTCAGCACGAGGATCGGGATGAGCGCGGGCAGCACCAGGAGCCAGCCCCCGGCGGCGCGCGGCCCGCCCGCGGGCTCGCCGACCGACCGCCTGGGCGCGGTCGCGAGGGTCACGTCAGAGGCTCCTTGGATTCGGATCGGATCAAATCTAATCAAATAGGACTGAACTGGGTCGGACGTGACCCGATCGGACCCCATCAGATGGGGACCCCGTCGGATCCGAACGGATCGGCTCTGCGGCGGCTCGTGGGGGCGCCCGGTCCGAGGCCCACGTCATCGTGCTGAGGGCGGGTGCGGCAGTCAAGGGTTGTGCGGGGGCAACGTGGCGCGGCGGCCGACCGGGGCTGGTGGGGCCCGTACGCGCGGGGCGGCACGCCCCCGGCGCGGGGGCGGACCGCCGGGCAGAGGACAATTGACGTGATCGACTCAACGACCTGCGAAGGGTACGGCGTGGCGGACGCGGCATTTACGGAACAGCGGGCGCGCGAGCTGCTCGCGACGGCGGGGCTGCCCGGCCTCGCCGCCGACGCGGCACTGGTCGCGCTGGGCGAGAACGCGGTCTTCAGCGGGCAGGACCTGGTGGCCAAGGTGGGGCGCGACGCCGAACTGCTGCCGCGCGCCGCGCGCGAGCTGCGGGTGGCCCACTGGCTCGCCGAACGCGGCATCCCGGCCGTACGGGCGGCCGAGCCCGAGGTCCGTACGGCCGAGGGCCGCCCGGTCACCGTCTGGCACCGGCTCCCCGAATCCGTACGCCCGGCCGGCCCCGCCGATCTCGCCGGCCTGCTGCGGCTGGTCCACGCGCTGCCGTCGCCCGGCCCGGACGACGGCGGCGAGCTGCCGCGGCGCGAGCTGCTCGGCGGCGTCGAGCGCTGGCTGCGGCTGGCCGGCGACGCGATCGACCCGGCCGACGCGGCGTATCTGCGCGAGCGCCGCGACGGCTTCGCCACCGCGGCCGCCGCCCTGACGCCGCACCTGCCGCCGGGCCCCATCCACGGCGACGCCCTGCCGCGCAATGTGCACGTCGGCCCCGACGGCCCGGTCCTGGTGGACCTGGAGACGTTCTCCGGGGATCTGCGCGAACACGACCTGGTGGTGATGGCGCTCAGCCGCGACCGCTACGGGCTCGACCCGGCCGCCTACGACGACTTCGTCGCGGCCTACGGCTGGGACGTGCGCGAGTGGGACGGCTGCGCCGTGCTGCGCGGCGCGCGCGAGACCGCCAGCTGCGCCTGGGTCTCCCAGCACGCCCCCGGCAACCCGGCCGCCCTCGCCGAGTTCCGGCGCCGCGTCGCCTCACTGCGCGACGGGGACCCCACGGTGCGCTGGCGCCCCTTCTGACGGAACCGGGCGGGTTTCCCTTCGTACGCGAACGCACACCATCGACGCCGACGGCACGCGCGAGTTCGGTGCCTTCCCGATGGGCTCCGCCGGCCGCTATTGGGTGGTCGCGGAAGGCGTCAAGTCGAACGTCATCGACTGGGCGGGCTGAGCTCGACGCCCGCCACGCACGATCAGCTCCCCCGGCCGGGCCCTCACCGTCCGACGAGGAGTTCCCGCATGGTGTCCAGACCGGCGGGGCCGCTGCGCAGCGCGTGCATATGGAACTCCTTGAGGTCGAACGCGCTGCCGCGCCTGGCCCTGAGATCGTCGCGGATGGACAGCCACAGCCGCTCCCCGAGCTTGTACGAGGGGGCCTGGCCCGGCCAGCCGAGGTAGCGGTCGATCTCGTCGACCGCGCGGGCGCTGTCGAGGCGCACCCTGGTGCGGAGGAACTCCTGGCCCAGCTCCGGGTTCCAGCGCCGCCCCTCGTGGAATCCGGTGCCGGCCGGGATCTCCAGCTCCAGGTGCATGCCGATGTCGACGACCACCCGGGCAGCACGGAAGACGCTC
The DNA here is from genome assembly GCF_040654795.1 of Streptomyces sp. NPDC050617. Lineage (NCBI taxonomy): Bacteria > Bacillati > Actinomycetota > Actinomycetes > Kitasatosporales > Streptomycetaceae > Streptomyces > Streptomyces sp. NPDC050617. Next base: position 436,824 of record NZ_JBFAIS010000001.1, on the reverse strand, counting down.
TTGTTGAGCATGCCGAGCAGGTACCCGTCGTCGAGGCAGCCGAACTCCCGCATCAGGCGCTCGGCGTAGAGCGCCCAGCCCTCGCCGTGTCCGTCGATGAAGCACAGCAGCCGCTGGAAGCGGTTGAGCGTCGGCGTCGCCACCGCCGTGCCGATCTGCAAATGGTGGCCCGGCACGCCCTCGTGGTAGACGGTGCTGGCCTCGCGCCACGTCGGGATCTCGGCCTTGTCGGCGGGCAGGGACCACCACATCGTGCCCGGCCGGCTGAAGTCGTCGGCGGGGTTGGAGTAGTAGGCGCCCAGCCCGCCGCCCGGCGGGGCGATCCTGCAGTCGAGCGTCATCAGCTCGTCCGGGATGTCGAAGTGCCTGCCGCGCAGGTCGGCCAGCGCGCGGTCGGACAGCTCCTGCGTCCACGCCCGGAACTCGGCCTGGCTGCCGACGACGTACCGGGCGTCGGCGTCGAGCGCCTCGGCGGCCCCGGCAGGACCGGCGCCCGGCGCGATCCGGTCGGCGACCTCGGCCAGCTCCGCCTCGATCCGGGCGAATTCGGCCCACCCCCACGCGTAGGTCTCGCGCGGGTCCAGTTCGGCGCCGGTGAACTTGCGCGACCACAGCCCGTAGAGCTCCTCGCCGACCGCGTCCCGCCGCGTGGCCCTCGGCGCGAGGGTGTCCTGGAGGAAGGCGCCCAGCTCGGCGTAGCCGGTCGCGGCTGCCCGCGCGCCGGCGTCGAGGTCGGCCCGCAGCGCGCCGTCGACGCCCGGCGCCGAGCGGGCCGAAGCGGCGAGCGTGGCGAAGAACGATCCGGCGCCGGACCAGGTCGCGCACTGCTCGCGGGCCCGCCGCACCTGGCGGGCGGCCGGGAGGAGGCCGCTGTCCGCCGAGTGCAGCAGCGAGGCCCGGTATCCGGCGAGCGCCTCCGGCACCCGGGCCAGCCGCTTGGCGATCACCGCCCAGTCGTCGGCGGTTGCGGTGGGCATCAGGTCGAAGACCCACCGGATGTCCTGCGCCGGGCTGGCGATCATGTTCAGCGACGCCGCCGGCAGACCGGCCTCGTGCATCTCGACCTCGATGCCGATCCGCTCGCGGAAGACGGCCTTGGCGATGCGCTCGCCCTCGTCGGCCGGCTCCGCGGCGGTCATCCCGGCCAGTGCGCGGCGGGCGAGCTCGGCGCGCGCCCGATGCCCCTCGGGGGACAGGTCGGGCAGCCGGTCGTCGTGGCCGCCTATGCCGAACTCGGTCGCCGCCAGGGGGTTGAGCCGGGCGTAACCGTCGACGTACGCGTCGCACAGGGCGTGCACGCCGGTCGCTTCGCCTGAGGTGGCGGACACCGTTGACGTCTCCTTCACGAGCGGGGGGCCGGGGCCATGAGCGGGAGTACGGCCAGCGCCTTGCGGTCGACCTTGCCCGCCCGGTTGAGGGGCAGTTCGTCCAGCCATACGAAGAAGCGCGGCAGCATATGGCTCGGGAGCAGGTCGCCGAGCCGGCCGGTGATCTCCTCGTCCGGCGAGCGTTCGCCGGTGAGGACGGCGACGAGCGCCGGGCCGCCCATGGCGTCGTCGCGGAGCAGCGCGGCGGCGTCCACGACGCCGGGGCACTCCCGCAGGGCGTGCTCGACCTCGCCGATCTCGACGCGGAACCCTCTGATCTTGACCTGGTCGTCGAACCGGCCGAGGTAGACGTAGTTGCCGTCAGGTTGCAGGCGCACGCGGTCCCCGGTGGCGTACATCCGCGCGCCGGGCTGCTCCGCGAACGGGTCCGGCAGGAAGACCGCCGCCGTACGGCCCGGCAGCCCCAGGTAGCCCCGGGCCAGGCCGGCGCCCGCGAGGAACATATGGCCCTCGGCGCCGACCGGTACGGGCCGCAGCTCCTCGTCGAGCGCGTACGTCCGCACGCCGCGGACCGGCGTGCCGATCGGCACCCAGCTGGGCGTCTCGCCGACGCACCGGTACCAGGTGGCGGCGACCGATGCCTCGGTCGGGCCGTAGCCGTTGGCCACCACCAGGGGGGCGGCGTCCCCGAGCCCCTGCCCGTCGAGCTGGGAGCCGCCGGTGATGACGAGCCGCACGCCCGCCCGCGCCAGCCTCGGCAGGAGCGACCGGCCGTAGGGCCCGAGGACGGCGGCCGGGATCTCCAGCGCCGTCACGCCGAGGTTGCGCACCGAGGCGAGCATCCGGCTCGCGGGCATGTCATCGCCGTCGGCGATCGCCACACAGGCGCCCGCGCACAGCGGCATCAGGATGTCGTGCATCGAGCTGTCGACCGTGGGCGCGGTCGTCCACAGCATGACGTCGTCCGCCCTGATCAGGTCGAGGTCCTCGATGGAGGCGACGATCAGGTTGGCGATCCCCTCGTGCGGCACACCGACGATCTTGGGCCGGCCCGTCGAGCCCGACGTCGTGATCGCGTACGCCAGGTCGAGCGGGTGCGGTCCGGGCAGCGCGGCGGCGCCGTCACCGGCCTGGCCCGGCCCGCCTGGACCTGGCTCCGCAAGGCCCGGCTCGTCGGGACCGGACTCCTCAAGGCCCGGCTCGTCGATGAGCAGTGCCTCGGGGCACCACTCGGCGGGCGCCGTGGTGAGGAGCTGTGTGCATCCGGCGTCGGCGAGCACCTCCTGGTTGCGCCGGGGCGGGTCGCCGGGAGCGAGCGGCAGGCACGCGGCGCCGGAGCGCAGCACAGCGACGAGACCGGTCAGCGCCGCGGCGCTCCGGGGGGCCAGCAGGCCCACGACGGTCCCGGAGCCCGCGCCGCCGCGTCGCAGACGGCGCGCCAGCGCGGCCGTCGCGCGATCGAACTCCGCGTACGTCCATACGCGGTGCCGTGTGCGGACGGCCGGGGCATGCGGCCGGGCGCGCACCTGCCGCGCGAAGAGGTCGACGATGGTCGGCCGTCCCCCGTCGTCGGGGCTGCCGCGCAGGCCGCGCGGCCGCATATCGGTCCATACGCGGTCGATACGGTCGAGGCACGCCTCCTTGCGGCCGGTGAAGCCCTCGGCGCGCCAGCCCGCCGGAAGCTCACGGTCGGCGGGCCAGATCGCGTGCTGTTCCTCGCGGTTCACCACGACGCTGAACTCGCGCCGCTCGTCGTCGAACATGTCGTACGCCGTCCTCTCACGCTCAGGGTCCGGTCCGCTGTTCAGCTCTCCGCGCCCGCGCCCAGGGCCCAGGAGAGCGCCCGCGGGAGCATCGCCTCCCACGCGGCGTAGGTGTGGCCGCCGTCTCCGTACGCGCACTCCACGGTGTGGCCGCGGGACGCCAGTTCCGCTCCCGTGCGCCGGGTGGCGTCCAGTTGGTCGATGCCGTTGTCGAGGATCGCCTCGGCCTCCTCGTGGCTCGCGGAGAGGAAGAAGCGGGCGGGCGAGAATGCGGCGGCGGTCGCGGGGGCGAGACGGTGGTCGGTCAGCGGGCCCGACAGGCCCACGGCTCCGTCGAAGCTCTCCGGGCGGCGCAGCGCGGCGCGCACCGCCGTGACCGCGCCCAGGCTCGCGCCGACCGCGGTGGCCCGTCCGCCCCGCCACCGCCCGCCGAGCCGCTGCCGCAGGTACGGCGCCAACTCGTCGGCGAGCAGGTCGACGAACGCCTCGTCGAGCAGTTCCCGGTTGCGGGCCGACCACTCGGCGGGGCTCACGAACAGCGCGGCCGTCGCCGGGATCCGGCCCTGGAGGGCCAGCCGCTCCAGGATCGCCGGCAGCCGCATGATGTCGACGAACTCGGAGCCGTCGAGCACGATCAGCGTCCGCTCGACGGTCTCGGGCTCCCCGGCGGGAAGGAACAGGTCGAGCCTGCGCTCACCGGTGAACCTCCGCCCGTGCCACCGCAGTTGAGCGAGGCGGTCGCCGCGGGAGGCGGCGCCGGGGTCCGGGGCGCTCTCCCGGAGGACCGCGGCGGCGTAGTCGGCGGGTGTGCGGTGCGCCATCATCAGCCGCAGCGGGACCTCGCGGCCGAGCAGCCGCCGGACGGCCGCGGTCGCGCGCGGCACGAGCAGGGAGTGGCCGCCCTGTGCGAAGAAGTCCGCTGTGGCGGGCACCGTCCGGCCGAGCACCTCGGACCACGCCTCGGCCACCCGCGCCTCCAGCCCGGTCGCCGGCGCGGCCTCCGGCTCGGCCGCGAGGACCGGCGGCAGCGCGGCGCGGTCCACCTTGTTGTGGGCCGTGAACGGGATGCGCGGCACCTCGACGACGTGGTCGGGGAGCATATAGGCGGGCAGCGTGGCGCCGAGCCTGCCGCGCAGCGCGGCCGCGTCCACCGGCTCGGTCGCCACCACGTACGCGACGAGGGCCGGGCCGGTGTCAAGCTCGGTCCGCAGGACGACGCACGAGGTGATGTGGGGCTCGCGCAGCAGGACGTGCTCGATCTCGCTCGTCTCGATGCGGAAGCCGCGGACCTTCACCTGGGTGTCGCCGCGCCCGAGGAAGTCGACGGCGCCGCCCGGCAGATACCGCCCGATGTCGCCGGTGCGGTACATCCGGGAGCCGGGCGGTCCGAACGGGTCGGGGACGAACGCCGCGGCCGTCGCACCGGGGCGCCCGTGGTAGCCGCGGGCCAGCCCGTCGCCCGCGAGGTGGATCTCGCCCCGCATGCCGACGGCCGCGGGCCGCAGGTTCCGGTCCAGTACGTAGACGCGCGTGTGCGGAATGGCGTGCCCGAGGGGCACCCGGCCCGCCCACGCGCCGGCGTGGAACACGGTGGCCAGCACGGTGCATTCGGTCGGTCCGTAGGACGCGGTGATACGGCAGCCCGGCAGTTGCTCGCGGGCCGCGGCGAAGCTCTTCGGGTTGACCACATCGCCGCCGACGATCAGCTGGCGCAGCCCGGCGAACGTGCCGATGCCGCGCTCCACCAGCAGGTCGAGCTGCGGGGAGACCAGCTTGAGGGTGGTCACGCCGTGTTCGCGCACCACCCGGTCCAGGTCGTCGAGCAGGGTTCCGGTGTCGGTGACCACCACGCAGCCGCCGTGTGCCAGCGGGGTCCACTCCAGGACGGCGACGTCGAATGTGAGTGGCCCGCACTGCAGGAAGGCGGCGCCGGGTCCGATGTCGAGATAGCCGGCCGCGCCCGCCGTCAGCCTGCTCAGCGCCCGGTGTGTGATCGCCACCGACTTGGGCGTCCCGGTCGATCCCGACGTCGAGATGAGATAGGCGAGGTTGTCGGGCTTTGCGGCGGGCGGCGGGTTCCCGGAGTCGTAGCCGCTCAGGTCGGGCTCGCCGGGGCCGCCGCACACCAGCGTCGGGGCGGCTCCCCGCGGGAGCCGGTCGCGCAGCGCGGGGCTGACGACGGCGAGGACCGCGTCGGCGTCCGCCAGCAGATGGCGCAGCCGGTCGGCCGGGTGATCGGGGTCGAGCGGGAGGTAGGCGGCGCCGGTCTTGGCGACGGCGAGCAGCACCACGAGCCGCTCGACGGTCGTGTCCAGGCAGACGGCGACGACCCGTTCGGGCCCCGCGCCGAGCGTGCGCAGGTGCCGGGCCAGCCGGTTCGCGCGCGCGTTGAGCTCCCCGTACGAGAGGACGCCTGCCGCGCCGGCCACGGCGGGGGCCGACGGGCGGCTCGCCGCCTGTGCCTGTACGCGCTCGACGATGGTGGCGTCCGGGGCCGGTGTCGTGTCGTTGCCGCCGTGCAGCAGCTTGCGCTCGGCCTCATCCACCAGGGTCATGTCGTGCAGCGCCGTACGGGGGTTCGCGACGCCCTGTTCGAGCAGCCGGATGTAGCCCGCCGCGAGTGCGGCGATCGGCTCCTCGTCGAACAGGGCCGAGCGGTACACGAACGCGGCGCGCAGCCGGCCGTCGACGATCTGGGTGGTGAGGGACAGGTCGAAGCGCGCGGTCACGGGCAGTTCGGGGTGCCACCACGTCGGCGCGTCCGCCGCCTCGGCGAGGCTCACCCGGTCGCCCGCGTGGTTCATCACGACGTCGAAGACGGGGTTGCGCCCGGCGTCGTGGCCGGCGCCGAGCTGTTCGAAGGGCACGTCCTGGTTGGCTTCGGCCGCCATCCAGGCGTCCCGTGTGCGGGTCACGACGTCGCGGAAGGTCGTTGCCCGCCCGGACAGGTCGACCCGCAGCGCCACGGTGTTGACGAAGAAGCCGACCAGCTCCCGCAGGTCGGGGTGCGGACGGTCGGAGATGACCGCGCCGATGACGACGTCGTCCTGGCCGCTGACCGCGCCCAGCGCCGTGACCAGCGCCGCCGTCATCACGACCGCCGGGGTCGCGCGGGCCCGCCAGGCCATCGCGGTCAGCGCCGAGGTGGCCTCCTCCGGCAGTTCCACGACGACGGTGCCGGCGGCCGCGTCGTGCGCCGCCGACCGGGGGCGGTCCAGCGGGAGTTCCAGCCGTTCGCTCCCCCGCAACGCCTCCGTGCTGTGCTCCAGCCGGGGCCGGAGGCCGCCGCTCTCCAGGAAGCGGCGCTGCCAGCGCGCGTAGTCGCCGTACTGGACGGCGAGGGCCGGGAGCCGCGGCTCCCGGCCCGCCAGCGCGGCCTCGTACAGCGCGAAGAGGTCCCTGGCGAAGACGTCCATGGACCAGCGGTCCGTGACGATGTGGTGCATCGCGGTCCAGACGGCGGGTCCGCCGTCCGGTTCCGCCACGACGACCCGGAGCAGTGGCGGGCGCGCGAGGTCGAACGGTTCGCGAACCGCCCGGTCCACCGCGGCCCGCCAGTCCTTCCCGGCCCAGGTGAGAGGGACGTCGAGCTCGTCGGCCACGTCCTGCGCCGTCGTGCCGTCCGGGCGCAGGACGAACCTGGTGCGCAGGATCGCGTGCCTGCGCACCAGCCCCGCCACCGCGGCGGACAGCGCCGTGCCGTCCACCCCGTCCGGGAACCGCCAGCCTCCGGTGATGTGGTACTCGTGGGAGGCGTTCGACTGGTGCAGCCACCACAGGCGTTCCTGCCCCGCAGACAGCGGGGCCTCTGCGGTGGAACCGCGGACCAGGGGAAAGGGGTTCGTCGGGCGTGGCTCGGTTTTCGGCATGACGAGCTGTGCGTCCCTTCGGGCGGGGAAGGCGCATCCCTTCGGACGGGGAAGGCGGGGCGGGGCTCCGGGGCTCGGCCGTCAGCTCACGGCCGGTACGCCCTCCAGCGCCGCGTCGACGGCCGCGGTGATGGACTCGACCGTGCGGAACGTCGATTCCTTGAGGACCTCCTCCGGCAGCTCGATGCCGAAGGACTCCTCGATGCTCAGCATGAGCCCCAGGCACGTCAGCGACGTCATGCCCAGGTCCCACAGGTTGTCGTCGTCCTTCAGCTCGACGTCGTGGGCCGCGAAGTTGAGCTGCTGGTCGATCAGCTTCCTGACGATGCCCGGGGTGGACGAGTCGGTCATCGCACGTCACCGCTTCCGACCTGAACCGACTGCGGTTGCGGTGCGCCGTTTCCCCGGTGCTTGCGCAGATAGCGCGAGACCTTGCGGGCGCCGCGCAGGCTGCCCTGGGCGTACCAGAGGATGTCCGGGCCGAGCGCGTAGTCGATGTTGAGGTGGTCGTACAGCTGGACGCACCTGGTGCGGTAGTACTCCGTGATCTGCGGGGTCGTCATCTGCGGGGCGGCCTCCGCGCCCGTCTCGAACCACGCGGCGAGGTTGTGCTCGACGTACTCGTTGATCGACCACTCGACGGTCCGGGTGGCGATGGGCTCCCGCGTCGGCGAGAACATGGGGTCGATGATGCCCGGCTTGCCCTGCAGTTCGTTCGCCACGTGCTCGGCCAGCAGCGGCGCGCAGTGGAAGCCGTCGCGGTAGGTGCCGGTCATGAGGTAAAGCCCGGCGGGCGGCAGCCAGCCGATCAGCGGGAAGCCGTCGAGGGTCACCGGGCGGTTCCCGGAGAGCCACTGCAGGACCTCGTGGCTCGCGGCCCGCTCGTCGAGCTGCTGCATCGAGTACTGGGCGAGGAACCGGACGTCCGCCATCCAGGTGACGCCGGAGACGGTGTCCACGAGACGGTTGGTGGCGCCGTAGTACTCCAGCCCGCCGCCCTGCGGCACGACATGCAGCCCGCAGGCGAATCCGCGGTTCGGGGTCCGGACGACGCTGCGGAACGGGTCGCCGCCGGAGCGCCGCGCGATCATCGCGAAGCCGAGTCCGGGGAACGTGGGGACCAGGTCGATGTCCTCGGACACGGTCCGCACCAGAGCCTCGCTCTGGACGCCGGCGGCCACGACGACGTTGCCGCCCTCGATGACGTGGCCGTCCTCCAGCTCGACCCCGGTGACGACGTCGTCGCTGCTCACCAGCTTGCTCACGGTCGCGTCCACGAAGTGCACGCCCGCGGCGCGCAGCTTGCGCTCCAGTGCTTGCATGACGCCCCGGGCGTCCACGGCGCCTTCGGTCGGCAGGTGCATGGCGCTGAGCGACCTGGTGTCGAGGCGTGGGTTGAACCCGGGGATGTCGTGCGGGTCCACCTCCTCCCACGGCTTGTCGTACTCGTCGAGCGCCGCGCGGATCGCCTGGTAGTTGACGGTGTCGAGCTCGGAGCCGATCGAGTTGAGCACGACGTGCGTGTCGGGGGCGCTCAGCAGCGGCCGTCCGGTCCGCGAGAACTCCTCCAGGCCGTCGAGCACGGCGGGCCACCGGTCGTGCGCGGCGACGCCGAGTTCGAATCGCACGCGGGAGGCGTCGGTGCGTAACGACTCCGTGGTCGTCTCACCGAAGCAGCCGAGCATCGCCCCGGCGGCTTTGCTGGCCCCCGTTTCGCCGGCGCTCGGGCCGATGATGGCGATGGAGCCCGCGCCCCGTTCTGTCAGTTCCTGGGCCAGGAAAAGGCCCAGGACGCCGTTTCCGACGATTACGAGATCGGCTTGTCGCAGCCTTTCAGCGCTTGCGGATACCATTCGCGAGAAACTCCCCATTGACTCGGGTGACAGTCCGGCATTTACGCAGGGCGGTAGCGCGTCCAGGCGCCACCGCACAATGATTCCCAGGGAACAGGGCCGGACTTCGGAAAGGAGGCGCAATTCTCCCTGAGGTCACACCAAGGTGATGGAGAAGCGCCGATATTCCACATTCAGAAGGTGTGGAAACCTATGATCGATCACTCATTGACCAGAGTATGATCTTTACTTGCCCCCGCTTCGGATCTCACATCTCGTACGATGCTTGAGTGCGTACGGGGAAGGATGCACTAGGGTGCGATTCACCGCCTCGCAATCACGAGCACAGTACCCATCAGACTCCTGAATACGCAACCATTTGCATCGGATCAAGAGTTTTTTAAGTGGATGTACGACGTCCGTAATGACCGCGGTGATAAATGGACGCCGGCAATCCGCGATCATGCGGACCCTGTCGCGCAATTTCGATCATGCGAATCGATCGAGTGCTCCGCCCTGGTGGCAGAAGATCGGCATCGGCTTTCGGACGCGCCGGACCGAACACGGACGGCTGGTACTCGGTCATGAGCACCAGCCGTCCGCGCCGTCGCGAGGGGCCCCTACGGGGAGCTGGGGCGCGCCTTCTCGTCCGCCGTGCCGGCGGCCGTGTCCGCCGCCCCGGAACCGGTGGGCTCCGCGGCGCCCGACGGGCCCCGGGGCTGCTCCGGCAGGGCCGGGGCGCGCCGGCTCGGCAGGCAGAGCTGCGCCGAGATCAGCCCCGCGACGCCCACGGTCGCCCACAGCGCCCACTCGTTGAAGGCGTAGATCGCGCCGCCGACGAGCGGGCCGACGCCCGTGCCGAACGTGAAGGCGGCGCCGTACAGGCCCTGGTAGCGGCCGACCATGTTGGGCGGGGACATCCCGCCCAGGTGGGCGTTGGCCACGGACGAATACATCATCTCGCCGAGCGACCAGAGCACCACGGTGGCGCACAGCAGGACCATGCTCGTCGCGAAGCCGGTCAGCGCGAGGCCGATGCCGGTGAAGAGGTTGCCCACCGCCAGGACGTACGCGGCCCGGCGCTTCACGACGAGGCCGGCGATGGGCAGCTCGAAGACCAGGACGAGCACGCCGTTGAGACCGATCAGCAGCCCGAGGTCGGACGCCGTCAGTCCGCTGGAGGTGACGTGCAGCGGCAGGCCGACCGTCGACTGGATGTAGACGAACTCGGCGATCACCGTCATGACCAGGAACCGGCGCAGTCTGCGGTCCGCGAGCACCTGCCGGTAGCTCGCCTGCTCCGCCGGCGCGGCGGATCCGGCGCCGTCCTCCCCGCCCTCGCCGGATCCGCCGCGCGGCACGTCGCGCAGGAACAGCAGCCCGAGCACGCCGAAGAGCAGGCAGGCGGCGGCGTTGCCGAGGAACAGCTCCGTGTACGAGTTGGTCGCCAGCCAGCCGCCGACGAAGCCGCCGACGGCGGCGCCGATGTTCATGGCGAACCGGAAGACCGCGAAGGCAGCCACCCGCTGCTGGTTGGTCGTCACGGAGTCCACCAGCAGGGCCGAGGCCGCCGGCCGGTAGATCTGCGACGCGACCCCGACGAGGCCGACCACGACGATGTTCAGGAACAGCGTGCTCAGCGCCGGGACGAGGGCCGTCAGCACGGCGGAGGCGCCGCCCGAGAGCGCGATGGTCCAGCGCCTGCCGAGCCTGTCGGCGAGGTATCCGCCGACGGCGTTGCCGAGCACGTTGCCCACCCCGGCGGCGCCGAGCACCAGCCCGGCGAGGCCCGGCGAGTAGCCCTGATTGCTGGTCAGATACAGGACGATGAAGACCGGCAGGAAGTTGCCGCACCGGTTGACGAGGATGCCGAGGCTGACGATCCACACCCGCGGCGGCAGCTCGCGCAGGGTGTGACGGAACGGCGGGTCCTCGCCCTCCGGCAGCTCGGTGGCCGCGGTGCTCACGTCACCGGCTCCACATGGATCCGCACCGCCGCGAGCAGCCGCTCGCAGTTGGCGATGGCCTCATCGGCGGTTTCCCCCCTGGCGATGACGTGGCCGACCCGGCTGTCGTTCCAGGAGAGCGGCGGAATCTCATCCCCGGGCCGGACCGAGACGACCAGGTCGTACAGCGCGGGGTCGTCGGCCAGTTCCTCGACGCCGGTCACCTCCGTCACCCGTCCCGGCGGCGGGGTGAGGAAGCGGATCGCCGAGCCCGCCACCGGGGCCGGGGAGCGGTGGAGCGGTTCGAGCAGGCCGAAGGGGGCGGCGAGCGCGTAGCGTTCCATGTCGACGCCATAGGCGATCTCGGTCAGGTCGTTGATCCGGTCGCCGCCTACGCGGTTGTGCGACTCGATGATCGCCGGGCCCCGCGAGGTCAGCTTGACCTCGGTGTGCGCGGGGCCGTGGCGCAGCCCGACCGCGTCGAGGAACTCCGCCACCAGCTTCTCCGCCTCGCGCAGCAGCGGCTCCGGGTGACGGCTCGGCTGGGAGTGGCCGGTCTCGATGAAGCCGGTGCCGGTGCTGACCTTGTCGGTCGTCGCGACGAGGATGTGACGCCCGTCGAAGCTCAGCGTCTCGACGCTGATCTCGGGGCCGTCCAGGTATTCCTCCATCAGGAACCGGTCGAGGTCCCCGGCCAGGTCCTTCGCGTCGAGCTGCTCGCCCAGGGCGTGGAAGCGCTCCACGACCGGCGCCACGTCCGACTCGTCGCGCACCGCGAAGATGCCGATGCTGCCGGCTTCGTCGATCGGCTTCACCATCACCGGCACCCCGTTGGCCTTGATGAACGCCCGCAGATCGTCCTCGGTCCTGCCCACCTCGGCGGCGACCGGGCTGACGCCCAGCGCGTTGAGACGCCGGCGCATGCGCGACTTGTCCAGCAGCATCTCCACCGTCTCCAGGGAATTCCCGCCGAGTCCGAGCTCGTCGTCGATCTTCGCCGCGGGCAGGAGTCCGAGTTCCCACAGCGAGATGACCGCCTGGAACGGGAAGGTCTGGTGCAGCGAACGCACCAGCGGCAGAATGCGCTCCGTATCGGCGTAGTCGACGAGCAGCGCCTGGTCGACATAGGGCCAGTGGGCTCGCTCGTACTCGTCCGGGTTCTGGATGTACACCACGTTCAGCCCGAGTTCGTGAGCTTTTCGGGCAATCTTGGGTTTTCCCCCGACCACGGCGATTGTCGGTCGCCCGTCGGCCGGGCCCTGTTCTGCGGTCGGAGGTCCGGCAGGCTTGGGGTCAGGTAACACGTGGAACCTCTCTCACAATTCGATGTCGGTGCGGGGGCGATGGCCGGGGTGGTCACGGGGCCGGGGTGATGTCCGGAGAATCGTGACACCGTCGCGAAAGCCGCCCTACGGAATATGAGATTCCGGGTGTGCTGTGTGCCCGCCGTCGACCGGGCAATTCACGGTCCCCCACGCCGAATCTCCTCCCCGGCTATGAATGTACTCTGGCGCGGGTCGGGCGGGTAGGGTGAATCTCCCCGGGGGACGGGGCCCGAAAGAGGCCCACGTGAGGCCACCGTGTGACTTGCCGGGCGGGGTCCGCGAAAACCGGTCGACGCTACCCAGGAGGAGATCGTTCACCTCCTCGGCGTCCGGCCCGTGCGGCTGGGACACGGACCGGGAAACCGAGTCCGTCCCGCACGCGGCCCCAGGCTCGTCGGCGGTGCGCCACGGGCCCCATGCCGAAACGGCAAGGAAAGGTGCCGCCTCCAGACGCGTCGGCTAAGACTGGCCCCTCACCGAAGCCGAGGGGAAGGAACCCGATGGAACGCACCGACGCAGCGGCGTACGACGCGGCGACGTTCTGGGACACGATGTACGCGCAGCGGCCCGCGGCCGTTGATCCGCGGCCGAACGCCCGGCTGGTCGAGGTGGTGTCCGAACTGCCTCCGGGGGACGCACTGGACCTCGGTTGCGGTGGCGGCGGCGACGCGCTGTGGCTCGCGGGCCGGGGCTGGCGGGTCACCGCCCTCGACGTCTCGGCCGTGGCGACCTCGCGCCTTACCGAACTGGCCCGCTCGCGCGGCCTGGACGACCGGATCACCGCCGAGCAGCACGACGCGCGCGCCTCGCTGCCCGAGCTGCGGCTCGATCTCGTCACCGCCCACTACTTCCACGCCCCCTACGAGATGGACCGGACGGCCATCCTCCGCTCCGCCGCCGATCTGCTGCGTCCGGGCGGCCGGCTCCTGGTGGTCGATCACGGATCGACGGCCCCGTGGTCCTGGAACCAGGACCCGGACGTGCGGTACCCGACCCCTCAGGAGGTCGCGGAACCGATGCGCCTCTCGCCCGAGCAGTGGACGGTCGAACGCGCCGACTCGCCGCGCCGGACCGCGACCGGCCCCGACGGGACCACCGCCGAGGTCGTCGACCACGTACTGCTCATCCGCCGCGACGCCTGACACCGCCCGCCTGGCACCACCCGCCCGGTGCCGTCCGCCTGGCACCACCCGCCCGATGACGCCCGCCTGACGCCGCCCACCCCGGCAAGGACCGTAAGAACACCGCACTGGAGAACGCCATGTCCGCCACCCCTCGCCGCAGCGACACCCCTCCGCCCCGCACCGCCGACAGCGAAGCCGACGTCCTGCGCGGCTTCCTCGACTATCTGCGCGTCTCGATCGCCGCGAAAGTCGAGGGAGCCCCGGAGCCGCAGGCACGCACGTCGGCGGTGCCCTCGGGTACGACCTTGCTCGGCCTGATCAACCATCTGACCGCCGTCGAGAGCGCGATGTTCACGGGCGAGAAGGTCACCGACTGGCAGGCGACACTCCGGCCCGCCCCCGAGGAGAGCGTCGCCGACGCCGTCGCCCGCTACCGGGCGGCCGTGGCCCGTGCGAACGAGGTGCTCGACGGGTGCGCCGACCTCGGCGCGCCGCTTCCCCGGCCGGGGCGCTCCGGGGCCGCGCCGAGCGTTCGCTGGGCCCTGACCCACATGATCGAGGAGACCGGCCGCCACGCGGGCCACGCCGACATCCTCCGCGAACTCATCGACGGCTCCACGGGACGGTAGTCGCATGGCCCCGCAGGGTCGTCGACGCGGGTCACCGCACCTGGGCCGCGCCCTCCGTCGCGGCGGCCGGCGCCGTCCGGCGCGTGGCGGCGCCCGCCGGCGCCTTCCACAGCGCGATGGTCGACACGGTGAACATCAGCAGATTGCCGATGCTCAGCTGCGCGCCCTGGACCGCGGTCCCCACCGGGCCGGGCAGCACCGCCGCGACGAGCCCCCCGAGCGGCAGGAAGATCAGCGGGTTCACCACGCACATCCACCGGGGGAAGGCGGTGGAGCCCCGGAGCACGCAGACGGCCATCCATACGGACCCCAGCACCCAGCACGCCAGCAGCACCGCGTAGGGGATCATCAGGACGTCCGCCATGTCGCCCGGCAGGCCGGTCAGTGCGGCCGACCGCGCGCCGGAGGCGTCGACCGCTTTCGCCGCCTGACCCCAGTAGTAGAAGGACCCGTGGGCGAAGGGTGCGAGGGCGAAGCCCGCGGTCAGCAGCAGGAACGGCGGCAGGGAGAGCAGCCGGCGGGCCGGGCGGAGGCCCTGGTACAGGTGCCAGCACGCGACGAGGTACAGCGGGCCGGTCAGTACGCCGAGCAGCGCTCCCCACGCCAGCCGCGACGTGGACGCCGACAGCATCGCGGCCAGCGAGTCGCCGGCCGTTCCGCTGTAGTCGTTCAGCAGGGGGTGGTCGGCGGCCGACGCCATGGGTTTGCCCAGCAGCAGAATGTCCCCGAGCAGCCACGCGATCGACGCCAGAACGCCCGCGATCCCGGCGAGCCGCACCAGTCTCATTCCGTCCCACCCATCCGCACACCGCCGACGCCCGGCGCAATGATCAAAGTTTGGTTAGCCTAACCTAACTAAACGGGGCGGTGCAGAGAGGACCTCAACTCGCGCCCGCCCAGCGCCGGATCGCCGCGGTGAGAGTACGTGAGCCGTCGTCAGCTCACCCGAGGGTGGCCGCCCGCCCGTTGCGCGGGGATCGCGGCGGACCCGGAGCCGGTCTCGGCGCGGCCGTCGCCGTTCGGTATCACCGGCCAGGCGGGCTCGATGTACGCCGTGGGGTTCGACGTGCGGCGCAGGTAGCTCTGCAAGGAGGCGGACTGCTCGGCCGCCGCCTCGACTTGGAGTCCGTACAGGTCGGCGAGGGGCATCGAGCCGACCGGCTCGTACGTCTCGCCCACGCACCGTGCCGTACGGGCGGCGGCCGCCGCGTCCGCCTCCGCGTGGTGCGCGCCGTCGAGCGGCACGCCGTAGTGGGCGCAGAGCGCTTGCAGGGTGCGCTTGCCCTTGCGGTACCGGTCCGCGTGCTTGTCCAGTACGAGCGGGTCGACGACCGGCCAGGGACCGGAGCCCAGCCGCTCCGACAGCGGTTCGACGCCGTGGCGGCGGCACTCGCGGTCCAGCAGCGACAGGTCGTATCGCGCGTTCATGACCACGAGCGGGGCGCCCGCGCGCAGCACTTCGGCGACGGCGTCCGCGATCTCCGCTATGGCGGGCGCGGCCGGGGAGCCGTGGGCGCGGGCCCGCTCCGTGGAGATGCCGTGGATGGCGGCGGCCTCTTCGGGGATCGCGATCCCCGGATCGAGCAGCCAGGTGCGCTCCCCCGCGATGCCGCCGTCCGGCTCCAGCCGGACGAGCGCGGCGGTGACGACGCGGTCGTGCTCGATGTCCGTGCCCGTCGTCTCCAGGTCGAATCCGGTCAGTGTCCCGCGGTACCAGCTCATCGCGGCCCCCTCCTCTGTGGTGCTTCCCCCGACTGGTCCCCAGCCTCGCATGCCCCACTGACAATGGCCCCAGTCCCCCGGGTCCCCCGCCCCCCGGGCCCGCCTTCACGACACTGGCCGCTTTACGACACCGGCCGCGAGTCCGCCCACACCCCGTCGAACTCCTCCCGGTATGTAGCGAAGAGTCCGTTGTCGGCGTCCTGGTCCTCCCGCACCACGTCCCGCTCCCGTCCCCCGCCGCGCAGCACCAGCACCGGCGCCTCCATGCCGCGCGCCTTGCGGAGGTAGGACTGGACGACGGCGAGGCCGTCCGCGCCGTCGCCGTTGACGAGGTAGGCGGTGAAGCGCGGCGTCTCGTCGAAGACGCGGATCTCGAAGGCCGCGGTGTCCCGGAGCCGGTCGCGTACGCGCCGCATGTGCATGATGTTCATCTCGACGGAGCGGCTCATCTCGCCCTTTTTGATGCCGAGTTCGCGCTCCCGGCGGCGGACAGCGCTGCTCGCGGGGTTGAGGAAGAGCAGTCTGGAGCGGCAGCCGGCCTCGGCGAGCCGCACGAGCCGCCGCCCCGAGTAGTTCTGCACGAGGAGGTTCAGACCTATGCCGACCGCGTCGAGGCGGCGGGCGCTGCCGAAGAGGTCTTCCACGGGCAGCTGCCGCTGGAGGCGCACCCGGTCGGAGTGCACGCCGATGACGTCCGCGTACCGGTCGCCGACCAGGTCCTCCACGGCGTCGACGGGCAGCCGGCCGGCTGCGGGGCCGTGGGCGCCGGTGCCGAGGATCTCCAGCAGCCGGGCGGAGGCCCGTTCGGCCTGGGCGAGGACGGTCACGGACAGCGCGCGGTTGCGGGAGACGACGTTGCGGGAGACCTCCAGCTCGTCGAGGGCCAGCTCCAGCTCGCGCCGGTCGTCGATGTAGGGCTCGAAGCAGGGCCAGTGCTGTACGAGCAGTTCGCGCAGCTGGGGCAGGGTGAGGAAGGAGAGCACGTTGTCGTCGGCCGGGTCGAGCAGATAGCCCTTGCGGCGGCTCACCTCCCGTACGGCGGCGGCGCGCTGCACCCACTCCTGCCCGGCGGGCCCGGCGGCGGCGACGACCCACTCCTCCTCGCCGTGCACCGGTTCGTAGACCGGCCGCAGCACCGCGGCGACGACGGCGCGCAGCCGCTGTTCGACGAGGTTGAGCCAGATGTAGGCCCGTCCGGCGCGCCGCGCCCGCGTACGCACCTCGCTCCACGCGTCGGCGCCCCAGTCCAGCTCCGCGCCGATCTCCATCGGCCGTGCCAGGGACACCGCGCCGGGTGGAGCGTCGGTCGAGCCGTCCCCCTCGGAAGTCTCGCTTCCCGGGGGCAGCTCCAACCCGCCCGAGCTCACCTGTGCACCGCCTTCCGCCCCCGTCCAACGATCAAGGCAGACTACTGCGCGGTGGGAGTGCGGTGCAGCCCGACGGGTGCAGTCCTCCACCAACTCTCCTACTCGCGGTGCACGTTGCGGCCGGGCCCGGCGGAGGGAGTGAGCGGATTCATAGCGGCCGCCCGCCGGGAGGTCACTGGGGCGGCCCCGCCGGCCCGGCCGCGGCGGCGCCACGGCCCGGTGAGGGCGGCGGCCCGTGTCCGGCCCTGGCGCGGCCCGTATCCGGCCGTGGCACGGCCCGTACCCGGCCAGGGCGGCGGGCCATGTCCGGGCCACACCCATTTGTCCGAAGGTCACCCAGTTGGACTGACCGAAGTGAGAGGTGGCCGCTCTGCTTTTGGGGAAGATCTGCCGAAAGGACCGCACGAAGGCGTCAGTTGGACGAGGATTCCCATCCGACCTGGAGCAGGGGTCCCCACGGCGCCCGATGGAGAAGTGGAAGAGTCGACTCATGCAGGTCTGGCCGGGACAGGCGTACCCCCTCGGTGCCACGTACGACGGCGCCGGCACCAACTTCGCGGTCTTCTCGGAGACCGCCGAGCGGATCGAACTGTGTCTGCTGCACGACGACGGCTCGGAGACGGCGGTGGAGCTGCGCGAGACGGACGCGTTCGTCCGCCACGCCTATCTGCCCGGCGTCATGCCCGGTCAGCGCTACGGCTTCCGGGCGCACGGCCCGTACGAGCCGGAGCGCGGGCACCGCTGCAACTCCGCGAAGCTGCTGCTCGACCCGTACGCGCGGGCGGTCGGCGGGCAGATCGACTGGGGCGAGGCGGTCTACGGCTACCACTTCGAGCGGCCCGAGAAGCGCAATGACATGGACTCGGCGCCGCACATGATGTCCTCGGTGGTCGTCAACCCGTACTTCGACTGGGGCGACGACCGGCCGCCGCGCACCGACTACCACCGCACGGTGATCTACGAGGCCCACGTCAAGGGGCTGACGATGCTCCACCCGGAGCTGCCCCAGGAGCTGCGCGGCACCTACGCGGCGCTGGCCCACCCGGCGGTCATCGACCATCTGACGAAGCTGGGGGTCACGGCGTTGGAGCTGATGCCGGTGCACCAGTTCGTACAGGACCACCGGCTGGTGGACTCCTCTCTGGCCAACTACTGGGGCTACAACACCATCGGCTTCTTCGCGCCGCACAACGCGTACGCCTCCTGGGGCGACCGCGGGCAGCAGGTGCTGGAGTTCAAGTCCGCGGTGCGGGCGCTGCACGCGGCGGGCATCGAAGTGATCCTGGACGTGGTCTACAACCACACCGCCGAGGGCAACCACCTCGGGCCCACGCTCTCCTTCCGGGGGCTGGACAACGTCTCGTACTACCGGCTGACCGACGATCCGCGCTACTACATGGACACCACGGGCACCGGCAACTCCCTGTTGATGCGCAGCCCCCATGTGCTCCAGCTGATCATGGACTCGCTGCGCTACTGGGTGACCGAGATGCGAGTGGACGGCTTCCGCTTCGATCTGGCGGCGACGCTGGCGCGCCAGTTCCACGAGGTGGACCGGCTCTCCTCGTTCTTCGACCTGGTGCAGCAGGACCCGGTGGTGAGTCAGGTGAAGCTGATCGCCGAGCCCTGGGACGTGGGCGAGGGCGGCTATCAGGTGGGCAATTTCCCGCCTTTGTGGACCGAGTGGAACGGAAAGTTCCGGGACACCGTGCGGGACATGTGGCGCGGCGAGCCCCGGACGCTGGCCGAGTTCGGCTCCCGGCTGACCGGCTCCTCCGACCTCTACCAGGGCGACGGCCGCCGCCCGCTCGCCTCGGTCAACTTCGTCACCTGCCACGACGGCTTCACCCTGCACGACCTGGTCTCGTACAACGAGAAGCACAACGAGGCCAACGGCGAGGACAACCAGGACGGCGAGAGCCACAACCGCTCCTGGAACTGCGGCGCGGAGGGCGACACCGACGACCCCGAGGTGCTCGCGCTGCGCGAGCGGCAGATGCGCAACTTCATCGCCACGCTGATGCTCTCCCAGGGCGTGCCGATGCTCAGCCACGGCGACGAGTTCGCCCGTACGCAGGGCGGCAACAACAACGCCTACTGCCAGGACAACGAGATCTCCTGGGTGCGCTGGCCGTCTCCTGACACGGAGGGCGATGGCGGCGAGGACGGCGGGGAAGACCGGGAGGGCGGCGATCCGGCCCGCCGGCTGCTCGACTTCACCCGCTCCATGGTGTGGCTCCGCCGCGACCACGCGGTCTTCCGCCGCCGCCGCTTCTTCCACGGGCGTCCGATGCAGGGTACGCACGACGACCTGTCCGACATCTCCTGGTTCACGCCCGAGGGCGAGGACATGGACCAGCGCGACTGGCAGGCCGATCAGGCCAAGTCGCTGACGGTCTTCCTGAACGGGAGCGCCATCTCGGAGCCGGGCCCGCGCGGCGAGTCGATCACCGATGATTCGTTCCTGCTGATGTTCAACGCGCACGACGAGTCCATCGAATTCACGGTGCCGGTCGACCATGGGAGGCAGTGGCAGCTGATCGTGGACACGGCCCGGCCGGACGGAGTCGAGCGCGACGGGCACAAGGTCCAGGGCGGCGACCGGCTCACTCTCGCGGACCGCAGCCTGGCCGTCCTCCAACGCCCGGCCTGAACCCACGGAGCATGAGGTCCTGTCCTTCTGACGCTGTGGCTCTGCGGCCCTGCGGCTCTGGTGACTCCGCGGCCCTGTGACCGTACGGTCCTGCCGCCCCTTGCGGGCCTGCGGCCCTCCCGCCCTGCGGCCCCGCGACCCGATAGTGCGTGTACCGACCACGCGGTTCGGCGGAGCCCGTCGCCGCGGGTACGTACGTTCCCATGAGGCCCGATCCCGCCGCACCGCCCACCGCCACCTACCGGCTCCAGCTCCAGCCGGAGTTCCCGTTCGCCGCCGCCGAACGGGCCGTCCCCTACCTCGCCTCCCTGGGCGTCTCGCATCTGCACCTCTCCCCCGTCCTGGAGGCCGTGCCGGGCTCCGCGCACGGCTACGACGTGGTGGACCACGGCGCCGTACGGGCGGAGCTGGGCGGCGAGGACGGGCTGCGCGCGCTGGCCCGTACCGCGCACGCGCACGGGCTCGGCCTGGTCCTCGACATCGTGCCGAACCACATGGCCGTCCCCGCCCCCGAGCGGCTCAACCGCCCGCTGTGGGAGGTGCTGCGGGACGGCCCGGCCTCGCCGTACGCGCGCTGGTTCGACATCGACTGGGCCGAGCACGGCGGCAAGGTGCTGCTGCCCGTGCTCGGCGGCCGGCTCGGCGAGGAGCTGCGCCACCTCTCCGTATCGGGCTCGGTGCTGCGCTATTACGACCATGAGTTCCCGCTCCGCCCCGGCACCGAGCGGCTGCCGCTGCCCGGCGTCCTGGACCACCAGTGGTACCGGCTCGGCTGGTGGCGCCTCGCCCGTACGGACCTCAACTACCGGCGCTTCTTCACCGTCTCCGACCTGATCGCGGTGCGCGTCGAGGACCCCGAGGTCTTCGACGCCACCCACGCCAAGGTGGTGGAGCTGCTGCGGGGCGGCGTGCTCGACGGGCTGCGCGTGGACCACCCGGACGGCCTCGCCGACCCGGCCGGGTACCTGCGGCGGCTGCGCGGGGCGGCCCGGGGCCGGTGGACCGTCGTGGAGAAGATCCTCGGCCGCGGCGAGCGGCTGCCCGCCGACTGGCCGGTCGCCGGGACCACCGGCTACGACGCGCTCGCGCACATCGACGGCCTCTTCCTCGATCCCGAGGGAGTCCGGGAACTGGCCGACGTCTACCGCGCCTTCGCCGCCCCCGCCGCCGACCAGGGCGGCGACTGGCCCGCGACGGCGCGCCGCGCGGCCCACCGGGTCGCCGCCCACGAGCTGGCCTCGGAGACCGAGCGCCTGGTGCGCACCGCCGACCGGATCTGCGCGGCCCGCCCCGCGCTGCGCGACCACGCGCCGGCCGCGCTGCGCACCGCGATCCGCGAGACCCTGGTCCGGCTGCCCGTCTATCGCCCGTACGCCGTGCCCGGCTCGCCCGTCGCGCCCGAGGACGCGGCGATGCTCCAGGAGGCCGCCGAGGGGGCTCGTACGGCCTTCGCGGTGCCCGAGGAGGCGCACGCCGTGGACGTCGTGCGGGACGCGGCGCTCGGGCTGCTGGGGGACGGCCCGGATCAGCGGGACTTCTGCGCGCGCTTCGCGCAGACCGCCTCCGCGCTGCGCGCCAAGTCCGTCGAGGACACCGCCTTCTACCGCTACGCGCCGCTGCTGTCCGCCGCCGAGGTCGGCGGCGCGCCCGAGCGCCCGGCCGTCTCCCCGCGGGAGTTCCACGCCTACTGCGCCCGTACGCAACGCGACTGGCCCGCCTCCGGAACGGTCCTGTCCACGCACGACACGAAGCGGAGCGCTGACGTCCGGGCGCGGATCGCGGCGCTCGCCGAACATCCGCGCCAGTGGCGCGAGTTGCTGGCGTCACTGGAGTCCCTGAAGCCCCTGGACCGGGACGCGCACCATACGGCGGCGGGCGGCGCGCCCGATGCCCATGTGGCCTGGGTGGCGTGGCAACTGGCGCTGGGGCTGGCCGGTTCCACCGAAACGGGGACCGCCCAAACGGAGGCCGCCCAAGCGGAGGCCGCCGAAACGGAGGCCGCCGAAACGGAGGCCGCACGGCTGGCGCCGGCGGTGCTCAAGAGCGTGCGCGAGGCGGCGTTGCGCACCACCTGGACCGAGCCGGACGCGGCGTACGAGGCGGCGGTGACGGCGTTCGTGGAGGCGGGGCCCTGCGGTCCGGCGGGGGCCGAACTGGCCCGGTTCCGCGCCGAGATCGCGCCGTCCGTACGGGCCAACACGCTCGGAGCGGCCCTGCTGCACCTGACCATGCCGGGCGTACCGGACCTCTACATGGGCACCGAACGCGAATATCTCGCCCTCGTCGACCCGGACAACCGCCGCCCGCCGCGCCTCCCGGACGGGCCCCTCACGGGGACCGACGAAGCCCCGAGCGGCCTCTCGGACGAGAAACTCCTGCTCACGCGCGCCGCCCTGCGGCTGCGCCGGGCGCACCCCGAGTGGTTCGGCGGCGCCGCCTCGTACGAGTCGCTGGAGGCCGCCGGTCCGGCCGCCGGCCACTGCACCGCCTTCGTCCGCTCGGGCGCGGCGGTCAGCGTGGTCACCCGGCTCCCCCGCCGCCTCGCGGAGTCCGGCGGCTGGCGCTCCACCGCGCTGCGGTTCCCGGACGCGGAGGGAGGCGGCTGGCGCGAACTGCTGACGGGCCGGGGCTTCGGCGGTCCCTCCGTGCCGCTGGCCGAGCTGCTGGACCGCTGCCCGGTGGCGTTGCTCGTACGGGCGTGAGCCGGTGCGCGTCAGTCGTCCTTCCGCTTGGCGAGGGCGTCCGAGAGGGCATCCGACGCGACGAGAACCGCAGCGCCGAGTGCGGCCAGGACGATGCCCGCGAACACCTCGTAGCCCTTCAGGAAGGGGAGGCGCGTGAACAGCCACACCGGACGGTGCCAGCCGGTGAAGTGGCACACCAGGGCCGCGGCGCCTTCTACGAACAGGACCACGCCCAGCAGCTCCCAAGTCTTCTTCATCCCGCCACGCTAGGAAGGCGCGGGCGGGAGCGGGTCGGCCGAAGGTATACGGCTGTGCGACTTTGGTCGACGATCGGGTTCGCGGCAGTCCGCGGCGCCCGTCCGGTCAGTAGGTTCGTCGACATGAACAGCTCATCCGGGGCCCGTACGGCACGCGACTGGACCGTCGACATCTCCTGCTTCGTGCTCGCCGCGGGCTTCATCCTGCTCACCGCCGACTCCGCGGCGCGGGTGCCCGGCACGACGCACGGCGTGCTCGTCGCCGACCAGGTGGTGGGCGCGCTGAGCTGCGCCGCGCTGTGGCTGCGCCGGCGGTGGCCGGTGGCGCTGGCGACGGTGCTGGTGGCGCTCAGCGCGTTCTCGCAGTTCGTGCCGGGGGCGGCGGCGGTGGCGCTGTTCACGGTCGCCGTGCACCGGCCGTTCCGGGTCACCGCGTGGCTGGGCGGCCTGGCCGTGGCGACCACGGCCGTCTACCCGGTCGTGCGGCCCGATCCGGACCTTCCCCTCGTCACGGCGATCCTGGTCGGGTCCATGCTCTATCTCGCGGTGGTCGGCTGGGGCATGTTCGTCCGCTCCCGCCGTCAGCTCCTGCTGTCGCTGCGCGAGCGGGCGCGGCGCGCCGAGGCCGAGGCCGGGCTGCGGGCGGAGCGGGCGCAGCGGCTGACGCGGGAGCGGATCGCGCGCGAGATGCACGACGTGCTGGCGCATCGGCTGTCGCTGCTGAGCGTCCACGCGGGCGCGCTCGAATACCGCCCGGACGCGCCGCCGGAGCAGATCGCCGTGGCGGCCGGAGTGATCCGCGACAGCGCGCACCAGGCGCTGGAGGATCTGCGGGAGGTCATCGGGGTGCTCCGCGCCCCGGACGACGAGGGCGACGACGGCGAGGGCGGCGAGGGCGAGGGCGGCGAGGGCGAGGGCGGCGGGGCCCGGCCGCAGCCGACCCTGGCCGACCTGCCGCGCCTGGTGGCGGAGGCGCGGCTGG
Organism: Streptomyces sp. NPDC050617; assembly: GCF_040654795.1. NCBI lineage: Bacteria > Bacillati > Actinomycetota > Actinomycetes > Kitasatosporales > Streptomycetaceae > Streptomyces > Streptomyces sp. NPDC050617. The sequence goes on along the minus strand of NZ_JBFAIS010000001.1, from coordinate 413,343 downwards.
CCGGTACGGACGTCTCGTACGAGCCGCTGCCGGCAGGGGGCGGTGCCGATACCGGGGCCGGTACCGGGGCCGATGCCGTGCCCGCCGCCACCGGCCGTACGGCCTACCGGATCGTGCAGGAAGGGCTGACCAACGCCCGTAAGCACGCCCCGGACGCGACGGTCGACGTACGGATCACGGGGGCGGCGGGCGAGGGGCTGAACGTGACCGTCAGCAATCCGCTGCCGGCCACGGACGCGGCCTCGGCCTCGGGCGCGGACGCGGGCGGTCCGCTGGCTCCGGGCGCTTCGCAGTCGGCGATCCCCGGGGCCGGGCAGGGGCTGATCGGCCTCGCCGAGCGGGCGCAGCTCGCGGGCGGCCGGCTGGAGAGCGGGGCGGTGGGCGGTGCGGACGGCGCTGCCTTCCGGCTCGCCGCCTGGCTACCGTGGCCCTCATGACCGAACCAGCCCGACCGGCCACCACCCGCGAAGACGACCCCGCGTCACCCCCCGTACGGCTGCTGCTCGTGGACGACGACCCGCTCGTACGGGCCGGGCTGCGGCTCATGCTGGGCGGCGCGCCGGATCTGGAGATCGTCGCCGAGGCGTCCGACGGCGGCGAGGTGCTGCCGCTGGTGGACCGGTACGCGCCCGACGTCGTCCTCATGGACATCCGGATGCCGACCGTGGACGGGCTGGCGGCGGCCGAGGAGCTGCGGCGGCACCCGCACCCGCCGCAGGTCATCGTGTTGACGACGTTCCACGCCGACGAACAGGTGCTGCGCGCGCTGCGGGCCGGGGCGGCCGGGTTCGTCCTGAAGGACACGCCGCCGGCCGAGATCGTCGCGGCCGTACGGCAGGTGGCGGCGGGCGAGCCGGCGCTCTCGCCGGCCGTGGTGCGGCAGCTCGTCTCGCATGTGGCGGGCTCGGGCGCGGACGGCCGCCGGGCGCGGGCGCGAGCCCTGCTGGGGCAGTTGAACGACCGGGAGCGCGAGGTGGCCGTCGCGGTCGGGCAGGGCAGGGCGAACGCCGAGATCGGCGCGGCGCTGTTCATGAGCGTCGCGACCGTCAAGACGCACGTGTCGCGGATTCTCGCCAAACTCGACCTGTCGAACCGTGTCCAGATCGCGCTGCTGGCCCACGACGCGGGGCTGCTCGACCGGGAATGACCGGGAATGAGGCGACTCGGCGGGCGCGCGAGCGCCCATCGTGGAGCACCATGGGGACATCGCCGTCCGAGGGGACAGTCCGAGGGACAGGGGAGCCGACGATGCGGTTCGAGGTGTGGTCGCCCGACGCGCGGCGGGTCTCGCTGCGGCTCCAGGGCCACGAGTACGGCATGGAGCGCGATCCGGACCGCCCCGGCTGGTGGCGGTGCGCGGCGGAGGCGGGGCACGGCGCGCGGTACGGCTTCTCGGTCGACGGCGGCCCGGTGCTGCCCGATCCGCGCTCGCGCCGCCAGCCGGACGGCCCGGACGGGCTGAGCGCCGTGGTCGACCACGGCCGTTTCGGGTGGCGGCAGCCGTGGCGCGGCCGGCCGCTGCCGGGGGCGGTGCTGTACGAGCTGCACGTCGGCACGTTCACCCGCGAGGGCACCTTCGACGCCGCCGCGCGGCGCCTGGCGCACCTGGCGGACCTCGGGGTGACGCATGTCGAGCTGATGCCCGTATGCCCGTTCCCCGGTACGCACGGCTGGGGGTACGACGGTGTGGCGCCGTGGGCCGTGCACGAGCCCTATGGCGGGCCGGACGGCCTGAAGCACTTCGTGGACGCGGCGCACGCGGTGGACCTGGGCGTCGTGCTCGACGTGGTCCACAACCACCTCGGCCCGTCGGGCAACTGCCTTCCCGCGTACGGTCCGTACTTCACGGAGCGGCACCACACGCCGTGGGGCGCGGCCGTGAATCTGGACGCGCCGGGTTCGGACGAGGTCCGCCGCTATCTGACGGGCTCGGCCCTCGCGTGGCTGCGCGACTACCGCGTGGACGGGCTGCGGCTGGACGCGGTGCACGCCCTGGTCGACACCCGTGCCGAGCACTTCCTCGCGGAGCTGTCGGCCGCCGTGGACGCGCTGGCCGCGCGGCTCGGCCGGCCGCTGTTCCTGATCGCGGAGTCCGACCGCAACGACCCGCGGACCATCGCGCCGCGCGAGGCGGGCGGCCATGGCGTGCACGCCCAGTGGAACGACGACTTCCACCACGCCGTGCACGCCGCCCTGACCGGCGAGTCCCAGGGCTACTACGCCGACTTCGCCGCCGCCCCCATGGAAGCGCTCGCCAAGGTCCTCATCGGCGGTTTCTTCCACGACGGCGCGTACTCCTCGTTCCGGGGCCGCTCGCACGGCCGCCCCCTCGACCTGCGCACCACGCCCGCCCACCGGCTGCTGGCGTACGCCCAGACCCATGACCAGATCGGCAACAGGGCGCTCGGCGACCGGCTCGCGTCGTCCCTGTCCCCCGGTCTCCTGGCCTGCGCGGCGGCGCTCGTGCTGTGCTCCCCGTTCACGCCGATGCTCTTCATGGGCGAGGAGTGGGGCGCCCGCACCCCCTGGCAGTACTTCACCGACCATCCGGACCCGGAGCTGGCCGAGGCCGTACGGACGGGGCGGCGGCGGGAGTTCGCGGCGCACGGCTGGGCGGAGGAGGACATTCCGGACCCGCAGTCCCCGGCCACCCGCGAACGGTCCTGCCTCGACTGGTCCGAGCCCGAGCGCGCCCCGCACGACGAGCTGCTCGCCTGGTACCGGCGCCTGATCGCACTGCGCCGCGCCGAACCGGCGCTCACCGACCCGGACCCCGGCCTGCGTTCCGGGCTGTCGGTGGGCAGCGAGCTGACGGTGACGATGCGCGCGGGCCCGCTGCACATCGTCGTCAATCCGACCGGGGAGCCGGCGGAGGTGTGGCTCGGGCCGGACGCGCGGTGCACGGAGGTGGTCGCGGCGTGGCGCCCGGTGTCGCTTCCGGACGAGGGGGGATCTGTGCTCGTACCGCCGGAGACGGCGGCGATCCTGCGCTGACAAGGCGGATGGCGACACCCGTGGAGGGATGCCGCCACCATGTGACCGTGCCGCCCGGGGCCGGGATCCCGCCCAGGGCCGGGATTCCGCCCAGGGCCGGGATTCCGCCCAGGGCTGGGATCAGCCGTTGCCGCCGCCCTTGATGGCGCTCTTGGCGAGCCACTGGTCCCAGGAGACGTTCCAGTCGCCGTAGCCGTTGCCTTCCGCGACGGTCTCCGGGGCGTGCTTCACGTCGAAGACGTCACCGGGGATGACCTGGTCGTAGAACCACTTGGCATCGCCGTTCGTGCGCATGCCGATGCAGCCGTGCGTCTCGTTGGTGTTGCCGCCGAACGTGTCCGCCGCCTTGTTCATATGGGCGTACGTGCCGGACGGCGTGAGGTGCACCGCGTAGTAGTACCAGTCCTTGTACTCGTCCCCGTACCCGACGGACTGCGAGGTCATGTACACCTTGTGCTGCTTGTCCAGCACCGGCATGACGCCGCCCCAGGTGTCGCGCCCGGGGGCGCCCAGGGTGACGGGCAGCGTCCTGACCTTCTTGCCGTCCTTCTCGACGGTGAGGGTGTGGGCGCTGTTGTCCGCCGTGGCGATCAGCGAGCGGCCCACCGTCCAGGTCTCGGAGGCGTTCTTGGCGGTGTAGTGACGCCCGCCGGTGTTCACGCCGTTGAGGTTGGCCTTGACGGTCACCTTGGTGCCGGGCTTCCAGTACTCCTTGGGCCGGAAGTCGATGCGGCCGGGATTCTCCGCGGACCGGTCCTGCACCCAGCTCCAGGCGCCGTCCACGTGCGGGCTGGTGGAGACCTCCAGGGCCTTCTGCACCGCGGCCTTGTCGGTGATCTTCTGATCGAAGGTGATCGACACCGGCATCCCGACGCCGTACGTACCGCCGTCCGCCGTATTGATCTTGAAGTTGACCGGGTGCTCCGGCTTCAGCGTGGTGAACCCGGACGTCTTGGTCGTGCTGTGACCGTCGGAGTCCTTGGCCGTCGCCGTCACCGTGTACTTGGCGCCCGTCTCCAGGTGCCCGCTGCTCTGCCACGAGGTGCCGCCGGAGCCCATGGCCCCCGTGGCGGCCTTGCCGTCCGGCCCCGTGACCTTGACCTCGGTCAGCTTGCCGCCGCTGGCGGTCACCTTGACCGGCTTGTCCGTGTCGACCTTGGCGGCGTCCGTGGCGGGGGTGATCGCGATGGACGCGGAGGAGGAGGCGGCGTCGCCGGCCTTCCCCGACGCGCCGTCCTTGCCGCCACAGGCACTGAGCACCAACGCCGCCGCGGCAGCGGCCCCGCCCACGGCCAGCACCCGCGCACGCCTCCGCCCGCCACTGCGCCCCGCCGCGCCCCGCTCGTCAGCTCTCGTTATCTCTCCCCGATTGTGCTCAGGCATGTGCGCCGTCCACCTCATGTGCTCTAGTTCCCTGGCTCCACCCGTGCCGCTCAACCACGGCCTGCCACTCCCTTAGACGGGTTGGGGAGGCCATCCCGTTGCATGCCGCCATGTTGCGATTCGACAAAAAGCGACGGAGGGATATGGAGGCGGCAAAACCGCCCGCTGATCTCGTTGTTTCCGCCGTCAGCGCTGTCAGAGCCGTCGGCTGCCGGACCGCGAACCGCCGAGAGGCATGTCACCCCCTCGGGGCGGATACCCCCCGCTCACGCGGAAAGACTGTTCCCTGGGAATCGACACGACGGAGCGGTACGCACGCGGTCGGGGGGGCGGGTGGAAGGACGCGAACACGGCGGCCGCAATGACCTCAGCGGCACGGTGCACGGACCCGCCGTACAAGCGCACACCGTCCATGGCGGCATCCACTTCCGCACGGAAACCGCCCCCGAACACCAGCCGCCGTGGCAGCTTCCGCCGTCTGTCCGCATCACCGACCGCGCAGCGGAACTGAGTGCGCTGGAGCGGTACCGCGCCCATTCCGGGGAGGACGGCCACCCCACGCTGGCGGCGGTCAGCGGCCTGGGCGGCGTCGGCAAGACAGCCATGGCGCTGGCCTGGCTGAACACGCTGCGGCCGCACTTCCCCGGTGGCCAGCTGTACGCGGATCTGGGGACCCATTCCCCCGGCGGACCGGCCGATCCGGGAGAAGTGGTCGGCCACTTCCTGCGCGCCCTGGGGGTGCCGGCTCCGCAAGTACCGGCGGCCTTCGCCGAGCGGTCGGCGCTGTACCGCTCATTGACGGCGGAGAGACGGCTCGTGGTGCTGCTCGACGACGCCGCGTCGGCGGCCCAGGTCCGCCCGCTACTGCCCGGCGGCCGGAGCGTGACAGCCGTGACCAGCCGCTGGCGCATGCCCGGCCTGACCGTGGACGGCTGCTACGCGGTGCATCTGGAGCCCCTCGCTCTTGAGGCGGCGGTCGAACTGCTGGAGGCGACGCTCGCCGACGGCCGGGTGGCGGCGGAACCCGACGAGGCGCGCGCCCTGGTCGAGCTCTGCGCCGGCCTGCCGCTGGCGGTGCGCGTGGCCGGGGCCCTTCTCGCGGCGCGCCCGCGGCGCGGCATCACCACGATGGTGCACGCGCTCGCCGAGGAGCACGACCGACTGGAGGCGTTGACCATCGAAGGCGACCACAATGTCCGGGCGGCGCTGGACGTCTCGTACCGGGGGCTGCCGCGGGACGCCGCCCGGCTCTACCGGCTCCTCGGGCTGCACCCCGGCTCCGAGTTCGGCGGCCGGGTGGCCACGGCGGTGCTGGGCGAGGACGCGGCGGGCCCCCTGGATCTGCTCCATGACGCGAATCTGCTGACCGACGTCGGAGACGAGCACACCGGCGAGGAGCGCTACCGCTTCCACGACCTCGTCCGGCTGCACGCCCTCGCCAAGGCCGGGGAAGTCGAATCCGCGGAGGAACGGGCCGCCGCCCTGCGCCGTATCGCCGACCACTACCTCGCCACCGCCACCCGCGCCGAGAAGATCATCGACCCCCAGCACCTGACCATGCGCCGCGACTACGGCCCGGGCCCGGTGGTCACAGCGGATGTCGGCGACGACGAGGTCGGCGCGCTGAACTGGCTGGAACGCGAGCTGCCCAATCTGATGGCGGTGATCCGCGGCGCGCGCCCCGCGGGGTTCGCCACCGTCGGTTGGCAGCTCACCGACGCCATGTGGCCCCTCTTCCTGCGGCGCAAGTTCTACGAGCAGTGGCGGGCCGCCCACGCGGAAGGCCGAGCCGCGGCGCAGGAGTTGGGGGACGCCGAGGCGGAGTGCCGGATGCTGACCTCCGGCGGCATCGGCGAGTTGGGCATGGAGAGTCCGGAGCGCGCTCTGGAGATGTTCGAGCAGTCGGCGCGGGCGTTCCGCGCTATCGGGAACGAGCTCGGGTACGCCCGTACGCTCAACTACCAGGGCCTGGCCCACCAGCGGCTCGGCCGACCGGACCGGGCGGCGGAGTTCTTCGCGGACGCCGCTTCCGAGCTGTCGCGGTGCGGCGACCACCGGGCGAGCGGACTGGCCCGCTTCAACCTCGCCGACATCGCCCTCACGAGAGGTCTCCCCAGGGAGGCCATCGTCGGCGCCGCGGCGGCGTACACGACGCTGGCGGAAGCGGGCGACTCCTACAACGCCGCACGCGCGGCCATCCTGCTGGGCCGCGCGCACCTCGCGGTGGGCCTGCTCGACCAGGCCGAGGATCAGCTGTCCCTGGCCCTGACGACGCTGCGCGCGACGGCCGCCGACTACGAGACGGCCCGCGCCCTGGGCTCCCTGGCGGCCCTCGCCGAGCAGCGCGGACAGGCGGATCTCGCCCGTACGCGCTGCCGGGAGGCCCTGGACCTCTATGAATCGGCAGGCCGGTCCCGATCCGCCGACGCCGAAGCGGCGCGCACACTCCTCGGGCAGTTGGAGGGACCCGCCGGGGAATGATCCAGCAGCAGGCTCACCGGCGCCGACGCGAACTCCGCCGCCGGCAGCCCGGAGACCAGCCAGGCGTGTGCCAGCGAGGCCCACACCGCCCACGATGATCTCGCCGCCGACCGCCGGCCGTCGAGGGTCAGCGCGCATCCGCCGCCGGCGAACCGGAGCCAGCAGGCGTGGCCCCGGTGCACCGCCACCACCAGGGCTCCCGGGTGGCACGCGGCCAGTTCCGCAGCGCTCTGTTCCCCTTCTCCCTCGCCCAGGAGCACGTCGGCGAGCCGGGGCCACGGAGCGGGGGCGGGAAGTTCGATCCTCAGATGCTCGTCCACGACCGGAACGCCGGAGACCGGGTGCACCAGCACCACCCGTGCGCGGCGCACCGCCTCGCGCCGGCCGGCCGCTTCGGGGACGGGCGACTCGGACGCGTAGACGGTCAGCGCCGCCATGACACGACACCGCCCGGCTCGTCGTACCGCACCGTGAGCGGGAGCGGCGCCGGTTCCGCGGCGATCCGGACCGTCGAAGAGCGCAGCCGCAGCTTGCGGTAGATCAGGGCCCGCATCTTCTGGGCGAACCGTCCCGGCTCGGAGGTGATCCGGGCGGCGACGCGCTCGTAGCGCTCCGGCCGGTACGCCGTGGAGCTTCGGCTGAGCTGCCGGCACAACGGACGGTCCGCTCGCAGCCCGAGCCGGGGTGCGAACGAGCTGAGTTCCGCCATGGGTGACGCGGGATCGATGTCCTCTTCCGGCATGCCGGCCAGCAGCACCGGCACACCGGTCATCGCGCCGTAGAGGGTGGTGGAGCCGTGGTCGCCCACGATGTAGTCCGCGGCGACCAGCGCTCCGACCCAGTCCGCGTGCTGGGTGATCACGGTGAGGCCGGAGCGTCCCAGAGCCGCCAGCCAGCTGAGGACCTGCCATTCGCTGTGGGCGTTCCACACATTGGGGTGCAGCAGCAGCGCTACGCGGTACTCGTCGCCGGGCAGCTCGCGTACGAGGTGCTCCAGCAGCTCCCAGCTCTGCCCCAGGAGCGACTTGGCCCCCCAGGTCGAGCAGAAGAGGACCAGTCGCTGCCGGGCCCTGACGTGCACGGCCTCCCGGTACAGCACGCGCGAGGGCAGGCTCGCCGCGATGCGGTCGAAGCACGGGTCCCCGACCACTTCGGCCGCGGGCAGCGCTTCCGGGCATTCCCGGCCGAGGCGGGCCAGCTCCTCCTGATGCGCCAGCACGATCGCCTCGGGGATCACCGCGCCGTCCCGTACCAGGCGCTGCCTGCTGAGCCCGTACACGCCCCGCTCGCCCACCGGTCGGCCCCGCTGCCCAGCGGGGACGATCTTGTTGTGCCCGGCGCCGTGCGGCAGCACGATCACAGGGGCGTGCAGTTCGTGCAGGCTGCCGTGGCTCGCGGCCAGCGCGAGGTCGAACCGGGTCTGTACCGCCTGGCCCCACGGCAGCACGAGCCCGTTGAGCTCCTCCAGAAAGTCCTCCACCCCATTGCTGAAAACATCCGGAGCTGGGGTGAAAAACACCTGAATGCGAGGATCGCCCTCCAGGAGACGCACCGCGTCGAGCAGCCGCTGCCCGGTGGTCACCGTGTGCACCACGACCAGAAGCCTTCGGTGGATCCGGCGGGTGGCCCACCGTTCGGCGTCCAGGCGCACCGGCACATAGGCCCCGTGCGCTTCCAACATGGTCAAGCTCATCGAATCCATCCCCCCGGTCTTCCTGCTCCCCGGAACGGTCCACCGCCCCGGTCGACCGCGACGGCTCGCGGTCACTGACCAGGGGATGCCCCGGGGGCCGGATGGGCGGCTTGCAAAAAGCTTGCACTCCAGGTGCAGCGGTGCGGGGACGGTCGCAGAACCGGCTGTGCGCCTGCTGTGCTCCCGTGCGCCCCTGTCCGCTCCCCCTGGCCGCGTGGCAAGAGTGAAGTGAGTTCCGCACGGACGTGCGGGCGCTGCCGAGGGCAGCGAGAAGAAGCGCACCCGTCGGGGGGCGATGGTGGAACTTCTTGCTCTGGGATCACTTGAACTATGGCACCACGAGCAGCAGCACGCGCTCGGTTCGGTGAAAGAACGCTGCGTACTGGCCATTTTGATCCACGCCCGAGGCGAACCGGTCAGCGCGGCAACCCTGTTGGACCGCGTCTGGGACGACGAACCGCCGCGAACCGCCCTGGAGACGCTGCACACCTATCTGTCCCGATTACGGGGCCGGCTGCGCCGGGCGGTCGGGGACCTGGCCCGCGTGGAACGGCCGTCGCCCCGCCTGTACCGGCTCCGCGTCGACCCGAAGGACGTGGACCTGCTGCGCTTCCAGCGACTGCGCGCCGACGCGGACGCGGCGGCCGGCCGGGGCGAGCGCGAGACGGCCATCGGCCTGCTGCGCACGGCGGAGACGCTGTGGCGAGGCGACCCCCTGACCGAATTCACCAACGACTGGGCGGCCTCGTCGCGCGCCAGGCTGATCGAGGACCACCGCCGCGTACGGGAGGAACGCATACGCCTGGAACTGGAGCTGGGACGGCACGCGGATCTCATCGGCGAACTCCACGAACTCGCCGCGCAGAACCCGCTCGCGCAGCGAGTGATCGCCCAATTGATGCTGGCTCTGTACCGATCCGGGCGGCATGATGAAGCGCTCGAACTCTATCGGCTCACACACCGGCGCCTCGATGTACGACAAGGCATCAAGCCAGGAGCGGAGCTGCGAGAGCTCCACCAACGCATTCTCCGACAAGACCGTTCGCTGCTCGACGATGCCGCCGTCACCCCTCCGGTGGCGGCATCAGAGTCTCGGAATTACCTGCCGCGCGACACCCGGGACTTCACAGGACGGGCGAGCGAGCTGCGTATTCTGCTCGCGCAATCGACGCCCGCGGAGAGCGCCGAAACAGCGATGCCGCTTACGATCGTTCACGGAATGCCAGGAATTGGTAAGACCGCGCTGGCCATTCACGCCGCGCACCAGATGCGTGGGTCCTACCCGGACGGGCTTTTCTACGTGGATTTGCACGCCTACAGCGGCCATTCGCCTCACGACCCCGCCGAGGCGCTCGCCGCGCTGCTGCACGCCTCCGGAGAATCCGGCGCATTGCCCGACTCGCTGGATGAGCGCGCGGCCAAATGGCGGCAGTGGACAGCCCGCCGCCGCATACTCATCGTCCTCGACAACGCCCGGAACGCCTCGCAGGTCAGCCCCCTGTTGCCCGGCGCGCCCACCTGCCGGGCCATCGTGACCAGCCGAAATCGGCTCACCGGACTCGACGGGGCCACGTCGCTCTTCGTCGACGCCCTCTCCGCGGCGGAGGCGACCGGGCTCTTCACCCGCATCGCGGGCAGCGCCCGGGTATCCGCCGACTGCGTGACCCTCGGGCGGGTCGTGAATACGTGCGGGGGCCACCCGCTCACGCTCCAGCTATTGGCGAATCACTTCCGGCATCATGATTCCTGGGATCTTCACCATCTCCTGGATCGGCTCGCTCAGTCCGCCGACCCTCTGGGCGAGTTCGACGGATCGGTCACCGCCGCGTTCCAGCTCACCTACAGCGAGCTCAGCGCACCCGCGCAGTGCCTGTTCCGCCGATTGGCACTGCACACGGGCCCCGACATCACCCTCGAAGCAGCGACCGCACTCATGGCGCCGGAAACCGGAGTGGAATCGGAACCGATTCGCCGGAGCGTGGAAGAACTGCTCGATTGCCATCTGCTCGAAGAGCCCGTACGGGACCGCTACCGTTTCCATGATCTCGCCCGTGCTTTCGCCCTCCGGCTCTGCTCCGAGACGGAACCGGAGCCCGTCCGCCACAAGGGCATAACCCAACTCCTCGACTACTACCTCACCAGCGCCCACCGCGCCGACCGCCTCACCCATCCACGTCGTCCCACACTGCCGCTGGGAAAGGCAGGGCAGTCTCCGTACGCACCCGAGTTCGCCGGCCCGGACGAAGCGTCGGTGTGGCTCACCGTGGAGCGCGCCAACCTTCTGGCAGCGGCACGCACCGCCGCCACCACATCACCTGTTCATGCCGCGCTCTTCCCGTACGTACTGGCGGAGTCGCTCAAGATCTGGGGCACTTGGAATATCGCTGCCGACCTCTATGACAGGGCGGTCACCGCCCTCCGTACGCGCGGTGACGGAACCGCCCTGGCCCGGACCCTGGTCGAACGAGCGGCCGTCCTGGCTCAACAGGACCCCACCGAGGCTCTGCGCTGCGCGACAGAAGCCCTGGCTCTCTTCCAGGACCGACACGACCCACGCGGCTGCGCCGACTCCCTGCTCCAGTCGGGCCGAGCCGAACTGGCCGCCGGAAACTGCGACATGGCGTTGCTCCTCCTGGACCGGGCCCTGTCGAGCTACCGGCAGATCCCCGATCGCTCGGGGGAAGCGGACTGCCTCAACGTCCAAGGCGCGGCCGTGTATTACAGCGGGCGGCACAAAGACGCATTCCAGACGTTCAGGTCAGTCCTCAGCATCCGTGAGGAACTCAATGAAGTGGGCGGAATGATTACCGCCCTGAACAACATGGGCGAACTCCACTCCCAGCAAGGGCAGTTGAAAGAGGCTCGGGACTACTACGAGCGGTCCTTGGCGCTGGTCCAGCGACACGGCGGCCGACAGGAACTCGCGATCCTCAACACCAATCTCGGAGCGATCCACCAGGAGACGGGACAGACCGCGCGGGCACTTGAGTGCTTCCAACGCGCCCTCGACAGCCACCGATCCGGTGGCGACGCCCTGGGCGAGACCAATGTGCTGATCAACATCGGCACGGCCTACGCACAGACCGGGCGGCGAGGCGAGGCGCTGCTCCACTTCAACATGGCCGCCGAGGTCGCTCACAGCATCGGCAACGCATACGAACGTCAGCGCGCCCTCATCGGTATGGCCGACGTCCAGCGCGACTCAGGGCGATTCGGCATCGCGCTGGACATCTACGAACAGGCTCTGGAAGTGGCCCGGATCGCCGACTCCCCGCTGGGTTCCGCCCACGCGCTCGCCGGGCTCGCGCGAACCGCTCTCTCATCGCGCAGCATCGAAGTGGCGCGCCAGTACGGTGCACAGGCCGTCACCATCTATCAAAGCCTTGAAGCCACGGCGGAGGCGGAGAGCCTTCAGAGCCTGCTCATGGACCACGGTGTTACCGGCTCCTGAGAATTCCCAGGGGGGCCTGTCGCCTGAGCGGAAAGTCCGGATCAGACCCGTGCGAGACTCGGCACGTCCACGGGATCCCTGTCCACGCCCGCCGGCATCCACCACATCAACTGCACGTTACTCGCATCGGCGACCACACCCCGCGGCCCCCACCACATCAACTGCGCATTGCTCGCCTCGGTGACCGCATGACTCGGCCCCCACCACATCAACTGCACGTTGCTCGCGTCGGGGACCACGCCCTCCTGCTCGGGCAACATCGCCTGCGCGATACTCGCCGACACCGTCGCCGACTGTTCGGACAAGCCAGCACGAAAGCTCTTCGCCACGGCTGTCGAACCAGCCGCACCGACGCATACAACCACTGCGGTTACACAGACAACGCCAGCGAGAACTTTCCCGATACGGCCCACAATTCCCCTAACCATTACAAGAGTTGACGACCCGCGCTCACATGATCATCGGCGAGGTTAACACTTGATAGGCTCTAGCGAGACCACGTATCAGAATCCGGATCATGGCAGCCGAGGACGGCGTCCGAGTCGCGGCCGACCGACGGTGTGCCATCGCTCGGCACCCCCGCAGTCACACCACTGCCGCGCGCCTCTCACCTGCGGATGCGGTTCCGAACATGCACCGCCAGATCCCCCAGCAGCGCCTCCGCCACCTGCTCCTCGACGACCGAGGTCCCCGCCTCGCGGAGGGCCGTGGCCAACTCCCGGTCCCAGGGCGCCTCGGTGATCCGTCCTGGGGCCGGGCCCGGCTGGGCGCTCCGCAGCGCCGTCAGGTAGTCGGCGGTGGTCATGCGCCAAGGCCTGGCGGGGGTTTTGGCCAGGATGTGGGCGGCGATGCGTAGGCCCTCGCCGTCGAGGTCACCGTGGTAGTGGAGGCGGCAGTCGGCGGCTGCGAGGTGACGGAGCAGGAGCATGGCGGCGCTGTTGGGCCAGCCTGAGGTGCACACCATCGGCGGGCAGGACGGGCCGAAGCGGCTCAGGGCGAGGGCGAGGATGCTCGGGTTCTCCGTGATGTGCACGTGCTGGGCAGGGAATCGGAGGTCGCCTGGGGTGCGGAGTTGGGCGAGGGTGAGGTGGGCGGCGTGTCCCGCTTCGGAGTACGCGGTCAGGGCGCGGGCGAGCGGGCCGGAGCCGGACGGGTGGAAGCCCGCGGTCAGGACCGTGGTGGACAGGGCGTCGTCCGCGATCCCGGCGCGGCCCCACAGCGCGCGGCGGTCGGCCGCGGATTCGGGTACGGGCGTCTCGTGCAGCGCGGCGAGGGCCCGTAGGATCAGGGAGGAGAGGCGGGTTCCGTCGTCGAGGGCGTGCGAGTCGGACAGGACGGCCGTCGCGAACACCGGCAGCGGTTCGCCCTGTGCGGGCAGGGCGGCCAGGGTGCGCAGCGCCTGTTCCAAGGACTCGCGGGTACGGTCGACGGAGCCGGCGATCAGGCCCGTACGGCGTAGCTGCGCCGTCCATGGGGCGAGCGCGGGCTGGGCTGTCACCGTCGGGTGGGCTTCGAGCCATGCCCACAGGTCGGCCCGGCGCGTCTGCTCGGCTTCGCGTTCGGCGGCCCGGTCGCCGAGCGGTCCGACGATGTCGGCGACGACGGCCCGTACGCCGTCTCCGCAGATCTCCAGGAGCGCGGTGTCGAGCCGCGCCAGGTCGACGCTCGTGTACGCGTCCGGCAGCCGGTCGAGGCCGAGCAGGTCGGCCAGCGCGCTGCGGCCTTCGGGGGTGAGCGGGCCGACGCGGAGCCTGCTGACGGGGCGGCCCGCGGAGAGCCGGTGGTGGGCTGCTTGCCAGAGGGGGGCCAGCTCCGGGCGGTCCGCGTAGCGGCGGCTTGGAGAACTCATCGCCGCTCCCCATGACGGCGGACCGGGCGACTCACAGTCGCTCCCCGTCAGGTACGAGTTCGGCTCCGTCCCAGACGAAGCGGGCCGTCGTGACCGCTTCGTCCGCGGCTGCGTCCGGGCCGCCGTCGCCCCCTCCGTCACCGGTGATGAGCTGGTGTACGGCGATGCCGTCCAGTTCGCGGTAGGTGCACCACTCGTGGTCGGAGGTGAGCATCAGGTCCAGGTCGAGGGCGCGCAGCAGGTCGAAGACCTGGCCGCGGTTGGTGGCGTCGACGCCGACGAACACCTCGTCCAGCAGGATCAGCCGGGGTGCCCGCGGGACGGCGTGGTAGTGCGCGGCCACGGCGGCGAAGAGCGGCAGATGCAGTGCGATGGCCTTCTCGCCGCCGGACAGCGCGCCGTGCAGCTTCTTGGTCAGCAGCTGCCAGCCGTGCCCGTTCGCCCGGTCGAGCTTCACCACGAACTGGTGCCAGGCCGTGTAGTCCAGCACCTGCGCCAGCTGTTCCTCCCAGCTCGCGGCCGTGTCCGCGGCCTTGGCCTCCTCGATGCGGTCGCGGAAGAACCGGTGCAGCGCTTCGCGGTCCGTTTCGGTCACCCGTACCGGGTCCTTCAGCAGCAGTTCGCGAGCGGCCCTGGTGCCCGGCGGCAGTGCGGGGTCCACCTGCCATACGAGCCGGACGGCGACGCGGGAGGCGGTGCGTACCCGCTCAAGGCGGGCGTTCATGGCGTCGACCAGTTCGTTGGCCTGGCGGATACGGGCCGCGAGGTGGCGGCGGGTGTCGCCGGTCAGGGTCTGGTCGAACAGTTCGCGTTCCGCGGCGGTGATGTCGTCCCGGCTGCGGTCGCGTTCGGCGGTCAGTGCGGTCAGGAGCTGCGCCGCGCCGATCGACGCGCCGTCCATCGCGGCCGTGAAGACCTGGACGTCGCCTTCGTCGTCCGGCCCGAGGTCCAGATCGGCGCGGTCGCTGAGGGCCTGGCGGCTCTCGTGCACCGTCTCGCCGAGCCGGCCCAGGGCGTCCGCCAGGTTCTTCGGCGCGTGCGGCACGGCGTGCCATTGGGCGGCGACCGTGCGGGCGGCCTCCAGCGTCGCCTTGGTCCCGTCGCCCGGTGCGAGGTGGAAATCGGCGGCTCCGGCGTCGGCGGGGAAGCCCAGGGCCGCGTACCGGCGCAGCCGCCCGGCCGCGGCGTCCCGCGCGGCGATGGCGGTGTCGCGTCGATCGGCCGCGCTCAGGCGGGAGTTGCCGAGCGCGCCGATGCGGCCCGCGAGGTCGATGAGTTCGGCGGAGAGCCGCTTGGTCTCCTCGTGTGCGCGCCGCAGGTCCGCGCGGAGCTGCTCGATCCGGGCCAGTACTTCGTTGTACTCCGCGCCGACCGAGCGCGTGACCTCCTCCAGCGTGGCCGCCAGCGTGCGGGCGGCCGTCTCGGCCCGGTGCGCCTCGCTCTCCCGTTCCTCGGCTGTTCGCAGGGACCGGTCCGCCTGCCCGCGTACCTCGGCGGCGGTACGGAGCCCGTGGGCCAGCCGCAATTCGACGAAGATCCACTGTCCGGCCGTCTCGCGCAGGTTCTCGGCGCTCTCGACGAGCCGTTCCAGCGCCTCGCGGTCGGTGGGCAGGGCGTGTTCCGCCGCCGTGGCCTCCAGCGTGAGCCGGGCCGCGGTGACCCCCTTCTCCTGTATGGAACGCCTGGTCACGGCCGTACGTACGGTGTCGTCGTGGTGGGCGACGTCGCTCTCGGCGTGGTCCAGCGCGCGCTGGGCCGCCGCCACCGGGCGGTGGTCGGGCCGGCCTCGCCGCTCCAGGTCCAGGGCCCGGCGGCGGCCCGCGACGGCGGCCAGTTCGTTGTCGCACTCGGTGATGACCGTGTCCAACTCGCCGATACGGTGCGCCAGTTCGGCGATTCGGCGCGCGCGGGCGCGGTGCCGCGCCATGGCGC
This sequence comes from Streptomyces sp. NPDC050617, assembly GCF_040654795.1. Classification (NCBI taxonomy): domain Bacteria; kingdom Bacillati; phylum Actinomycetota; class Actinomycetes; order Kitasatosporales; family Streptomycetaceae; genus Streptomyces; species Streptomyces sp. NPDC050617. The sequence continues at coordinate 397,560 of NZ_JBFAIS010000001.1, read as the reverse complement.
CGATGTGAGCCGACTCGGCCTTGGCCCAGCTGCCTGTCATGCTCGCCAGCCGCCAGGTGCCGTCCGCGCCGACCGCCGCGCGGTGTCCTTCGGGAAGGGTCTCGCCGTAGGCGATGCCGGACAGCAGCCGCAGGATGCGTTCGGCGGGCACCGGGGCGTCGGGCTCCGGCCGCAGGACGTCCGCGAGGCTACGGGCGGGGGCGGGCTCCGGCCGCAGTGCGCCCTCGGGGCTACGACCGGCGGCATCGGGCTCCAACCCCACAGCATCCGCGAAGCCGCGACCCGCCACGGGCTCCGCCCAGTCCGCCTCGGCGAACGTGTCGTGGCCCGCGGCAAGTAGACCGCCGTGCGGCCCCACCCAGGCGTCGAGCAGCCCCGCGGCCTCCAGCGCCGCCTCGGTCCCGGCCTGCGTGGCGTCCGGTACGGACTCGTTGAAGGCGACCAGCTTCCACAGCGGCGCTCCGGGCAGTACGGAACGGTCCGAGGTTCGGGTCCGCGGCGGTTCGGGCGGCAGGTCGCTCTCGCCCTCCAGCTCCGCGGCCTCCGCCGCCAGCCGCTCGCGCACGGCCGTCTCCTCGGCGCGGCGGCGCGCGGCCGTGGTCTCCGCCGACGCGAGGGCGCGGTCTGCGGTGCGTACCGCCGCCTCGGTGAGCGTCAGCACCTCCGCCTCGTGTGCCGCCTGCGCGGCCAGTTCCTCGATGAGGTCGGCGTCGAAGGCGAGTTCCGTGCAGCCCGCCGCCCAGGCGCGCAGCCGCTGGGCCTGTTCGCCGAGCGCGGCCTGGTGGTCTTCGGCGCACGCGGTACGCCGCTGGGAGGCGGCGGCCAGCGCCGCCCTGGCGTCCTCCAGGGCGGCCTCCGCGGCGTCGCGTTCGCGCACCGCGTCGCGGTGCGCGTCGAACGCGGTCCGGACGGTGGCGATTGCGCCGAGCCTGCCGCGCACCGCGCCGTGCAGCAGTTGCCTGGCGAGGTCCGCGTCGCCCGCCGCGACGGCGGTCGCGGCCTCGGCGTACGCGGTGGTCAGCCCGGCCTGCCGGGCCGCCGCCTCGGTCGCGGCGGCTGCGTCGCGCGCCCGACCGGCCTCGGCCGTGGCCGCGGCGTCCGCCTCCGCGGCCCGTACCGCGTCGGCATGCGCTTCGCCGCGCGCCCCCTCGGCGGCGGCGCCCCTGGTGTCGGCCTCCCGCCGCGCGTCGGCCGCGCGCTGCCCCAGCCGGTCGAGTTCGCGGCCCTTGCGGTAGGTCTCGGACTCGGTGAGCCCTTCGATCCGGGAGCGCAACTCTTCCCCCAGTTCCTCGGCCTCCGCCTGCTTCTCCTGCGCTCGGGCCCGGCGTACGAGCGCCTGGTCGTACTCCTCTTCGCTCTCGCGCGCCGCACGGGTGCGGTTGTCCATGTCGGTGGTGGCCGCGATCAGGTCCGCGGCCCCGGCGCGCAGGACGCGCTGTGCGTACGAGCGCTGGCGCGCGGCGAGCGTCTGCGCGGCGCGCACCTCGTCGTCCAGCTTGGCCAGGTGCTCGCGCTGCCGGTCCAACCGCTCGAAGCCGTCGGCCAGGTCGGAGAGTTCGCCGCGGTCCAGCGGCGGCAGTGCGCGGGAGAGCAGGGTGGACAGGAGGGACGGGTCGAGTCGTTCCGAGAGCTTCGGGGTGCGTAGTTGGAGGAGGGCGGTGATCAGCGCGTCGTAGCGCTGCTCGGTCAGGCCGGGGAAGAGGGTCCGGCGGACGGCGGCGCGGTGGTCGGCGCCGGAGGCGTGCAGTTCGCCGTGGCCGGTGAGGGCCTGGGCGAGCGCGGCGCGGGTCAGGGGCTGACCGGACTCGCCGACGAGCGACAGGCCGCCGGGCGCGCCGGGCATGCCGACGCGCTGAGTGGTGGTGAAGTAGTCGGCGGTCACCGAGGTGGTGCGCTCGCTGGCCTGCAACCGGGCGCCGAGCGTGAACCAGGCGCTCCCACCCGCCTCTTCGCCTCCACCGCCCCCTTCAGCCCCGTCGCCCGTCCCGTCCCCCTGGCCCGCTTCCGTACGGAATTCCAGCCAGACGTATCCCACCCGCGTGACGCCCGAGGCCCCCTCGCCCATCAGGTTCCAGTGCATCGTGCGCTCGGAACCGCCGAACGTGGACAGCCGGTTGGGGCGCAGGCTCGCGTCGTACAGGAAGGGCAGGAGCACCTCCAGGGCCTTCGACTTGCCCGTGCCGTTCGGCCCCCGGAGCAGCAGCTTGCCGCGGTGGAAGGTGAACACCTCGTCGTAGTAGCGCCAGACGTTGAGCACTCCGGCGCGCGACGGCTGCCAACGGAGCGCGCTCGCACGCTCCGCGCGGGGCTGGGGCAGCGCGGTGACCGTCACGGGACCACCCCTTCGAGCCGGGCGAGCGCGGTGACGTTCATACGGGCGTCCCTTCGGACTGGCAGGGCACGGCAACCGTCATACGGATGCCCCTTCGGACCGGCCAAGCACGGCGACCGTCATACGGGCGTCCCTTCGGGCTGGGCGGCGCCGGTGACCCGGTAGCGGAACGCGGCGGGGCGGGCGGTGATCCGGTCGCCGTCGCGGCGTACGAGCCCGAAGCCGGCCAGTACCGCCACGGCGTCCTCGGCGAGGCGGGCCGCGCCGTCCTCGGACCGGTAAGCCTTGGCCCAGCTCGGGAAGCGGCCGAGCAGCCCGACGGCGGCGGCAGCGAGCTGCTCGGGCGTGGTGCCGGCCGGGTCGGCGGTGACGGTGTCGAGCAGCAGCAGGGCGGCGACCTTGGCGTGACTGGAGTCGTCGGGGAACTTGCCGTCGGTGGCGATCCCGTCCGGATCGGCGAGCAGCCAGCCCTCGGCGCGCTCCTCCAGCACGCAGCCGGCCTGTTCGGCGGCCCGGCGCATGATCTGCCGCCCGGTCGGCGAGGCGAGGTAGCCGAGTTGGGCCTCGGTGAGGTCGTCCCGGTACACCACCGGATCGTCGAAGAGGCGGCGCAGCACCGAGTGGCGCAGCCACAGGTTGCGCTGCACCACGGAGGCGTCCGGGGTCGTGTCGGCGGGACCGGTCAGCGCTGGGGCCCCGGCACGCTCGACCAACCCGTCCGAACCGGCCGCCCCATCAGCCCCACCAGTGGTCTCGGCCCCCCGAGCCCCATATCGCCGCTCCCGCACCAACCCGGCGAGCAATTCCTCGAACCGCCCCGGAACGCTGTCCGGCTCGACCGCGAGCCGCGACGCACCGTTGGGCGCGGCGAGCAGCCGCATGAGGACCCCCGCCTGCACTTGGTAGAGCACCTTCGCCTCGGCCGAGTCCGTGAAGCTGTCCGTCGCCCCGTCGACGGTCCGCAGCGCCCCGTACGACTCCAGCAGCCGCAGGACGTCCACGAACGCCATGCGCTCGGCGCGCTGGGCGGTGTCGAAGGGGGCCAGCGCGGGGTCGGCGCCGGCGGCCTGGGCGACGCGGCCGGCGAGCAGCCCGATGGTGGTGACCGGTACGGACAGGAGCTCGGCGGCGGTCACGCACAGCAGGACGTAGCGGCGGCGGTCGAACGGCGCGCGGCCGGACCTCGGCCGCCGGGCGGGGCGGCCGGCGTCGGCGTGCTGCCGTACCTTCGCGAGCCGTGCGTGGCCGAGCCTGGGCTCGACGGTCAGCGTCCAGCCCAGGGTGTAGTCGAACCAGCGGACCAGCGACTCCCTGCGGCGGCGCACCAGGTCGAACGCGTCGGGGTCGGCGCGTTCCGTCAGCAGCGGGCGGGCGAGCAGCAAGCGGATGCCGCGCGCGACCTCTTCACGCTCGGCGATGACGAGTTGGTTGGCGAGTGAGCTCATCCGGCTGCCTCCGCTCCGGCTGGCTGTGCGGGGAGTCGCGTACGCGCCGTACGGACCTCGATCACGTAATCCGGCCCGGTCAGCCGGCCGCGCGCGGTGCGCAGCACGGCCTGCGCGCCGTCGGCCGGGGGCCACAGCACCACTTCCACCCGGCCGTCGCCCGTGACCGCCCGCCGGGCCCCGGTGCTGTCCGGGGCGACGGCGAGGGCTCGGCCGAGCAGGTCCAGCAGCCGTTCGAAGGTTCCGTGGTCGAGGGTGCCGAAGGCCGACAGTCGCAGTGGCGATTCCGTACGCAACAGGCTCCAGGCGGCTTCGAGTTCGGCGCGCTCCGCGCGGGCCCGTTCGGCGCGGGCGGCCTTGAGCGCCGCGACGTCCCTCACCCGGCCCGTCCGGGTGAAGCGTTCCGTACGGCCGCTGGAACGCAGCAGGGCCGACACCTCTACGGGCGGCGCCGCCGCCCAGCTCTCGGAGGCGCCGCTCAGTTCGGGGTCGGCGGGTACGAGGTGCGCGTGCCGGGCGGAGCCGAGGCCGAACGCCGCCGACCACAGCCGGTGCAGCCCGTCCTCGTCCGGGGCGGCGGCGAACCACCGGGCGAGTTCCCTGAAGTCCTGCGCCGCGCTGGACGAACGGCGGCGCGACTCCGTGATCCGGTCCAGCACCTGGAGCAGGGTGACGATGGCGCGGCGCGCCACATGGTGCAGTTGCTCCACGCGGGGCGGTGAGCCGTCGGCCGGCAGGAACCAGGCACGCAGCCCGTCCCACCGGGCCCGCCGCAGGCTCAGCCAGGCCGGGGCGGGGTCGCCGCCCGCGGTCGGCGGCAGCTCCGCGCCGCGCAGCGCCCGCCGCCACAGCTCCTCGACTCCGTCACCCTCTCCCGCGGCCTCGCCCCCACTCGCCCCGCCTCCACGCGCCTCGACGCGGGAGATGGCGCTCGCGATGGCGTGCGCCCGCTGGTCGAGGTTGGTGAGGAACTCCTGGAGGTAGCCGACCGTGGCGGCCTTCACCTCGTGGAAGGTGGCGAGGTCGGTGCCGTCGGCCCGTAAGAGGCGCTGGAGTTCGCCGTTGAACTGCTTGGTGTTGGAGCGCAGGGCGTCGAGATGCCCCTCCAGCTCCTGGAGCGTGCTGAAGACACGACGGTCGGTGGAGCCCGCGTCACCGAGCAGCGCCGCCAGCTCGGCGACCCGGTCGGCGATGGCGTCCAGCACCGCGGTCTGGAGCGCCCCGGTGGAGGCGAGAACCGCCAGCGCGTGCTGCACGCCCGCGAACGCGGCTTCGCCCCGGCGCGTCAGGGAGTACTGGAGGTTGCGGCGCTCGTACTCCTCGGCCGTGTGGTAGTTCTCGGCGTGGTTCTGCACGACGTCGAGCAGCCGCCATTCGCCCAACTGCTTGAGCGCCGACACCAGATCGTCGTCGGTGAGCGCGTCGAACCAGCCGACGCCCCGCAGCCGTTCCCGTACATCGTCCAGGCCGAGAGCCGTCACCAGCCGTTCGTTGGCGTCGCCGAACGCGCGCAGAATCGCGGCGTACAGCGGCGCCCGATCGCCGGTGGTGAACCGGAACATGTCGGCCGGAATTCTGGCCGCCCCGTCCATCCCGCCCCTCGCACGTCGGCTCCGCATTCCGTACGTTCGCCAGCGTACCGGCCCCCTCCGACAGCCATGGCGGGTATGGGCGGGCCCCGCTTCCACACGGGCGCGATCGGGCGCCTAGGAGCGTGTCCCAGTAACCGGCAACTGACCGGGTGATAGTGGTGCCGAGGTCGGTTGCCGCCGCCCGACCTGCACGCTGCCGGGGTGGCCGGGGCTTGCCGGTCCGGGAAGCGGCCCGAGGGGCCGGTGGTCCGGGCCGGTCAGGCGATCGCGGCGGCGGCTGTAGGCCTTCCGGCCGGGCTTGGTCCGCAGCTTGCGGGCCATGCGCTCCTTGGGGATGCATCCGCGGGGTGCGGGCGGGACCTGCTCGTCGTGCCCGAGCCGGCCGGTAGCCATGAACGTGTCGGTGCCGCAGGTCACTCGGCGACCCCTGGCGGCTTCGAGGTTGGTCTCGGAGCAGTATCCGGCGTCGACGAGGGCCTGTTCGGGGTGGATGCCGGTGTTCTGGTGGGACTGGTCGAGCATTGGGGTGTAGTTCAATGCGTCGGAGGCGTTGGTCGTCACGTCGGCGGCGGTGATCACCTGATGGTGCTCGTCGACGACGGCTTGGGCGTTGTAGGCCTGGATATAGGCGCCGTCGCTGTTCTTCATGATCCGCGAGTCGGGGTCGGTGAAGTTGGCCTGGGCCTTCGGCTTCGGGCGGGCCGTCGTGGCGGCCTTCTCGCCGGCGTCGGTGACGGCCTGCTCGTCGCTGCTGCCTGCACGTGCCTGGCGGCGGCGTTCCTTGTCCTCGGCATGGCGGCGGGCCTGATCGGCGGCCAGGAACCGGAAGGCGACGTCGTCGACGCACTTGCGCTGGATCGCCCGGGAGGAGCGGACGCCGGTGGTGTAGCCGTAGATCAGCAGGCGGACCATCAGGCGCGGGTGGTAGGGCGGGTAGCCGCGCTTTTCGGTGTAGCCGGCCAGGATCGGCGAGAGGTCGAGAGACTGGTCGACCAGGTCGGCGACGAACCGGGCCAGGTGGTCTTCGGGCAGCCAGTCGTCCAGCGACGGCGGTAGCAGCAGGACCTGGGGCGGGTCGAACGCCCTGAACCGCTTGTCCACCGCCGCCGCACGCGCCTGTGGCCGCTTCTTCTCGACCGGCTCGGCCTCGAACAGGCCCTCCCCATCACGCATACCGGGATTATTTCGCATGAATGATCACACAACGGAGGCGGGTTGCCGGTTGCGACCCTACTTCAGTCCCCCTTGCCCCTACGTTTACCGGCTTCGAGATCGGTCAGTGGGCTTGCCGGGGTGTCTGGGAGCGGAAGCTGTGGCCGAGTTCAGGGCCCAGTCCGTAGTAGTGACGGAAGTTGTAGATCAGCGGGCTCCACGTGGCCGGGTCGACGTGCTGGGAGCCGGGGACGACGATACGCGGATCGGCGTGGACCTTGAGCACGTGGGCTTCGACGATGAGGAACGCCCCGGAGGCGTCGGGTTGGACCCGGGCTGCGCGTGCCTCCAGCTGGATAGGACATTCGGCGGCCCTGGGCGGCCGGACCAGCTCGGAGGGTTCAGGTCGCAGGCCGGCTGCGGCGAACTTGTCCGGCTCGAAACGGAAGGTGTCGCGCTTGTCCACGGGTACCGGGGTGCGTCCGGTCAGCGGCGCCAGCCGCTCCACCGCCGGCCACTGGGCAGGCTCAGGGAGGTTCACCACGAGATCGGGTCGGCTGCGGAGATTGTGCGCGGTCTGTCCCCCTGGGCCCAGACCGAGGACGATGACGTGGCCGAGTGCCCAGGCCGAGGACATCGGCGCGAGGTTGAAGGAGCCGTTCTCGTTCTCTGTCGAGAGCAGTACGACCGGCGTGCCGAAGTACAGGATGCTCGGCTCGATGGTCACATGGGCGGCCGACGTGTTGCCGGGCGTGGTGCTGCGTGTAGCGGTGTCCATGGGAGTCGACCGTAGGGTGAAGACACTTCGGCCCTCACCGAAGGATCGCTGGTGGATGATGGACGGCGATGAGAAACCATGACGCGCACCTGGAGGGCCCGGACCTCGCCGCTCTGGCCGGACTCCTGGCGGACGGCACCCGCGCAAGCTTCTGCCTGGCCCTCCTGGACGGCCGGGCATGGACCGCGACCGAGTTGGCGCGCCATGCCGGGGTGGCCGCCTCGACGGCCACCGAGCACCTGAACCTCCTGGTCGGCGGAGGACTGCTCGCCCAGGAGCGTCAGGGTCGCCATCGCTACGTGCGCCTCGCCGATCCCGAGACGGCCCAACTGATCGAGACCCTTGCCTCCATGGCGCCTCATCGCATCAATCCGCCCCGTTCACTGCCCGCCGTCAACCGGAGCCGGGCGCTGGCCCGCGCCCGCACGTGCTACGACCACCTCGCGGGCGCCCTCGGGGTCGCGATCACCGAGGCGATGACCGACCGGGGGCTGCTGGACTGGGAGCAGGGGCTGACGCTCACCGGCAACGGAATCGCCTGGCTGGCCGGTCTCGGCATCGCGCTACCGCCCGCCACACGGCGTCCGCCCGTCCGCGCGTGCCTGGACTGGACCGAACGCCGCCCCCACTTGGCCGGTGCCGTCGGTGCCGCCCTGTGCCGCCACGCCTTCGCCTCCGGCTGGATCACTCGGATCGGCACCGGCCGCGCCGTCGCTCTCACCGAGATCGGCCGGCGTACGCTCCAGGACCACCTCGGCCTGTCCGACGAGACGGGCACTCCCGTCAGCTGAACATCGATCCCGCCCGGTCAGACGCTGCCGCTACCCGCGCCTCACCGCGCCGCACCCTTCTGTGTTACTGAGACACGCTCCTAGCTCCGATCGGACGTCAGCAGGCCTCAGCGATCGAGGTCCATGACAGCCGCCCCCAACCCCTCATACGGCCCCGGCGAAACAGTCGCGATGAGCACAGCATCGCCAGGGCACTCGTGCTCCAGCCGACGCGCGGCCACCACGGCCGCGGCCTGCCCCAGAGCAAGACCGCCGGCCTCCCCGCGGACCAGCTCGAAGGCCGCGTACGCGGTGGCGTAGTCGACGTCCACGGTGCGGAAAGCGTCGATCTGCCCTACATGCGCCAGGAGCCCCGCGGCCTCACGCTCCGCTTCGACCAGGGACAGCAGAGGAACCCACAGACGGGCGGCCGGATCAAGATAGGCGTTGTGGATCAACCCGGAGAGCTGCCTGCTGCCGCGCAACGCCATCATGCTCGGCGCATCGAGAACGAAGTGCTCCAGAATCACGCGGTGCCCTTACCGCGCCGGTGATAGACGGCGACGGCCTCATTCATCTTCCTGCGAACGTCGGCGGCTTCCTCGTCGGTGACGTAGTGCCCGAAGTGCTCGGCCATGTAGGCACGAGCACGCTCGGCCCGCTCCCTGCGCTCCTCGGGAGTGAGCGTGGTCTCGGCGAATTCCTGCACTATGGACCGGATCGAGCTGCCGCGGGCTTCGGCGAGAACGGCGAGGCGGTCGCGAACCTCGGCGGGTACCCGGATCATGACATCTCCCATGGAAGAAGTATACGTTCATGTATACGCGAGCGCCCGCAGACGGGACGGAGTCGCCCGGATCAGGCCGGGAGATCCAGCTCGACTCGTACGGTCTTGCCGACGGGTACGCGGTCGATCACCGCCCACCGGTCCGCGAGCGCCTCCACGAGGACCAGGCCACGGCCGGTCTCCGAGTCCGGCGCGGGCAGGGAAGCCTCCCCCGGCCCCGGAATGCACCGCTCCCCTCGCGTGTCCGAGACCTCGATCCGCAAGGTCTCCGGCGTCCACGTGAGCCGCAGCTCGAAGTCCCGTCCGGCGACCCGCCCATGAGTCACGGCGTTCGCCGCCAGCTCCGCCACGAGCACGGCGACCGAACTCGACGTGGAGCTGGAGTGCGGAATGCCCCAGCTCTCCAACTGATGCAACGCCAGGTGCCTGGCGAGGCGCGCGCCGAGCCGGGTCGAGCTGAAGCGCTGAGTGAACGCACGCACGGTGACGATGCGTTGATGAGTGGGGGGTGTCGTCATGCCCCAAATGTGGCCCGCCGCGACCTCCGCCACCAGGAGGGGCGCGCGTACGCTGCGTCAGCGTACGCGCACTAAGGGTAGACAGTACGGATAACTTGGCGTAACCATGGCCGCGTCGTGAGTGGGTGGCGAGACGGGCGCGCGAGAGGTGGCCGAACATGACGGACGACGCGGACGGTACGGAAAGTACGGACGATGCGGGCGGCCACCCCGCCTTCACAGAACCCGAACCCTCAGACAGCCTGCGAACCTTCGGAGCGGTCGTGCAAGCCCTTCGGGAGCACACCGGCCTGAGTCGCGAGGAGTTCGCCTCTCTGGTGCGCTTCTCCAAGCACACGGTCGCCTCGATCGAACTCGGGCGACGCATGCCGGACCCTTCGTTCGTGGAACTGGGAGAGGACGCCCTGGGGAACACCGGGGCGCTACGGAAGGCTTCTCCTCACCTGACACGGCAGCCGGGGTTGGCCGCTTGGTTCAGGAGGTGGGCGCAACTGGAGCAGACCGCGATCAGCCTGTACACGTACGAATGCCGCGTGATTCCAGGTCTGCTGCAAACTGCGGCATACGCGCGAGCCGTCTCGTTCAGCGTCCCGCCACTGCCGGACGAGGAGGAGTTGGATCAACGGATCACCGCGCGACTGACTCGGCAGGACTTGCTGTCCACACGCCGAAAGCCACCCTGCGCCTTCAGCTTCATCGTCGAACAGGCAGTACTGGAGCGGCACACGGGCGGCTACGAGGTCACACGAGAGCTGTTCGACCACCTGCTGGACGTGACCGAACGGCATTGGAACGTGGAGTTTCAGCTCATGCCGCTACGGCAACCGACGCACGCTGGACTCGACGGCCCCATGCAGTTGCTGGAAACGCCGGATCACCGATGGTTCGGGTACTCCGAAGGGCAGGAGTCCGGTCAGTTCATCTCGACTCCGAAAGCGATCAGCCGCCTTCAGCAGCGGTATGCCAAGATGCGCTCGCAGGCTCTCACCCCCGAGGATTCCCGGAGCCTGTTGAAGCGGATGCGAGGAGCGCTATGAGCACTACCGGACTGACTTGGTTCAAGAGCAGCTACAGCGGCTCGCAGGGCGACAGCTGCGTCGAGGTAGCCCTCTCCTGGCACAAGTCCCGGCACAGCAGTGGCAGCAGCGACGACTGCGTCGAGATAGCTACCTGCCCCACCACCGTCCACGTCCGCGACTCCAAGGACAAGCAGGGCCCCCAGCTGGCGCTGTCCCCCACCGTATGGGCGGCCTTCGTCGCATTCGCACGGGCGTAGGCGATCCCCCCGCGGAGCGGCCCGGTACCGTGGGGGGACCGTAATCGTGAACCTCCTGGTGGGGTGCGTGATCACCTGGAGGAGCAGAGATGACGACGAACCGTGGACGTAAGGACGTCATCCGGGACCGGATGGCGGCGACGGGCGAGTCGTACAACGTGGCGGCGCGGAACCTGAAGTCGATGAAGGACATGGGCGCGACGCGTGAGGCGGTGCTCACGCAGCGTTGGCGGCCGGCGGAGTCGCTGGATGCGCCGTGTCCGTGCGGCGGGACGTGCGAGCCGGGTGAGAAGTGCGGGCGGTGCCATGCGCGGTACCGGCATGTGGCCCGTACGCCGGGGAGCACCACGGACGTGGAGACGTGGGCGGACCGGTACGAGTGCACGGGGTGCGCGGCGGTCTACACGCTGACGGTGGTGCTCCCCGGACGCCCGTGGGGTGTCGCCGAGACGGTGGTCAAGGGCGGGGCGGCGGAGCCGGTCGTACAGGCCACGGTGTTCCCCGGCGTCGTACACCCGCTGCTGCGCCCCGACCCGGCGTCCGGGGAAGACTGAGGCTCGGTCCTGATCAGCCCTCGTCGGGGGTCAGGGTCAGGGAGATCGAGTTGATGCAGTAGCGCTGGTCGGTGGGGGTGGGGTAGCCCTCGCCCTCGAAGACGTGGCCGAGGTGGGAGCCGCAGCGCTTGCAGCGGACCTCGATGCGGACCATGCCGAGGGAGCGGTCCTCGATCAGTTCGACGGCGTCGGAGTCCTTGGGGTCGTAGAAGGACGGCCAGCCGCAGTGGCTCTCGAACTTTTCGGTGGAGCGGAACAGCTCGGCGCCGCAGGCGCGGCAGGAGTAGACGCCCGCGGTCTTGGTGTCGGTGTACTCGCCGCGGTAGGCGGGCTCGGTGCCGGCCTCGCGGAGTACGTGGTACTCGGCGGGGGACAGTTCCGCCCGCCACTGCTCTTCCGGCTTGTCGATCTCGTACGGCATCTGCTGGCTCTCCTCAGCTGTCCCGGCGGGCCAAGCGCTCCAGGATGCGCGGACCGAGGTCCGTCACATCGCCCGCTCCCATGGTGAGAACAAGATCCCCCGGCTTCGACATTCCGGCGATGAGGTCCGGGATGGCGGCCATGTCGTGTTCGGGGGTCACGTCGGCGCCCTTGGCGGTGGCGGCGTCGATGATCAGGGCGCTGGTGACGCCGGGGATCGGGTCCTCGCGGGCCGGGTAGATGTCGAGGACCACGCAGGCGTCGGCGAGGGCGAGGGCCTCGCCCATCTCGGCGGCGAGCTCCTGGGTGCGGCTGAAGAGGTGGGGCTGGAAGACGACGAGGATGCGGGAACCGTCGGCGGCGCCGCGGATGGCCTCCAGGTCGGCGGTCATCTCGGTGGGGTGGTGCGCGTACGAGTCGATGACCTGGACGCCGGCCGCCTCGCCCTGGAGCTGGAGGCGGCGCTTGACGCCGGTGTACTTGCCGAGGGCCGAGGCGAGGTTGTGGGCCGGGAGGCCCAGGGCCACGCCGGCGGCGAGGGCGGCGACGGCGTTGTGCGCGTAGTGGCAGCCGGGGACGGATACGGCGAAGGTGAGCATCTTGCCGTTGAGGGCGATGGTGACCTCGCTGGCCAGGCCGCGCGGGTTGACCTTGAGGACGCGTACGTCCGCGTCCTCGGCGTCGCCGTACGTGACGACCTCGATGTCGTGGCGGCCGGCGACGCGCCGGGTGAGCTCGCGGGCGCCGGGGTGGTCGGCGGAGATGACGAGGGTGCCGCCGGGGCGGACGCGGCCGACGAAGGTCTCGAAGGACTCGTAGATCTCGTCCATCGAGGCGTAGTTGGCGTGGTGGTCCAGCTCGACGTTGAGGATGATCGCGACCTGGGGCGCGTACTTGTGGAAGCTGCGGTCGCTCTCGTCGGCCTCGGCGACGAAGATCTCGCCCTCGCCGTGCCGGGCGTTCGAGCCGGGGGCGTCGAGGTCGCCGCCGATGGCGTACGAGGGGTCGAGGCCGAGCGCGCCGAGGGAGACGGCCAGCATGGAGGTGGTGGTCGTCTTGCCGTGCGTACCGGCGACGGCGATCGGGCTGAGACCGTCCATCAGCGCGGCGAGGGCGTCGGAGCGGTGCACGACGGGGATGCCGCGGCCGGCGGCGGCCACCAGCTCGGGGTTGTCCTGGCGGATAGCGCTGGAGACGACGACGCAGGTCGCGTCGGCGGCGAGGTGCTCGGCGGCGTGGCCGATGTGCACGGTGGCGCCGAGGTCGCGGAGGGCCTTGACCGTCGGCGATTCGCGGGAGTCGCTGCCGGCCACGCTTGCGCCGCGCTGCGCGAGGATCTTGGCGATGCCCGACATCCCGGCGCCGCCGATGCCGATGAAGTGCGGTCGTTCCATGGCGGACGGGATGCTGGGGGCCATGCGCTCTCCATACGGTGCTCTGGGGTTCTGTTCTGTTCTGTTCAGGTCTGATTTGACCTGATTTTGCTCGGGGCGGCCGCCGACGGCCGACGACGATTGTCGCATTCCTCGGGGGCAGGCGTACGTACGGCCGGACGGTCGGTGGCGGTCGGTGGCGGTCAGCCGGTTCCCCGCGCGCAAGTGGCCGCGCTGAGGGCGCCGAGCCGACTGCTCGCCCCGGCGCCCGCCCCCCTCGATCCTCAGGCTTCCGTGCCGCGTGCCGTGGGGGCCTCCGATGAGGTCCGCTCGTCACGGTAGGGGGCCAGGAACGCGGTCAGCGCCGACAGCATTGCCTCCGGGGCCTCCTCGGCGGGGTAGTGGCCGCACTCGGGGAGGACGAGACTCTCCACGTCGTCGGCGGCGAGCCGCATCGTGGCGCCGACCGATGCGCCCAGGTTCTCCTCTCCCCCGATCGCCAGGACGGGGAGGGACAGCCGCCTGCTGTTGCGCTCCTGGTTCTGTGCGATGGTCGCGTCGAGCGCGCGGTAGAACTCGAAGCTGGAACGCAGGGCCTCCGGGTCGGCAGCGAGGGTGTCGACGTAGTGCTGGACGGCGTAGTCGGGCAGTGCCTTCGCCGATTTGGTGGCGAATTGGTGGCCGAAGTAGAGGTGTTCCCGCCCGCGGACCAACTGCTCGTTGACGTCCGCGAGGCGGTTGAAGGCGAAGTGCCAGAGCCGGTCGTTGGCCTCCTGGCTGCCGAAGAGAGGCGGCGTCGGGGAAAGCCCCGGGATCGCGGCCTCGGCGACGGCCAGGCGGTCGAGACGGTCGGGGTGGTCCGTGGCCAGGGCGTAGCCGGTCCACATCCCGACGTCGTGGCCGACCATGGCGAAGCGCTCATGCCCGAGCGCCTTCATCAGCCCCACCATGTCGCGGGCGAGCGTGCCCGTGTCGTACCCGTCCAGCGGCTTGTCGGACAGTCCGACGCCGCGCGGATCGACCGCGACGACCTGGAAGTCCCGGGCCAGCGCGGGCATCAGGAGGCGCCAGGCGTACCAGGTCTGGGGCCAGCCGGCCAGTAGCAGCAGCGCGGGCCCTTCGCCGCCGGTGACGGCGTGCAGGCGCAGTTCACCGGTGTCGACGTAGCGGCTGGTGAAGGTCTCGGCGAACCCAGCCGGGAGGTTCGGCGCCTGCGATACGGAACCCGGACCGGCGGGGGCGAGGCCGTTGGAAGTGGGGCTGTTGGAAGCGAGGCCGTCGGGAGTGGGACCGTCGGGAGCGGAGCCGTTGGAAGCGGGCAGGCGGGTTGATGACAGATTCATGATCATCCTTGGTTGCGGGGCTTGACGCGGTCTCATGGGACGGGTGCGGGGGGGGACGCGGACAAACGTGGGAGGCACGGCGCCGTCAGTGGGGCAGCCCCCAGGCAATTCCCCAGGCATTCCTCAGGCAGTCGCCGCGTCGGAGCGGCGGTTCAGTGCGCCGGCGAGGGTTATCGCCACAACGGTGACGGCGAGGATCAGCGTCGCCACGTCCTGGTTGATGGTCTGGTCGAGGATCCCGAGGGCCAGCGTGGGCACGATCGTGCCGGTGTAGGCCGACAGGAAGTACGTGGAGAGCAGATCCGCCCTGCGCCGCGGGTCGGCCAGCCGCTGGGTCACTCCGATGCCGCGGCGGAAGACCAGGCCGATGCCGGTGCCCGCGAGCAGCGTTCCGACGACGAACGTGGGCAGTGACCGTGCCAGCAGGCCGGCCTCGAACACGGCGACGCCCGCGATGAGGAACGCCGGAGCCGCCCGGCGCCCGGAGACCCACCGCTCCGGGGCGGCCACCTGCGCGATCAAGGCGACGATGAACAGCAGCCCGACCTGGGCGCCTATGGCTGCCGCGCTGTGGACGTGCAGTTGTTCACGCAGGAAGGAAGGCACCAGCGACGAGAACAGTCCGCTGACCGCGAAAGCGGCGAGGACGGCCGTGGCGGCCCGTAGGAACTCGAACCGCGCCGTCCGCTCCTCGGGCACGGCCGGACGGCGCACGGACAGCGTGGGGCGCTGCCGGGCCGTGACGGTCTCCGGGGTGACGATGACGGCCAGGAGCGCCGGGACCAGACTGGCGAGGTAGACCCAGAACACCAGGTGCGTGGGGTCCGCCCCGTACTGCGCGAACAGGCCGGCGGCCACGGTTCCCAGCCCCAGTCCCCCCATGTTCGCCACGGTGGAGACGGCCGACGCCCGCCGGGCGCGCTCGGGTCCGGCGAGTTCGCCCAGGGCGGCGGTCGCCGTAGCGGTGAAGACGCCGGTGCCCAGGCCGCACAGGAACCGCGCCGCCAGCAAGGTTGGGACGTCGCGGGCGACGAGGAACAGCGCTGTGCTCGCGGCCGCGGCCAGGAGAGCGGCGGCCAGCAGGGGGCGACGGCCGACGCGGTCGGAGAGCGACGCGAACACCAGCAGTGCGAGCACGGTCCCCAGGGCGTAGACGGCGAAGACCAGCGTCGTGGTGAAGGGCCCGAAGCCCATGCGCGGCGCCCAGAACGCATACAGCGGGATCGGCAGTGTCCCGCCCAGCATGACCAGGGTGTACACCGCCGCTACGAGCCAGAACCCGGCGCGCGAGCGGCGCCCGCCGAGGGGCGGGACGGCCTGTGGGCGGACCTCTGACGCGACGTTATCGATCATCGTGCGGCCTTTCGAGCGCTGGAACCACTGACCGTCACGTTAGCCATCTTGGAACGATCAGTCAAAGATGTGTTGACCGATCGATCCAAGATGTGGGTAGGCTCGCGGCAGGCAAAGGAAAGGAAGGTGCGCGCCATGTCCGGCCGAAAGCAGTTCGACACCAGTGCGGCCCTGGACCAGGCCATGCGGGTGTTCTGGCAGCGCGGGTACGCCGACGCCTCACTCGACGCCCTCGGCTCCGCGACGGGTCTCGGCCGCGGCTCCCTCTACGGCGCCTTCGGCAACAAGGACGCCTTGTTCCGCCAGTGCCTCGACCGGTACGCGTCGGTCTACGGCACGCGGTACGAGCAGGCGCTCGCGGCGCACCCCGATGATCCGATACGCGCCGTCGAGGCGTTCTTCGACGTCATCCTGAACCGGATCGCCGACCCGTCGGTCCCCGTGGGCTGCCTCATCGCCCAGTCCGCCGCGCAGGCGCCGACCTTGCAGGACGAGAACAGCGCTCGCGTGCGCGGCCTGCTCGATGTGCAGCGCCAACGGGTCCGCGCGGCATTGGCGGACTCCTCCGCCGACGCCCGCACGCTCGACGAACTCGCCTCGTTCGTCGTCGCCGTCAACCAGTCGCTGGCCGTACTGAGCCGTGGCGGCGCTTCGGACGCCGAGCTGCGCTCCGTGGCCCGGCTCGCCTGCACCACGGTGGCGGACACCCTCACCCGGGCAGCGGCCGAGGACCTCGCCCGAGACTGAAACCGAGACCGCGACCGCGGCTGAAAGCGAGACCGAGGCCGAGGCCGAGGCTGAGACCGCGACCGAGACCGCGGCTGAGACTGGGACTGACGGGATCCGGCCCGCGCGTCACCGGCAGATGGCGGTGTCCAGCAGGCGATAGGCGTCGGCGCGGCCCTGCTTGGCCGGGCCGGGGTCGGCGGTGACGGCGATGGTGGCGGCGCGGCCGTCGTCGGTCGCGGTGGGGTAGAGCGCGTAGCCGAGGTAGTCGCCGTCGTGCCCCCACATCAGGCCGCCGCAGCTCAGCGGCTGGCTGTACAGGCCCAGGCCGAAGCGGGTGCCCTTCGGGTAACCGGCGTCGGCCGGGATCGCCACGGTCGTACGCATCTGGGCGAGCTGCTCGGGCTTGAGCAGCTCGCCGCCGAGCAGGGCGCCGAAGAAGCGGTTCAGGTCGCTCGGGGTGGAGATCAGGTCGCCGGAGGCCCAGGCGGAGGACGGGTCCAGTTCGGTGACGTCGAGCAGGGGCTCGCCGGGCTTCAGCGAGACGTAGCCCTGCGGGTGGGCCTCCCGGATGCTCTGGTCACCGACGGCCGGGACGTAGGTGTGCCGCAGCCCGACACGGTCGATCACCCGGCGGTTGATCTCCTCGCCCAGCGGGCGGCCGGTGACCTGCTCGATGAGCAGCCCGGCCACCAGGTAGTCGGTGTTGCAGTACCGCCAGGCCGTTCCGGGCGGGAATGCCGCCTTGTGCCGGAGTGCGTAGTCGAGCAGCGTACGGGGCTGGTAGTAGCGGTGGCGGTTGGTGACCAGGTCGTCCATGTACTGGGTGTAGTCGGGCAGCCCGCTGGTGTGCTGGAGCAGCTGGCGCACGGTGATGCGACGGCCGTCGATGCCGTCGCCGCGCAGCAGCCCCGGCAGGTAGGTGTCGACGGGGGCGTCCAGTTCGACCTTCCCCTCGCCGACCAGTTGCAGGACGGCGGTGGCGGTGAAGGACTTGGTGACGCTGGCGGCCCGTACCTGCCCGTCCACCGGCACCTTCGCGCCCGTCCGCAGGTCCGCGACGCCCGCGACCGCGTTACGGGTCCGGCCGTCGCGACCGGTGGTGGCGGCCAGCGCGGCGGGGTAGCCGTCCTCGCGCACCAGATAGTCCAGCCCCCGCTGCACCGGGTCGGCGGCCGGCCGGGGCGGTGGCGCGGCGGAGGCAGGCAGTGTGCCCGCCAGGGCCGAGGCCAGGGTCAGGACGGCGGTGGTCGACACGGCCGCCGCCATGGTCCGGCGGCGGTGGGAGCGCTTCGGCATGCTGTGGGCCTCTCCTCGTATACGCGTACGCGGCATACGCGTCTGTGACAGCGGAGTTCAGCCTGCTGGCCCGCGGCCCGGCCCGCCATCCGGACATCCGCAGCAGCCCTACTGGGGCTGCCCCCACGCCAGTTGACCCACGAGCCGCATTGCGGAGCCGTGCGCCGTACCTCACCGGGCGGCGCGGCAGCGTGCCCTTCCGCGTCACACCGGGCGGATCAGACCGCCCGCGAGGCCGGCCGCGATGGCCGCTGTGCGGCTGTCCACGTTCAGCTTGTCGTAGATGTGCACGAGGTGGGTTTTGACGGTGGCCTCGCTGATGAACAGGCGGCGGGAGATCTGCTTGTTGGCCAGGCCCTCGGCCAGGAGGCGCAGGATCTCGATCTCGCGCGGGGAGAGGGTGGGCCGACCGGCTCGTACGCGCCCGAGGAGGCGGGCGGCTACGGGCGGGGCGAGGACGGTTTCGCCGCGGGCGGCGGCGTGGACGGCGGTGGCGACGTCCTCCGGCGGGGCGTCCTTCAGCAGGTAGCCGGTGGCCCCGGCCTCGACGGCCGCGAGGATGTCGGCGTCCGTGCTGTAGGTGGTGAGGATGAGTACGGCCGGGGGTTCGGGGAGGGCGGTGATGCGTCGGGTGGCCTCGACGCCGTGCATGCCGTCGCCCATCTGGAGGTCCATGAGCACCACGTCGGGCCGCGGCTCCCCGTTCTCCCGCGCCTCCGCGAGCAGACGCAGCGCGGCCGCGCCGTCCGCCGCTTCCCCTACTGCCTCCACGCCGGGCAGTTCGTCCACCATGGCGCGGAGCCCGCGCCGTACCACGGGGTGGTCGTCGACCAGCAGCACGCGGATCATGCGGCTGCCGCCTCGGGGCGGGGTTCTGTCTGGGGGTGGGGGTGGGGGTGCGTATGGGCGTCCGTGGGCGGTTCCTCGGTATGGGCGTCCGTGGGTGCCTCCCCGGTACGGGCCTCCATACGTGCCTCCCCGGTACGGGCGTCCGTACGGGCCTCCGTACGTGCCTCCTCGGTACGGGCCTCCGTACGCGTCTCGCCCGCCCGTACCGGCAGCGCCGCCGCCACGGCCGTGCCCTCGCCCGGCGCGGACTCGACGGTGAGCGTGCCGCCGAGTTCGGCGATGCGCTCGCGCATGCCGTGCAGGCCGAAGGTGGTACGGCCCGCTCCCCCGCCCTCCCCCTCGGCGGAGCCGCCCGGCGTGAAGCCGACGCCGTCGTCGTACACGTCGAGCGTCACCTGTCCGTCCAGGAAGGCGAGCGTGACGGCGGCCCGTCCGGCGCGGGCGTGGCGGGCGACGTTGGCCAGTGCTTCCTGGGTGAGGCGCAGGAGGGCGACCTCGGCCTCTACGGGGAGGCGTCGCGGTTCGCCGTCGAGGTGGAAACGGACCTCGGTACCGGTCTGGCGTGCCCGACCGGCGTGCCCCGCCTCTTCCACGACTCCGGCCTCTGCCGCCGCTCCCGCCGGGCCGGCCGTGAATCCGGCCGTCAGGCGGCGCAGCGCCTCCGGCAGCGTGGCGTCCTCAAGGGCGGGAGGGGTGAGCGCCCGTACGAAGCGGCGGGCTTCGGCGAGGTTGTCGGAGGCGGTGCGGCCGATCTCGCGCAGGTGCGCGCGGGCGGTCCGCAGGTCGGCTGCTCCGCCGATCCCGGCGACCTCACCCGCTTCACTTGCCTCGCCTGCCGCACCTACTTCGCCCGCCTCACTCGTCTCTCCTGCCTCTCCCGCACTGGGCGCGCTGGACGCAGCCGCCGCGGCGGTCTCGGCGGCGCGGGCGAGCAGGACGATGCTGGACAGGCCCTGGGCGAGCGTGTCGTGGATCTCCCGGGCGAGGCGCTGACGCTCGGCGAGCCGACCGGCCTCGCGCTGGGTGGCGGCCAGCTCGTCCCGAGTCCGTACGAGGTCGTCGATCAGGTGTTGCCGGTTGCGGCTCTCCCTGTAGAGCGCGGCGTACCCGTAAGCGGTCAGCACGGCGACCGCCGCGCCCGCGACCGGCCCGATGACCTTCGCCGCCGTGAAGCCGCCGGGCCCCAGCGACTGCACCGCCACGACCGCGCCCGTGGTCGCCGCCACGGCGGGCAGCGACCAGCGGACCGGCATGACGTGCAGGAAGAGGAAGAAGAGCGGGAAGACGACGTAGCTGAAACCGCGGTCCATGAGGAGGAGGACCAGCCACAGGGCGGTGACCGCGGCCAGCCACAGCCCGGTCCGGGAGCCCAGGGGGCGCCGCCCTCCGCTCCCTCCCTCCGCTTCCCTCCCCGCACGGGATTCCTGCACCACCCCGAGGCCGTAGACGACGGCGAGCACCGCTCCGGGGATCAGTACGTACGGGTTCCGGGAACCGTCCGAGCCGAGGGCGACGGCTGCGGCGGGCGCGAGCCCGATGGCGAGCAGCACGTAGAACGCGCCGTGCAGCGCGAGCCGCATCAGGCGCAGCGACGGGGCGTCGGCGTGCGGATGACTGCGCCGCGCGCCGGGGTGACCGGGCGCGCCGGGCTGGCTCGTCGGCCGCTGAAGGTGGCTCGCTGACCGCTCCGAATGGGCCGTCGGCCGCTCCGGATGGCTCGTCGGCCGTTCCTGTGGCCGGGGTGTGTCGGGGGTGCTCACTCCATCGAGCGTACGGCGCTCGTAGGGGCCCCTTTCCGTCCTCCCCATCATCCGTTCGATTGATTTCGGGGTGGACCCGATGGGCGGGGCGAGGACCGCTCCTGTCCCTGATGGCGGGCGCGCGACGGCGACGGAGGGTGGGGGCGTACTGACAAGAAGCCCTGGGAGGGTCCCTGTGTTCGTCGCGCTCCGTGACATCCGCTTCGCCCGAGGGCGATTCGCCCTCATGGGCGCGGTCGTCACGCTGATCACCACCCTCGTGGTCTTCCTGTACGGGCTGACGGGCGGGCTGGCCCGCGAGGCGTCCTCGGCCGTGTCGGGGCTGCCGGTGGACCGCATCGTGTTCGGCGCCCCGGCGGGCGCGGCGCCCGAGGTGTCGTTCGGCAACAGCACGATCGGGCCGGAGCAGGAGCGCGCCTGGGCCGAGGCCCCCGGCGTCTCGTCGGCGGAGCCGTTCGGCGTCGCCATGACCCGGCTGACGGCCGACCGCAAAGCGGTGTCCGTGAGCGCCTTCGGCACCGCCGACGCGCTGCGGCCCGCCCTCGTCTCGGGCACCGCGCCGCGGGACGGGCAGGCGGCGGTGAGCGAATCGGCGGCCCGTGAGAACGGCATCGGCGTCGGCGATCGGGTGACGCTCGGCACCGAGCGGCTGACGGTCTCGGGGCTGACCGCCGATCGCTCGTTCGGGCACGCGCCGAGCGTCTGGACCGGCTTGGCGACGTGGGAACGGGTGAGCCATCAGCAGCGTCCTACGGCGCTGGCGGTCAAGGGCGACGGATCGCCGGGGGACGGGTCGCCGGGCGGCGGGGCCTCTGGTACGAGCTCGGCTGGCACGAGTTCGGCTGGTGCGAGCTCGGCTGGTGCCAGTTCGGCTGGTACGAGTTCGGCTGGCACGAGCTCGGCCGCGCGTACCACCAAGGCCGTGTCGGTCGACGCCGCGCTCGCGGGGATCGACGGCTACTCCGCCGAGCACGGCACGCTGCAACTCATCCAGGGCTTCCTCTTCGCCGTGAGCGCTCTGGTCGTCGGGGCCTTCTTCACCGTCTGGACCGTGCAGCGCAAACCGGACATCGCGGTGCTCAAGGCGGTGGGCGCGAGCAGCGGCTACCTGGTGCGGGACGCCCTGGCCCAGGCCCTGATCGTGCTGGTGGCGGGCGCGGCGCTGGGCGGCACGGCGGGGGTGGCCGGCGGGGCGCTGGCCGCGGCGTCGGTGCCGTTCGAGCTGGGGGCGGCGACCGTGGCCGTACCAGTACTGGCGATGGTGGCGCTGGGCCTGGCCGGGTCCGCGCTCGCCGTGCGCCGCATCACGTCCGTAGACCCGCTGACCGCGCTGGGAGCAACCCGATGACCGCCGCCGACACGACTGCCGCGACCGCTGCCACGGCGGACGCCGGTACCGCCCTCTCCCTGGAATCCGTGACGCTCACCTATCCGGATGGCGACCGCCGGCTGACCGCCCTGGACGCGGTGTCGCTGCGGGTGCCCGCCGGGGAGCTGGCGGCCGTCGTGGGCCCGTCCGGTTCCGGGAAGTCGAGCCTGCTGGCGGTGGCGGCGACGCTGCTGCGGCCGGAGGCGGGCCGGGTGGTCGTGGCGGGCGAGGACACGGCGCGGCTGAGCGCGAAGGCCCGTACGGCGCTGCGGCGCGAGCGCGTCGGCATCGTGTTCCAGCAGCCGAACCTGCTGCCCTCGCTGACGGCGCTGGAACAGTTGCTGGTGGTCGAGGACCTGCGGGGCCGCGGGGCGCGGGCGGCGCGCGGCCGGGCGGCGGAGCTGCTGGAGTCGGTGGGCCTGGACGGGCCGAAGCAGCGGCGGCGCCCGCACCAGCTCTCCGGCGGCGAGCGGCAGCGCGTGAACATCGCCCGCGCGCTGTTCGGCGGGCCGTCCGTACTCCTGGTGGACGAGCCGACCTCGGCGCTCGACCACGAGCGCGGGGAGCGGATCGTCGAGCTGCTGGCGGACGTGACGCGTCGTCACCGGACGGCGACGGTGCTGGTCACCCACGACCACGGGCTCCTGGGGCGCGCGGACCGCGTGCTGTCGATGGAGGACGGCCGCCTGGCGGCGCGCTCGGCCGGGCCGGAGCCTCGCTGACGCCACGTCAGCCCTGGCTTATCGCGCCGGCGGACGCATAAGCTGCCCCGATGCCCGAACTGAACCTGCGCCACTCGGTCCGCGCGATCATCCTGGACGAGCGGGACCGCATTCTCCTGTGCAGGTTCGCCGCTCCGGAGGCCGCCGTCTGGGGAACTCCGGGCGGCGGCATCGAACCCGGCGAAACCCCGCACGCGGCCCTGCGCCGCGAACTCCACGAGGAAACCGGCCTCGTACTCGACGGAACACCACCGCACATCTGGCACCGCGAGGTCGTCGCACCCGGCTATGTGCGCGGCTACGACGGCGCGGTCCACGACTACTTCCTCGTCCGCACCACGGCGTTCCAGCCGACCGGCGCCCTGTCGGACGCCGAACTCGCCGCCGAGAACATCACGGGGTTCCGGTGGTGGCCCCTCCCGGAAATCACCGCCTACCAAGGCCCCGACCTCTTCGGCCCCCGCGACCTCGCCACCCCGCTGACCAGCCTGCTGACGGACGGCGTCCCGGACCGGCCGCTGATTCTGGGGATGTGAGCCCGGGGTCGACGGCCCCCTCGGCTCAAACGACCGGGACGGCCAAGGCGTTCGTTCGCCTTGGCCGTCCCGGACGGTGCTTCGCTCCGGTCCGTCTCACTCTTCCCCGTCCGCGGCGTGGGCGTAGAGCTTCAGGACGGGGACGCCGACCTTGTGGCGGGCGCGGGAGGCCCAGTCGCGGTGGAAGAACTCTTCGACCAGGTGCGGTGCGGTGAGGACGATCACCTCGTCGGCGGCGGTCTGCTCGACCACGCTCCGCAGCAGGTCCAGCGGGTGTCCGTCGACGATCTGGCCGACGGCCTCGCTGCCCGATTCGCGCAGCATGTGGAGGGAGTAGTTGAGTGCCTGCGCGGCCGGGCGGGTCGCCTCTTCGCCCTCCGGCTCCTCCGATTCGTGGACGGCCTGTTCCAGTTCGCCGAGGGCTACGTCGTCGATCGCGCGCAGCAGCCGGTCCTCATCCCCCCTCGGCCGCATGAGGACGACGAACGACATCTGGTCGTCGTGGAGGGACGTGACGAAGTCGACGTCCGTGGCGGTCAGCGGTTGTTCGATCATCAGTACGCTCGTGAACACGGTGGGAGCCCCTCTCCTACGTGGGCCACCGGGCCCAACAGAAACCATCCTGCGCGCGCCCCGTAGGCACGCCTGACTCAATTCTGCCCGTCGGAAGCTAACCGGAACGGGAAATTCCGCTGATTGTCAGATCCGACGGTAGCGGGTGAACAGAAAGCCGGCCTCCTCCATGACGGACGCGAGGACGAATCGTTCCGGCACCTCCAACCGCGGCCCGTTCATGATGCGTGGCGCCGCTCCCGCCGCCACCATCGGGGCGAGGGAGAGGCACAGTTCGTCGAGTGCCCCCGCGGCCGCGAACTGACCGAGCATTTTCGGCCCCCCTTCCGTCAGCAGCCTGGTGAGGCCGCGCTCCGCGAGCACCCGCTTGACCCGGCCCGGCTCCACCCGCGCCGAGTCCCCCGCCACGATGACCTCCGCCCCCGCCTTGCGGGCCGCCGCCACCCGGTCCGGCGCGGCCCCCGCGCCCGTCAGCACGATGGTCGGCACCAGCGGCTCCGTGAACAGCGGCAGCGCGAAGTCCAGGTCCAGGCTCGCGCTGACCACCGCGATCACCGGCGCCGGCGGCTGGCCGAGCGCCGCGCGCCGGGCCGCGAACGCCTCACGGGCGCGTGCGGGGCGGTACCCCTCCTGCCGTACGGTCTGCGCGCCCACCACCACCGCGTCGGCGAGCCCGCGCAGCGTGCCGAAGATCCGCATGTCGGCGTCCGAGGAGAGCGGCTGCGACCTGCCCTCGTGGTGGGCCGCGCCGTCCAGCGACGAGACCATGTTGGCCCGCAGCCAGCCGGTGTCCCGGTCCCCGTCCGGGCGGCCGCCCTGGCCGCCCTCCAGGGCCTCGTCGCGGTCGGTCGGATAGGCGTATACGTCCGCCAGCTCGTCCAGACCCCATTGGCGGTTGTCGAGATCGGATGTTTCGTGAGAAGCGGGGAACAGGCGTCGCATACGCGGCAGTGTGACATGGCTCGCTCACCGCGCCGAGTCCCCGGGGGGGAGCGACTAGGCTGGACGGCTGTGTCGCCCTCAACCACCTCCGAGTCCAGCACCGCCCCCGACTCGCCTCCGATAGCCGGATCGCCTGCCGACGGTGCGCCCCTCGCGCTGACCGCCCGCGCCCCGCACGTGCCCGCCGACCGGCTGGTCGCCGAGATGGTGCCGCCGCCGCGCTTCGGTTCCGCGCGCTTCGACACGTACATCCCGGACCCGAACCAGCCGAGCCAGGCCGAGGCCGTCACGGTGCTGAGCGCCTTCGCCGCCGGGCTCGGCGGCGGGGCGAGCGCGGCGGCCGGCGGCAAGAAGCGCTGGTTCCGGCGCGGCGGCGGGTCCGCCGCCCCGGCCGGCCCGCGCGGCGTGTACCTCGACGGCGGCTACGGCGTCGGCAAGACCCACCTGCTGGCGTCGCTCTGGCACGCCGCCCCGGCGGCCCCGGAGCAGAAGGCGTTCGGCACCTTCGTCGAGCTGACCAACCTGGTCGGGGCGCTCGGCTTCCAGCAGACCGTACGGACGCTGGGCGGCCACCGCCTGCTGTGCATCGACGAGTTCGAGCTCGACGACCCCGGCGACACGGTGCTCGTCTCCTCCCTGCTGAGCCGCCTCGTCGAGCAGGGCGTGGCGCTCGCCGCGACCTCCAACACCCTTCCCGGCAAGCTCGGCGAGGGCCGCTTCGCCGCCGCCGACTTCCTGCGCGAGATCCAGGGCCTGTCCGCGCACTTCCGCCCGCTGCGCATCGACGGCGAGGACTTCCGCCACCGGGGCCTGCCGCAGGCCCCGGCGCCGTACGACGACGAGACCGTCACCAAGACGGCGTACCGCACCGAGGGCGCCTCCCTCGACGACTTCCCCTCCCTCCTCGAACACCTCTCCCAGGTCCACCCGAGCCGCTACGGCGCGATGTGCGACGGCATCCGGGCCGTCTGCCTGACCGGGGTCGAGCCGGTGCCCGACGAGTCGACGGCGCTGCGGCTGGTGGTGCTCGCCGACCGGCTGTACGACCGGGAGGTGCCGGTGCTGATCTCGGGGAAGCCGTTCGACGAGCTGTTCAGCGAGGAGATGCTCAAGGGCGGCTACCGGAAGAAGTACTTCCGCGCCATCTCCCGCCTCACCGCGCTCGCCCGCGACGCCAAGGGGCTCGCGGAGGGGTAGGGGGCGGCCGGGGGGGGCGGCCGGGGTCGGGTTCACCAAGGTACGGGGAGGGCTATGTGGCGGTGTTCGAGTCCGTGTTCGTGTGCAGACGGTGCGACGCCGCGCTGACCGCGCCCGTGTCGCGGGTGGCCCTCCCCGTACACGCCCACCACTGCTACGGCCACGACCTCCTCCCCCCGCTCATGGCGCCGGGGACGTACGCCGTCGACCCGGAGCCGTACGGGCCGCCGTGGCGCCCGTGGAGCGAGATCGGGGCGGCCGAGGCGGCGGCGCGCGGTGTGTACGCGCCGGTCCACAGCCTCTCCTTCGGGGAGCCGGGCGCGATCGCCATCGCGCCGGGCGACGCGCGCGGCACCGTCCTGATACCCGAGCGGTGCGACGGCTACTGCCAGGGGCTGGACGGCCGGGACGGCCCGAATCTCGCCTGCGAGCAGTGCGGGCAGGCGGTGGCGACCCGCGTCGACGACTGCTCCCTCTGGCAGGCGGTGTGGCTCGCTCCGCAGGCCGTACGCCGCGTCCCGGCCGACGGCTCCGCTGACTCTGACGGACCCGACGGACCCGACGGCTCCGCTGGCTCTGACGACTCCGCTGACTCCGGCGGCCCCGGCGGCTCCGGCGGACCCGAAGGTCCTGCCGCCACGCCCGCCGACTGGGCGGCCCTGACGGAGGACTGGCCGGGCACCCCGCCCGTCGAACAGTGCGGAGCGTGGAACCCGCTGTGGCCGCCGGCGGTCGGGGCGGCGCTGGCCCACCTGGTGGCGGCTTCGGAGGGCGCTCCCGTGGCCGTACCGGACGGCCTCATGGCGGACATCTTCGGCCACGCGCTCGACGCGCTGCTCCCGCCGGAACGACCGGGCTCGCCCGCGAAGAGAGCGGCCCTGGCCGGCCCGAGCCTGCCTGCCCCCGGCGGCCCCTCCCCCGACATGGTGCTGGTCCCGCGACACCCGAGGACGGGCCAGGTGTGGCAGCCTCCGCAGGGCGGTGCGTACGCCGGAGCGGCTGTCGTACCGCTGGCCGCCGGCATATGGACGTACCTGTCCTTCCACCGCGCCCGCTCAACTGTCCCCGCCCCCGTTCCCGTCCCTATAACGGGCGGCCTGCCCGACGGCGTCCTCCGCGACGACCCGCCGCCCCTCCACCCCTGGAGCCCCTTCCACCCCGTCTCATCGGCCTTCCTCGACACCCTGGCCCGCCTCCCCGCCGTCCGCCGCCCCTGGCTCCGCAAGCTCTACGACCACGTCAGGGACCACCCGTACGACCGGCCGTTCTAGCGGCCCCCGTCGGCCTCAGCGGCGATCGGAAGATCAGGAACCCGCCCGGAAGATCAGGGCCCCGCCGCCGTCAGATAGCGGGTGAGCATGGCGACGAGTTCGTTCTCGAAGCGGTCGACGTCGATGGGGTCGGGGTCGGCCGCGAGCTGGTGGACGAGGAGTTCGACCGAGGTGACGACGAGGCGGGCGGCGGTCTGCTTGTCCTCGACCCGGACCTCGGGGTGGCGGTCCAGCAGCTCCCTGGTGAAAGCGATGCTCGATGCCTCGTACGCGTGCATCAGCTCCATCAGCTGGGCGGTGCGCGGGGCCTGTTCGCACAGCACCCGGAGCAGCTGGGGGTGGCCGCGGTGGTTGCTGATCGCGCCGCGGACGAACAGGCGGAGGGTGTCTTCGAGCGATTCGGGCAGCTCGCCGTCCCGGCGTTTCTGTACGAGGGCCAGCCCGGCGTCGAGGTGGGCGGCGGTCAGCTCGACGAGGATGGCGTCCTTGTTCGGGTAGTACTGGTACAGCGACCCGATCGAGATCCTGGCCCGTTCGGCGATCCGGTTGGTGGTGCCGGCGGCGTAGCCGTAGTCGGCGAAGACGTCGGCGGCAGCGCTCAGGATGCGGCGGCGCGTGAGTTCCGCGCGTACCTGCTTGGGCTGCTTGCGCGGCTGGAACCGCCGCTGGCCCGACGTCATGGCGCCCCTCGCCCCTCTCGGTGATATCCCTCGGCGGTAACGCTCCGCATCATGCGGAACAGTGCGCACCGCGCTACGTGAGTAATTACTCATAATCATGCCGTGGCCTGGCCGGGAAAGACAAAGTCCGGCCCCGGCGAAACATCACGCGCACCTGCTTCCGGCGGCGGGAGCCGCGTGCTACACACAGGCGCGTCACACTCCTGTCCGCTCGCTCCTGTCCGCCAGCAGGGAGTCGCCTCATGTCCACTACACGACGTCAGATCCTGGCCAGAACCGGTGCGCTGGGGGCGGGGATCGCCTTCGCGGGCGCCGTCCCGGAGCTGTTCGCCGGTACGGCCGCCGTGGCCCAGGACCCCCGAGGGCGCGGAGGCGCCGGTTACGGTCCGCTCGTCCCCGACCCCGACGGCCTCCTCGACCTCCCCGAGGGCTTCCGGTACCGCGTCCTGTCACGGGAGGGCGACCCGCTGCGCTCCGGCGAGGGCAAGGTGCCCAGCCACCACGACGGCATGGCCGCGTTCCCCGGCCGCGGGCGCCACGCGACCGGCCGCGACCGGCGCGTACACCTCGTGCGCAACCACGAGAACCGCCCCGCCGCCGCCCACCGCGTCCCCGCCGTGGACGGCCTCACCTACGACCCGATGGGGATGGGCGGCTGTACGGCCCTCGAACTCGACGCCGACCACCGCGTGCTGGGCGAACGCGTCGCCATCGCGGGCACCTCCACCAACTGCGCGGGCGGCCCCACCCCCTGGCACACCTGGCTGACCTGCGAGGAGAACGAGGAGAAGGCCGGGACCAACGGCTACACCAAGGACCACGGCTTCATCTTCGAAGTCGACCCCTACGACCCGCGCCGCACCGGCGCCGTACCGCTCACCGCCATGGGCCGCTTCCAGCACGAGGCCATCGCCGTCGACCCGGACAGCGGCGTCGTCTACGAGACCGAGGACGCCTTCGACCGCCCCTTCGGCCTCTTCTACCGCTTCCACCCCCACAAGCCGCTCGGCGGCCGTGGCTCCCTGCGCGCCGGGGGCAGGCTGGAGGCGATGCGCGTGCCGGGCGTGCCCGACCTGTCCGTGGTCCAGGAGCCGGGCGCCGTCTTCGACTCCGTCGAATGGGCGGCCGTACCCGACCCCCTCGCCCGCCAGACCCCCGTACGCCTCCAGGACTTCGGCCGCCGCGGCATCACCCACGCCCAGAAACTCGAAGGCTGCTACTGGGGCGGCCGGAGCGTCTACTTCGTCTCCAGCTTCGCCAAGCGCGCGAACGGCTCGGCCGCCGATCACTTCGGCCAGGTCTGGCGGTACGACCCGCACCGCCGCCGCCTCACGCTCGTCGTCGTCTTCGGCCCGCGTACGGACGTACAGCTGCCCGGCGAGTCCCCCGACAACATCACCCTCGCACCCGGCGGCGGCCTCATGGTCTGCGAGGACGGCGACGGCGCGCAGTACGTCTTCGGCGTGACCACCGGCGGCGACGTCTACCCGATGGCACGCGGGCGGCAGAACATCGGCACTCCGGACAAGCCCGAGTGGGGCGAGTTCGCCGGCGTCACCTTCTCCCCCGACCACCGCACGATGTACGTCAACGTCTACACGCCCGGCACGACGTTCGCGGTTTCGGGGCCCTGGCGGCGCTGACCGGTCGCCTACGGCCGCCGTGCACTGAGCGCGCAGGCGAGGGCCGTGGCCCCGGCGGCGAGCACGGCGGTGGCCGCCAGCGGCAGCAGGGGGATCGTCACCCGGCCGCTGGCGGAACCGGTGACAAGGCCGGTCACGGCGGCGTGCGCGGGTGAGCCGTCGACCACCAGGACCAGCATCGCGGCGACCATCGTCGTCAGCATGGTCCAGCCCGTGCCGCGCAGCAGAGGCCGGTTGCAGAGGGCGCCCACCGCCGTGCCGAGGAGCGCGCAGGCGAGCGCCGTGAGCAGCCCGGCCAGGATCGCGGGGCCGACCGGGACGTCGATCTGGCGGTCGGAACTGCGCGGATCGCTGACGATCGCGACGAACGCGGTGCCGATCGTCCCGAGGGCGACCGAGCACGTGAGCGCCGTGAGCACGCTCGCCAGGTGCACCCGGGCGGGGCTCGTCGCGGCGGCGGCCACATGGCGGGCCGCCGGTGGTTCGTTCGTCACGCAGATCCGTACGAACCACGCGGCGACGAGCAGCAGCGCGACCCCGGCCCAGCCGAACGAGTCGAGGATCGGCTGCCCGGCCTGCACCCCGATGCCCATGATCAGCACGTACAGGGTCAGCGGCGGCAGCAGGCGGTGCGAGCGGATGAGGAGCGCGGCCTGATAGCGGTACAGCGAGGTCATGTGCGGTCGGGCCTCTGGGTGTCGTCGGGACGCGGTTGCTCGTTCGGGCCGGTCGCCTGCGGAGGGCGGGTGCGCAGGGGCCGTACGGGCGTGACCTCCCGGATGTGCCAGGCGGGTCGGGCCGTCAGAAGAGCGCTCAGCACGGCGTCGGAGTGCGTCGCCGGGACGGTGAGTCCGACGGTTCCGCCGCGCTCGGGCCGGTCGTCCGGCCGCTGAGGCTGGTCCGGCTGCTGCGGCTGGTCTAGCCGCTGCGGCTGCTCTGGCCGGTTCGACCGCTCCGGCCGGTCCGACCGTTCTGGCTGCTCCGACCGTTCTGGCCGCTCCGGCTCGTAGGCGGGCGCGCCGGGCAGGTCCGGCGGGAGCGTGGCACCGGGCGGGCCCTGCGCCACGATGCGTATGCGCGGGCCGGCAGCATTGGGACCGGCCTCCTCTTCCGGGGCGGCCGTGTCCGGACGAGTCGTATCCGGACCATTTATATCCGGACCGATCGCACCCCGACCCGCCGTATTCCGACCGGTGGCGGCCGTCGGCTCTGCTGCGGCCGTCGGCTCTGCTGCGGCTGTCGGCTCCGCGGCGGTCACCCGCCCATCGGCCGCCACCCGGTACACGGCGTCGGCCGCGCCCGCCAGCCGCCGCGGGTCGTGGTCGACGAAGACGACGGCGCCGCCCTCGGCGACCCGGTCGCGCACGGCCCCGTCGAGGATGTCCCGGGCCGCGTGGTCGAGGCCGGTCCACGCCTCGTCGAGGACGAGGAGTTCGGGCGCGGCGAGCAGGGCCTGGGCCACGGCGACCTTCTGGCTGGTGCCCTTGGAGAGCTCGGCCAGGGGCGTACGGGCATGGGATCCGGCGCCGAACCGCTCCAGCCAGTCGGCGGCCGCGCGCTTGGCCGCGGCCCGGTCCAGGCCGTGTACGCGGCCGATCATGGCCAGATAGCCGGCTGTGGGGAAGGGGAGCGCCGGAGGGAAGCGTTCGGGGACGTAGGCGGTGCGCGGGCTGCCGGTGATGCGACCGGCGGTGGGCGCGTCGATGCCCGCGAGCAGGCGCAGCAGGGTGGATTTGCCGGTGCCATTGGCGCCTTCGACGCGCAGCAGGGAGCGCGGCGGCACGTCGAGGTCGACGCCGCGCAGCACCCAGGGGCCGCGGAGTCCGTAGCGTCGGCCGACGCCGCGCAGTTCCATGCCGCCGCTCACGCGCCCGTACCGTCCGTACCGTCCGTACCGCTCATGTCACCTATGCAGCCCGTACCGTCCATGCCGGTTGACGGTAGCCGATTCGATCAGTTGCTCGTCTTCTCCGGCTTGGCCTCGCTGGGCCGTACGATCACGAACCCCTCCCCCGACAGCATGAGCTGGACCGCCTCGCCCGACCCGCCGCGCAGCATGGAGCCGAGGCTCTGGGAGCGGTGCAGGGAGGTCTGGAGGCGGTCGCTCCAGCCGACGACGGCGTCGGTGTCGACGTACACGGGGGCGTGCTGGCTGACGGGGATGACGATGGGGTTGCCCTCGCAGATGATGCCGAGCTTGCCGTGGCCGGTGAAGACGGAGTTGAACAGGCCGCCGCCGGTGATGCCCGCGCCCTTCACGACCGATATCTCGTAGGAGAGCGTGGGGTCGAAGCACAGGATGTTGCGGCCGTTGACGGTGAGGCCGTCGCCGGGGGCGAGGTCGACGATGAAGCAGTTGGCGGCCTCGTGCGCGAACCAGACCTCGCCCTGGCCGCGGACCGCCATGAGGGCCAGCCCCTCGCCGGTCACGGCGCGCTTGAGGAACTTGCCGACGCCCTGGCCCTGCTTCTCGAACTGGAGGTCCCCGCGGAACGCGATCATCGAGCCCTGGCGTGCGTAGCACTCGCCCTGGACGGTGTACTTGATCGACTTTGCGTTCTGTACGGTCATGCCGGGCGCGGTCGCGGGCTGCGCCATGTGTTCGGCGGCGAAGAGGTCACTGTGCATGGCCAATGATCACCCGGAACGGATGCGTCCGCCAAGGGTGCGCGGGGCGGCCGGCAGAGGTGGGGGGCGGCTGGCAGAGGTGCGCTGGAACAGCCGACGGAGGCCCGCGGAGGCGGTCGGTATAGGTGAGCGGCGGGGGCGGCCGGTAATGGTGTGCGGGGGGGCGGCTGGCAGACTGGGCGGATGACCAGTTCCAGCGCCGCGACCAGTCCGTTCCAACACGAGGAGACGGACCGGGACGCCGCGCCCGAGTACGTACTGCCGCTCGTCGTCCGGATCGAGAAGTCCGCGCCCCCGGCCCGTACGGACGCCCTGGAGACGGCGGCGCGCGCGGTGCTCACGCTGCTCTCGGACGAGCGCGCGACGGCTGACGACGGCGAGTGGGCGCAGGCCGTACGGGACTGGCAGGACGCCCGCATCCGCAAGGTGGTGCGCCGGGCGCGCGGCGCGGAGTGGCGGCGCGCGGAGGCCCTGCCCGGCATCACGGTCCGGGGCCGCGCCGCCGAGGTCCGCGTCTACCCGCCCGTACCGCTGGACGGCTGGCCCAAGGAGTTGGTCAAGCTCCAGGTCTCGGGCACGGACCTCGACGACCCGGAGCCCCCGCCCGCCGTCGGTCCCGAGGGCCCGGTGCTGTGGCTCAGCCCGGAACTCGACATGTCGGCGGGCAAGGCCATGGCCCAGGCGGGCCACGGCGCCCAGCTCGCCTGGTGGGAGCTGGACGCCGAGGAGCGCGCCGCCTGGCGCGAGGCGGGGTTCGCGCTGTCCGTACGGAGGGCGGAGCCGCGCGCGTGGGCGGAACTGACCGGCGGCGGGCTGCCGTTGGTCCGCGACGCCGGGTTCACCGAGATCGCTCCGGGTTCCTGCACGGTGGTGGCGGACCATCCGGCGCTGCGGGGCCGGTAGTCGACCGTTCTCGGGTGGTCGACTGATACTGCGTCAGGTGAGGCGTCGCCATGCCTCTTGGTGACGGGGTATCAGGTGGTCACCGTGGCGACGGGGTCGACGTTGTAGGTCCGCGCATAGCCGTTCTCGGTGCCGACGAGGAGTTCCACGACCTCGAAGTAGCGGTCCCAGAAGGGGGTTTCGCGCAGCGCGTCGATCAGGAGCTGGTAGGCGTTGTGGTCGTCGGCCTCCCAGACCCAGACGTCGGTGACGCGGGTGGAGTAGAACTCCGTGTCGTAGAAGCGCGAACGGACGCCGGTGGTCCTGGCCTTGACCACGGACATGACCTCGGTGGTGAGGGCGTGCACCCGCTCCTCGGGGGTCATGGCGAGCCACTCGGGCATGGTCTTGATGAGCATGAAAGCGGTGACGGGGGTCGCGGCCTGTTCGGCGGACATGACGGGTGCCTCCTGGGGGGGGAATCGGAACGGCGTGGGGATCGGTATGACTTCATCCTGCTGAGGGGCACCGGGTTGCCACAATAGGAACATCAGCAACGGATCATTGCCTGAAATGGAATTATGCTGGTGAACAGCTCAAGCGGCCCGCACAGCTCGAAGAACGGCCTGACGGGCAGCGCGAAGGACAGCGCAAAGGCCGGCCGGAAGAACGGACCGGGGAACGGCGCGGGGAAGACCTCGGAAAGCGGGCCGGCGCCGGGCATGGACGCCAATCTCGCCGTCGCCCTGCACGCCCTGCTGGCCGAGGAGAGCGTCACCCGCGCCGCCGCGCGGCTGCACACGTCCCCCGCCGCCATGAGCCGCACGCTGGCCCGGCTCCGTCGCGTCCTCCAGGACCCCTTGCTGGTACGGGCCGGTCAGAGCATGGTGCCCACGCCGCGCGCCCAGGCCCTGCGCGACGAAGCCGCGGCGGTGGTGCGCGGCCTCGGCGCGCTGCTCAGCCCCGGAACCGGCGTCGACCCGGCGACGCTGCGCAGCACCTTCACCGTTCAGGCCGCCGACCTGATCGGCGCGGCACTGGCTCCCGCGCTGCTGGAACTGGTCCGGCGGGAGGCGCCGGGAGTTTCGCTGCGGTTCCGGGCCGAAGACCTGGAGGCCGGGCAGGCACTGCGGGACGGGCGGATCGACCTGGAGGCCGGTTCCATCGACCATGTCGACCCGGAGACGCGGGTCGAGGAGCTGGTCACGCTCCGGATGGCGGCGGCCGTCCGCCCCGGCCACCCCCTCACCGAGAAGCCCCTCACCGCGGCCCGGCTGGCCGCGGCCGAGCACGTCGCGGTCAGCCGCCGCGGCCGGTTCACCGGCCCGCTGGACACCGCTCTCGCCGAGCACGACCTGCGCCGGCGGGTCACCGTCGTCCTCCCCAGCCACCTGGCCGCGATGGCCCTGGCCGCCAGCAGCGATGTTGTCTGCCTCCTCCCCACCGTCGTCCCCGGCGCCGCCCCCTCCCCCCTCACCGACATCGCCGCCACCTTCAACCTGCGCCTCCTGGAAATCCCGCTGCCGCTGCCGCCCGTCACCATCGGCATGGCCTGGCACCCCCGCCACGCCGCCGACGGCGCCCACCACTGGCTCCGCGACGCGGTACGGCGGGTGCTCCGCGATCGGAGCGACACCCCCAATCCGTAGAACAGGTGGCCGAATAACTCCCACGGGTCCCCGCCCGCGTCTCCGCCGGGCGTCCGGTGGGTAGTTCTCAACCGATCAACCGATCAAGGTGAACGGACGCTCACCACTGGATCGACGAACGCCCGCTCTGCGGCGTCGGGACGGGGCAGCGGATGGACCCACACGCGAACGTGATCGGCGGCTCGACCCAGCTCAACGGACCCACGGTGCAGGCGCGTCAGATCAGCGGCGGCATCCATCTGCACGGTGCGTCACCCCCGCGTCCACCAGTGCCGCGCCAACTGCTGCCCGTATCACCTCACTTCACCGACCGGACCGCCGACATGGCGGCCCTGGGCGCGGTCTACGCGCGATGCGCGGCGGCGTCGGCTCCGCTGATCGTGGTCAGCGGTCCCGCCGGAGTCGGCAAGACGGCCCTGGTGTCGGCCTGGCTGCGCAGGACGGCCGGGGACTTCCCGGACGGCCAGCTGTACGCGGACCTGCGGGGGCACGCGCCGGAGGGCGCGGCCTCCCCCGGCGAGATACTCGGCCAATTTCTCCGCGCTCTCGGCGTGCCGCAGATCCCCGCTGACCTGGCAGAACAGACGGCGCTGTGGCGATCGGTCACGGCCGGACTGCGGATCGCGGTGATGCTGGACAACGCGTTCACCGCCGCCCAGGCCCGGCCGCTGCTGCCCGGCGCCGAGGGCAACCTCACCGTGGTCACCAGCCGCTGGCGGCTGACCGGGCTGCGCACCGACGGCGCCCACTTCCACCAGCTCGGACTGCTCGACCCGAGCACCGCGCGCGAGCTGCTGGTCCGCGGAGTCGGCGCGGACCGGATCGAGAACGAATCCGCGGCGGCGCTCAAAGTGGTGTCGCTCTGCGCCGGGCTGCCGCTCGCCGTGTGCCTGGCGTCCGCCCGGCTCGCCGCCCGGCCCCGGCAGCCGGTACGCGCGATGGCCGACGCCCTGGCCCGGGACCGGCGCCGACTCGCCGTACTGACCATCGAAGGAGAACCCGCCGTGCAGAGCGCACTGGACGAGTCGTACGCGGTACTCGACGCGGCCGCCGCACGCCTCTACCGCCTGCTGGGGCTGCTGCCCGTCCTCGACTTCGGCGCCCATGCCGCCGCCGCGGCCTGCGCCGTGCCGCTGCCGGAGGCCGAGCGGCTGCTGGACGCCCTGGTCGAGGCCAATCTCATCGAGGACATCGCCCTCGACACCCACCGCTTCCACGACCTCGTACGGCTGCACGCCCGCGGGTGCGGGGAGCGGGACGAGAGCGAGGCCGCCTGCGGCGAGGCGCTGCGCCGGGTCGCCGACTGGTACCTGGCGACGGCCACGGAGGCGCAGCGGCTCCTGACGCCGATTCAGCTCACCCTGGAGCGCGACTACGCCTATCCGTCCGAGCTGTCACCGCCCTTCTCCACGGACAGCGAGCCTGCCGCTGAATCCGCGTCCGTTCCCACCGATGCCCCCTTCGCGGAGACGGAAGCGCTCGCCTGGCTGGAGGCCCAGCGGCTCAATCTGATGGCCGTCCTACGCTCCGCCGCCGACCGGGGCTGGCACTCCACAGCCTGGCAACTCGTCGACGCCATGTGGCCGTTGTTCCTGCGCCGCCGCCACTACGACCTGTGGTCCGAAGCCCACATCATCGGACTGGCCGCGGCCCGCGCCGCCGGGAACGGTGCAGCCGAGCGCCAGATGCTCAACTCCGGGGCCATCGGACTGAGCGCTGCGCACCGGCTCGATGACGCGATCGAGTGGTACGGCTCCTCGCTCGAAGCCGCCCGCGCGGCGGGCGACATCCGGGACGAGGGGCAGGCGTTGCTCGGCCTCGGGGCCTGTCACCGTGACGCCGGACGCCTGGAACAGGCCGTGCCGTATCTGGAAGAGGCCATCACCGCCTGGGAAGGCGCGGGTTACCACCGCGGCACGGCACTCGCCCGGATGGTCCTCGGGGAGATCGCACTGGAGAGGGACGAAGCCGGCCGGGCCGTCGAGCACTTCGTCTGGGCGCACGCCGTACTGGTCGGGGTCGAGGGTCCGTACGACGTCGCGCGTGCCCTGGCCTTCCTGGGCCGCGCGCGGGCCCGCGCCGGCGCGCACGAAGAGGGATTGGACCAACTCGGCCAAGCCCTCTCGGTGTTCGAGGCGACGGGCTCTGTCCACTGGCAGGCCCGGACCCTGGAGATGCTCGGCGACTGCGCGCGGGAACGGGCGATCGACGCCGACGATTCCGGCGAACACGCCGCCGCTGCCAGGAGGTTCTACGAGCAGGCGCTGCCCCTCTACGATCACCTCAGCCCGGACGACGCGGCTCGACTGCGGAGCCGTCTGGAGCAGTCGGAGACGAACGCGCCCGGCGGGTGAGCCGCACGCCCCTTCCGTTACCCGATGGGCGTCATGCGGGCGGCGGTCAGCTCATGCAACGGACGACCGGCCGCCCGCCAGGCGTGCAGACAGGACGCGAACATCCCCGTATCCGCCGGGCCCACGCCCGTAGCGCGGCAGCCATGCCCGTACAGTGCGGACCCCACCCCGGCGATCACGGAGCCGGGGCCGACTCGATCCCCGGCCGCCCAACTGCTGTCGCGATAAGGCCCATCGACCGGGGCAGCCGCTACGCAGCACCCCGGGCTGTCGACCAGCATGCGCCGTACCCGCGCCGCCGCGAGGGCGGCGCGGCGCGGCCGGCTGCCGTACAGGACGTCCGCGCACTCCAGCAGCCGCCGAGCCGGACGGGCGTCGACATCCACGGCGAGGTGTTCGTCGAGGACGGCGAACGGGCCCGCGAACGCGCGACCGCACACCCCGTCCACGGCACGGGCCAGCACCGCGTACGTCCCCGACGGCGCGTCGATGCGCAGACCGAGAGCCGGGGAGCCGGCCATGGCACGCGCCATCCCCTCCAGCACGACCCGCTCCCCCTCGCGCCCGACGTGCCCGGCGTGCCCCGCCGACCGTGCGAGCTGCACAAGGTCCACGAGCTCCACCGCCACCAGGCGGTGCCCGCCGTACCCGAGCGGCGTTGCGTACACCGTCGCCGCCGTCATGCCGGCACCTGCGCGCCCCCGGCGTCCGGCGGCCCCAGCGGCGGCGGCACGGGCAGCGGCCGGGGCACGGGCTCGTGCGCGGGCTGGCCGAGGCCGAGCACCCGGTACATCAGCCTGCGCATGTTCCGGTTGAATCTGCCGGGTTCGGAGGTGATGCGGGCGGCAATGGGTTCGTAGTCCTCCCGGTGGTACTCGGCCGCGGCGTAGGCGAGTTGGCCCGGAAGCGGGTGAGCGGGAGAGAGCGCAGGGGCCGTGACGGCGAGGGCGGCGGCGGGCGAGTCGGGGTTGATCTCCTGTTCCGGGGAGGCCGCGAGGAGGATCGGAGCGCCGGTCAGGGTCCCGTACAAGGTGACCGAGCCGTGGTCCCCGATGATCCAGTCGGCCGCGATCAGCACGGCCCGCCAGTCCGCCTCCGGGGGCACGATCCCGATGCCGAGGTGTTCGCACCGCGCCAGCCAGGCACGTACCTGCCACGGGCCGTGCCCCGACCAGACGTTGGGGTGCACGAGAAGCGCCATCCGGTGCTCCTCGCTCCGCGCCGCCTCGCCCATCAGCAGCGGCAGAAGCGTCTCCATACGGTCGAACAACGACCGCGGGCCCCAGGTGGACGTGACCGCGATCAGCTTCTGGCCGTCCCGCAGGCCGAGCGCCCGGCGGTAGGTCTCCCGCAGCGGCAGGCTGGCCACGATCCGGTCGTACGCGGGGTCCCCGACCACGGCAGCGGAGGGCAACGCCTCCGGGCAAGAGCGGGCGAGTTCGCGGAGGTCGTCACGGTGCGGTACGACGACCTCCGCGGGCAGGTCCGCGCCGCCCGGCACGATATCCGGCCGGCCGAGCCCCAGGGCGTACGAGCCGGGGACGCCGACGAGGCGCTTGAGGTAGTTGGCGCCATGCGGCAGCGTGATCACCGGAGCGCGCACCTCCGCCACTCCCCGGGGTCCCGCCGTCAGCGCGAGGTCGAAGTCCGCCCGTACGGCCTCGTCCCACGGGAGCACGGCGCTGCCCAGCCCCCGCAGGAATCGCGCGACGCCGTCGCCGAACTCGTGCGGCGGCGCGGTGAACACCACCTGGACGCGGAAGTCCGCCTCCAGCAGCGCGACCACGTCGCGCAGCCTCTTCCCGTACGTCACCGTGTGCACGATGACCAGCACGCGCTTGCGCCCTGTCAGCGTCAGCCACTGCCGGGCGTGGCCCTCGCCGTGGTCTTCGTGGCTTTCGCCGTCGGTTCCGCCGTGGTTCTCGAACGCGGTGATTGCTGTCATGACACCCCCCAGGTCTGCTCGGATCACGGATCCGCTCGGATCACGGATCTGCTCGGATCGCTCCAGCGCCGCCGCCGGGAACGAGCGGCGGCTTCAAAGGGATGCCCGGGGGCGCGTGCGGAAGCCTTGGCGAACCCTTGG
The DNA here is from genome assembly GCF_040654795.1 of Streptomyces sp. NPDC050617. NCBI lineage: Bacteria > Bacillati > Actinomycetota > Actinomycetes > Kitasatosporales > Streptomycetaceae > Streptomyces > Streptomyces sp. NPDC050617. Next base: position 358,701 of record NZ_JBFAIS010000001.1, on the reverse strand, counting down.
AGAAACCTTGCAGAGTGTCGAATGCCCTCGATTTCCGCCGAAGGATTCCGCTGTCCCAGGCTTCGGATCGGCCCACGACGCCGGGTGCCGCGCGGACTCACCACGCGGCGAATGCGAGTGCCGCGCCGCCTCGTTCGCAAAGTCAGCCGTGTTCCGCCCCGCGCCGGGAATTGCGCCGCCACAGGGTGAGCAGGGCGGCCGAACCGGTGGGCGCCGGGCGTGCCGGGCAGATGTCGAAATGGCTGATGCGGCAGGTGTCCGAAGGGACGGTGGAGCCGAGATTGACGGCTGTGCCGTCACCGGCGATGCGCCAGCGCTTGCCCGCGGGGATGACGGTCAGCGGCCACGCGCCGGGCTCCATGAGGATCCAGCGGCCGCGCACCGTGCGGTGCCAGGCGGCCGCGCCGCCGCAGCGGTTGCAGGCCGTACGGGCGCGGGGTCCGCCGGCCATGGGGACGGGGGTCGCGGTCCGTGCTGCGCGCGCGATGACGTCCAGGACGGCCGGCAGGGTATCCGCCAGCCTCACCGGGTCCCGGCTGGGCCCGCACTCTTCATCACGATGGCCAGAGAACATCGGCTCCCCACCAATCGGCCCGCGCCAACAGGTCTTTCTCACGGATGACTTGTCCGACTCGCTGACGTGACAGATCTTTCCAGCAATAGGCGTTGTATGCGCGTCTCTTGTGCAAAGCCCCGCTGAACTCCGGAATCCCGCGGCCGGGGCTTTTGGCCGTCGCCCCCGGCGGTGGCACACTCGGGAACGGAACTTTTACTCACCTGTAGAAGTGCCGTACGGCCGTACGAGGCGAGTGGAGGGAACGACGCGCGCATGGAATCGGATGCGGACGGCCCAGCGGTTCCGGCGGACCCAGCGGCTTCGGCAGGCTCGGCCATTTCGGCAGGCTCTTCGGGTTCAGCAAGTGCCTCGGGTCCGGAGGGCTCTTCGAGCTCGGCGGCCTCTTCGGGTTCGGCGGGTTCTCCGGGTTCAGCGGGTTCGGCGGGTTCTTCCGGTTCGTCAGGTGCCTCAGGTCCGGCAGGTTCTTCGAGCTCGGCGGGTACGGCTCGGCGGCGTGCCAACGGGGCGCTGGAGAGCGAGATACTCGCCACCCTTCAGCGGGCCGCCGCCGCGCTCACTCCCGGTGAGGTCCAAGCCCGCCTCGGTGGGGAGCTGACCTACAGCACGGTGGTGACGATCCTTTCCCGCCTCTACGGCAAGGAGGTGCTGACCCGCGCCCCGCGCGGCCGTGCGTACGCCTACGCGCCCGTGGCCGACGAACCGGGGCTGGCCGCCCTCCGGATGCGCAAGGTCCTCGACGCCCGGCCCGACCGCGAGGCCGTGCTGACCCGCTTCGTCGACGACCTGTCCGACGCGGACGGGGAACTGCTGCGCCGCCTCCTCCGCCCCGCCCCGCGCGCGGGACGCAAGAGGAACGAGGCGCAAGGGGCCGGACCTGTGGAATAGGTCAGGTGGAATAGGCCCGGTGGAATAGCGGCCCCGCCCCGCCCCGGACCTGCCCGGTCAGTCGCCGGCGGCCAGCGGCCGAGTTCTCGTCACGAGCCCCGGCCCCGGGCCGCCTCCCGTACGTCATCGCCCGCCGTCACACGTTCAGCCACGTGCGGCGGTTGCGGGCGACGGTGTAGACGCGTTCGACGCGCTCCGGGTGGAGCACCCCGCCGAACTCGCCGAGCCGGGTCACGTCCCGTTCCCGCAGCACTCGCACGTCCCGCGGGACGGAGGCCACCTCGACGCGGGCCGCCGCCACGAGGACGAGCACGGGCCGTACCTCGGGCTCGAAGCCGCAGCCCCGCGCCAGGGCGAACCCGGCGCGCGCCGCCTCGCGCCGTGCCGCACGCAGATACGGACGCGGCTGCCGCTCCCGTCCCACGCGCACCCCGTCGTCGCCCACCCGGACGGCCGCCCGGCGGAGCAGTTGAGCCTGCACGCAGAACACCCCTCCGGGGCCGATCAGCAGGTGGTCGATGTCGGCCTCCCCGGGCAGGGGTATGGAGTGCACCACCCGCCAGCCGACGGCCGTCAGCTCCTCCAGCTCGGAGCCGACGAACTGCTCGCCCTCCAGGCCGCGCCGCCATTCGTCCTCCTGCGGGCGGCGGCCCAGCAGGCGCGACGCCAGGAGGCGGCCGGGGCCGGCGCGGGAGGCGTCGAGCCGGGCTCGCAGCGCCTCTCCGGGCCGGTTCGGCGCAAGATCGTCATCGGGTGCCAGGAACAACCGCTCGGGGTCGTCCCCCTTCCACGGGATGCTCCACCCATCGCCCACCCGCCAATGGCAGCAGCAGCGTGCCGCTCCGGACAAGCGTCTGCGGGAATTTCGGCAGAAGTGCGGGAACCTGCCCAAACGCCCATCCGTTGGACGGCATGAGACCCCGCACCATCCCCCCGGCTGCGGGGTCTCACCAGTCGCGCCGCGCGGCCCGCCGCTGCGGCTCCGTGCGCGGAGCGCGCGCCATCGCGGATCTGCCCGGCCTACAGCCACGTGCTCCGCCCCGCGCGCTGAGCGCGCGCCTCTCGCACGACCGTCCACCACCCCGCACCCAGGCGCCCCGCAACCAGTCACCCCGCCCCCGAGCCGAAAGCTCAAATCGGTCTCTGAATTCCACCGCCAGCGGTTTCCCGGCCAGCCGCGGGCGCATGACCTTCTCAGGGGGCGGGCGAGCGCGGGGAGCGTGAAGGGGGCCGGGTGGAGCATCTTGGGGTGGGGATCGGCTGGCGGCCGGAGATCGCGGGGGATGTCGCCCGGCTGCCCGGTGTCGACTGGGTCGAGGTGGTGGCGGAGAACATCTGCCCGGATGCGCTGCCCGACGCGCTGCGGCGGCTGCGCGAGCGCGGTACGACCGTCGTGCCGCACGGCGTCTCGCTCGGGCTCGGCGGGGCGGAGCGGCCGGACGCCGGGCGGCTGGCCGCGCTCGGCGAGCGGGCCGAGGCGCTGGGGTCGCCACTGGTCACGGAGCACATCGCGTTCGTACGGGCCAGGGGGCTGGAGGCCGGGCATCTGCTGCCGGTGCCGCGTACCCGCGACGCACTCGACGTGCTGTGCGAGAACGTCCGGATCGCCCAGGACGCCCTGCCCGTGCCCCTCGCCCTGGAGAACATCGCCGCGCTCGTCAACTGGCCGGACGAGGAGATGACAGAGGGTCAGTTCCTCGCCGAGCTCGTGGACCGGACGGGCGTGCGGCTGCTCATCGACGTCGCCAATCTGCACACCAACCACATCAACCGCGGCGAGGACCCGGTCACCGCTCTCGACGAACTCCCGCTGGAAGCCATCGCCTACGTACATGTGGCGGGCGGCATCGAACGCGACGGCGTCTGGCACGACACCCACGCCCACCCCGTGACCCGCCCGATCCTCGACATCCTCGCCGAGCTCCGGTCCCGCGTCACCCCGCCCGGCGTCCTCCTCGAACGCGACGACGACTTCCCCGGCGCGGACGGTCTCGCCGCCGAACTGGCCGAGGTACGCGCGGTATTCGCCGCTCCCCGCGTTCGCGCCGCCGCTCCCGCCACCCCCGCCGCCCCCGCACCGGATGCGGCTGCCCCATGCCCGTACGCGCCGCCGCCGCCCGCCCCCGTCCCGCAGCAGCGGTGCGCACTCGGCAGCGCCCGCGACACCGGCAGCGCCCGCGACACAGGCGGCCCCCGCGACACCGGCCGCGCTCGTGGGCGGCTCGCCCTGGCTCTGAGCGGGCTGCTGTCCGCGCTGGTCGCCGGCGCGCCCGTACCGGCGGGGTTCGACCGGGAGCGGCTGCGGGTGCAGTCGGAGGCGCTGGCGGCGAAGCGGGCCGACGTGGTGGCGAAGGTCGCGCCGGAGCTGCCGGACATCCTGGGCGACGGCTACCGGCCCGCGTTCCTCCGCTACGCCCGGACCCGCCCCATGACCGGCGGCTTCCGGCGCGACGCGCTCTCCTTCGCCGAGCATCTGCTGGCCCCGGACGGCGACCGGCCGCGCAGCCGGGCGGCCCGGCGGAAGCTGCGCCGCTGGTGGCGCCGGCGCTCCGGGCCCGCCCCGCTCCTGACCGGCCGAACGGCCCGCCTCGCCGCCCGGCTGGCGCACCAGCTCACAGGCTGACCGGCCGGCCGGCTGGGCGGCCGGTCCACCGGCGGGTCGGCGGGCCCGTCGCGGCGGACCGCCGCCCGCCGCGCACCGCGAGCGGGCCGACCAGTCCCGGCCCTCTCCCCCTCCCGACCCCACCGGAAAACCGGCCAATGTAGCAACCGACCTGTCCCATAAGTGCCCCCTTCGCCCAGCAGTGACGCGGCACACACCCGCCCGCCGGCCAACTGTTTCGGTCTCGGTTCCCAGGCGGGGGCCGTGATCCGCGCCCCGCGCCCCGGACCGGGTTCGCCGAAAAAGCCGGACGATCACCGCGTAACGCATACCGTGCGGTGCCGCACCAGGAGGCACCATGCGATCCCTCACCGGCACCGGACTGGTCGTCGCCGCGCTGGCGGCGACCGTGGCCGCGCTGCTCTTCCCCATCTGGTCGTACCGCGACCGCCTCGGCACCGGGGCCGCCGACCTGACCGCCGGCTCCATGGCCACGCGGTACGGCCCGCTCTCCCCGCTCGACCGCGACTTCGTCGACCGGGTGCGGCTGGCGGGCCTCTGGGAGCTGCCCGCCGGGCAGCAGGCCGAGGAGCGCGGCACCACCGCCGCCGTCCGCCGCGCGGGCGAGCACCTCGTGACGGGCCACACCTCGCTCGACGACCATGTGCGCCGAGTGGCCGACCAGTTGGGCCTCGACCTGCCCAACCAGCCCAACGCCCAGCAGCGCGGCTGGCTGACGCGGCTCGGCGCCGCGAGCGGCAGTACGTACGACCGTGAGTTCGCGAACATCCTGCGGCTCGCCCACGGCAAGGTCTTCACGGTCGTCGCCCAGGTCCGGGCCACCACCCGGAACTCGCTCGTGCGCGCTCTCGCCGACGACGCGAACGCGACCGTCCTGGACCACATCGGGGTCCTGGAGGCCACCGGCCTCGTCGACTTCGACGCCGTCGCCGAACAGACCCTGAGCTCCGCGCCGCCGCCCACCGCCCGGCCCACCCCGGCCCGTACGCCCGCCGCCCCTCCGACTTCCACCCTTCCGGCTTCCACCCTTCCGACTCCCATCCCTCCGGCTTCCACCTCTACGACATCCGCCTCTACGACATCCGACACGCCGTCCGCCTCCCCCTCGCCCACCTATCCGCTGCCACCAGCCGCCACCCGCCCCGAGCAGTCGCCCGAGGAGAAGTGAGACCCCATGCCCGCCAGTCACCGCCGCCGTCTCGGCGCCACGCACCTCATCGTCATCGCCCTCATCGCGCTGTTCGGCTCGGCAGGTACCTTCCTCGCCGTCACCGACAACGCCTCCGCCCGCACCTCTCCCCCCGCAGCCGACCAGCCCCCTCCGCCACCGACATCACCCAGCGTGACATCTCCCACTGACAACGCCCCTTCGGACGGGACCGACGGCGGGGGCGACGGCGGGGGCGACGGCGGGGGCGACCGCAGGGCCGACGGCGGGACCGACGGCAGCAGCGACAACCGTGATGACCGTGATGACCAGGCACAAGACCCGGCCGAAGGCCGGCAGCACCAGCACTCCGGCCCCGCCGCCTCCGACTTCGTCGACATCCGCGGCGTCCGGCCCGGCGCCCGGCCCCCTCGCGACCAGCGCTCCGCGTCCACCGGCAGCTTCACCAGCCGGTGCGGGCGCAACGAGGAAGGCCACCGCAACCCCGACAACTTCATCGTCACGCCCGGCGTCCGCAACGGCGCCCACCACCTGCACGACTACGTCGGCAACCGCTCCACCGACGCCTTCTCCACCGACGCCTCGCTGAGCGCCGCGGGCACCACCTGCGACCGCGGCGACAAGTCCACGTACTTCTGGCCCGTACTGCGCGACGTCACCCGCGGCGGCGACTCGGGCCAGGACGGCAACATCGGCCGCGTCCTGACCCCGACCTCCGTCAGCCTCACCTTCCGCGGCAGCCCGGCCGCCAAGGTCACCGCGATGCCGGAGGCGCTGCGCACGATCACCGGCGACGCGAAGGCGTTCACCAACGGCACCGCCAACGCCCGCGCGCAGTGGACGTGCACCGGTTTCACCGATCGCGTGCTGACCGACAAGTACCCGCTGTGCCCCCGCGGCAGCCAGGTCGTACGCCGACTCGACTTCCCCAGCTGCTGGGACGGCCGGAACACCGACAGCGCGAACCACCGCGCCCATCTCGCCTTCCCCGACAAGTCCACCGGCCGCTGCCAGAGCGGGTTCAAGGCCGTGCCGCAGCTCCGGATGACGCTCACCTACAAGGTGCCGCAGGGTCCGAACTTCGCGGTCGACAGCTTCCCCGAACAGCTCCGCAAGCCCGTCACCGACCACGCGGACTTCGCGAACTTCATGCCCGGCGCGCTGATGGATTCGGCCGTACGCTGCATCAACTCCGGCCGCCGCTGCGGCTGATCCCGGCCGCCCCCGCGACGGCGGCTCCCGGGGCCCCGCGACGGCCCCGGGAGCCGCTCTCCCCTGAGACAACGATCCCAATTCCTGTTCGACCATGGCGCATTAGCCCGGTCATCGAGTAAAAAAGGCCGCCATGTGGGTCATCTTCCTGCTTGTCGCCTGGGGTGCGGCGTTTCTCACCTGCGCCCGTCTGTGTCTGATCGCGTCCGCCGCCGCCCTGGCCCCGGCCTCCGCCCAGGAGCCCGGGGCCGACGCCGGGGCCTGGGGGCTGACCCTGTACGAGGCGGCGTTCCTGGCCGGCGGGCCGCACCGGGTCACGGACCTGGCGCTCGTGTCGATGTCCCGGCAGCGCCGGCTGCTGCTCGCGCATACGGGCTGGGCGACCGTCGTCGACCCGGTGGGCCGCGACGACATGGAGCGGTCCGTGATCACGGCGATCGGCCCCGAGGGGCAGTCGCGCGTACCGGCCATAAAGGCCGCGCTCACCGCCGCCGACTCGGTGCGGGCCCTGGCCGAGCGGCTGACCGCGGCCGGGCTGGCGGTGAGCCCGGCGGACCGTACGAACGTGTCCTCGGCGATCCGCCAGGTGCGGGGCGCGTGCGCGCTGGTGGTATGCATGGCCGTCGCGGCGCTGCTGATCGTGCCGCCGCAGCCGAGCGCGGGCCCGGTGGCGGCCTGGTTCGCGCTGCCCCTGGTGCTGACGCTCGGCTGCCTGGCCATCGTCCGGTACGAGATCCGGCCGTACACCCACTGGGCCTCCCCGGCGGGGGCCCGTGTGCTCGGGCGGATGGACACGCCCGGGAGGGGGAACGGCGCCGAGGTGGACGGTTCGGCCGAGGAGGACGGTTCGGCCGGGGAGCGGTCGTTCCTCACGGCGCTGGCCGTACGCGGCCGGGCGGCGCTCGCCGATCCGCAGCTGCGCGCCGCGCTCGCCGAGAACCTCCGCGGCCCCCACGACTGACCGCCTACGACCGGCCGCCCACGACGGACCGCGCGCGACTGGCCGCCCGCGACTGACCGCCTACGGCTAACCGCCCGCGACTGGCCACCCTCGGCCGATCACCCGCCCCTCCGCACCCGGCAGCCGCCCGGCAGCCGCCCGGCAGCCGTCCGGCGGAGGCCCGGCAGCCGCCCGGCTGTCCCCCGGCGGACATTCGGCAGTCCGGGGGCTTCGGCGCCGACACCCGGCCTCAATGCTTTACTTCACCACCCATCAGACTAAATATCCCTTTTGTCGGATAATGCGCGAAGGGATGGCGGTCAGTGAGAGCAGCAGCCCTGTACGGCACCGTGGGATCGCTGATCCTCTCCGCACTCGCCGCCGCCCCCGCCGGCGGAGCCGCCACCCCGCCCCCGGACGGCGCCGCGCAGGCCCGCGGGGTCGCCGTCGCCGCCCGGCAGGCCGCGGCGCGCGGCATCGCCTTCGGCCGCTGCGCGCCCGTGGAGAAGCTGCCCGCCTCCGTCGAGTGCGGCACCGTATCCGTACCGCTCGACTACGCCCGCCCCGAGGGCCGCCGCATCGACCTCACCGTCAGCCGGGCCCGCGCCACCGGCCGCCCGGCCGAGCGGCAGGGCTCACTGATCTTCAACCCCGGCGGACCGGGCGGCTCCGGCATGGTCTACCCGACGCTCAAGGACCGCCCGGCCTGGCGCAGGGCGGCGCGGGCGTACGACCTCGTCGGGTACGCGCCGCGCGGCGTCGGCCGCTCCGCCCCCCTCTCCTGCCAGGACCCGGCGGAGTTCGCCAAGGCCCCCACCCAGGCCCCGCGCCATCCCTCGGACGCCTTCAAACGGCACAAGGCCGCCCAGGCCCGCGCGTACGCCCAGGGGTGCGCGCGCCGGGCCGGTTCCGCGCTGCCGCATTTCACCAGCCTCAACAACGCGCGCGACCTGGACGTGCTGCGGGCGGCCCTCGGCGACGCGAAGCTCAACTTCGTGGGGGCGTCCTACGGGACGTACTTCGGCGCCCTGTACGCGACCCTCTTCCCCGGCCATGTGCGGCGCGTGGTCTTCGACAGCGTCGTCGACCCGGATCCGCGGCAGATCTGGTACCGCAGCAACCTCGACCAGGTGCCCGCCTTCGAGGTCCGCTGGGCCGACTGGAGCAGCTGGGTCGCCCGGCACGACGCGCACTACCGGATCGGCCGCACGCCGCGGGAGGTACGGGCCGCGTACGAAAGGGTCCACGCGCGGCTGGCGCGCGAACCGGCGGGCGGCACGGTCGGCCCCGCCCAGCTCCAGGCCGCCTTCCTCAACGTCGGCTACAGCGACGCCTTCTGGGCCCCCAGGGCCCACGCCCTCGCCGCGTATCTGCGCGGCGACCCGAAGCCGCTGATCGCCGCCGCCGCGCCCGACCCGGCGACCGCGCGGGCGGACGAGAACGAGAACGCCGTCTACACGGCCGTCGAGTGCAACGACGCGAGCTGGCCGCGCGACTGGCGCGTCTGGGACCGGGACAACACCCTGCTCGCGCGCCGCGCGCCCTTCGAGACGTGGGACAACGCGTGGATGAACCTGCCCTGCGCCTACTGGCCGGCCCACCAGCAGCGCGCCGTGGACATCGGGGTGAGGGGCGTCGGTGCGCTGCCGCCGACGCTGCTGCTCGCCGCCGAGCGGGACGCGGCGACGCCCTATCCGGGCGCGCTGGAACTCCAGCGCCGGCTGCCGGGCTCGGCCCTGGTCACCGAGCGGGGAGCGGGCACGCACGGCATCGGCGGCGGCCCGAACCAGTGCGTCAACCGCCACCTGGAGACGTACCTGCTCACCGGGGAGACCCCGGCGCGGCGCGCGTACTGCGCACCGCGCCCGGAGCCGCGGCCCGTGCCCTGACGGCTGCCGTGATCCGGGGCCGTCAAGCCACTGCCGTGAGCTGAGCCGTCAAGCCACTGCCGAAATCCGGACCGTCAGGCCAGGCCGGCGACCAGCTCGGCCACCGCCTTGCGGCGGCCGGTGTAGAAGGGCACCTCTTCGCGTACGTGCATACGGGCCTCGGACCCGCGCAGGTGGCGCATCAGGTCGACGATGCGGTGCAGTTCGTCGGCCTCGAAGGCGAGCATCCACTCGTAGTCGCCGAGGGAGAACGCCGGGACGGTGTTGGCGCGGACGTCCGGGAAGCCGCGGGCCATCTTGCCGTGGTCCGCGAGCATGCGGCGGCGGTCCTCGTCGGGCAGCAGGTACCAGTCGTAGCTGCGCACGAAGGGGTACACACTGACGTACGCGCGGGGCTCCTCGTCGGCGAGGAACGCCGGGATGTGCGACTTGTTGAACTCGGCGGGGCGGTGCAGCGCCATGTTCGACCACACCGGCTCCAGGGCGCGCCCCAGCTTCGTGCGGCGGAAGAGGTTGTACGCCTCCTGGAGGGCGTCCGAGGTCTCCGCGTGCCACCAGATCATGATGTCCGCGTCGGCCCGCAGCCCGGACACGTCGTACGTGCCGCGCACGGTGACGTCCTTGGCGGCGAGCTGCGCGAACAGCTCGTCCACCTCGTTCGCGTAACCGGTGCGGTCCTCGGGCAGGACGTCGCGCAGCTTGAAGACCGACCACAGGGTGTAGCGGATGACCTCGTTGAGGTCCTTGGCCTTCTTGCCGGCGTTCGGGGTCTTGTCAGGTTCAGCAGTCATGTCCCTATTCTCACTCGCTGGTCCGGGCGCCTGTCGGCAGGGTGGCGAGGAGTTCGTCGGCGGCCCGGTGGGCGCTGGAGACGCAGGCCGGGATGCCCACGCCGTCGTAGACCGCGCCGCAGACCCGCAGGCCGGGGAGGGCCGCGACGTGGTCGCGGACGCGGGCCACGCGGTCGAGGTGGCCGACCGGGTACTGCGGCAGTCCGCTGTCCCACCGGGTGACGCGGCTCTCCAGGGGGGCGGCTGAAAGGCCGACCGCCTCGCGGAGGTCCGCGAGCGACATCCCTACCAGTTCCGAATCCTCGCGCTTCAGGTCGTCCTCGTCCCCAAACCGCCCGATGGAGGTACGCAGCACGAAGACGTCGGGGTCCGCGTCGGCGATCCAGCCCCACTTGCGGCTCGCGAAGGTGGACGCCTTGATCTTGTGCCCGTCGACGGGCGGCACCAGGAAGCCGCTGCCGTCCGGGAGCATGTCGGTGTCGGAGCGGCGGAAGGCCATGGTGACCAGCGCCATGGAGGCGTACTCGACGGCGGCCAGCTCCGCGGCGGCGGCCGGGGTCGCGTCGGCGAGCAGCGCGGACGCGGCGGGCGCGGGGGTGGCGAGCACGACGGCGTCGGCCTCCAGCACGCTGCCGCCGGTGGCCTCGGTACCGGCGGCGCCGCCGGTGCTGCCGCCGCCTCCGACGACGACCGTCCACCCCGTCGCGGTGCGGGTGAGCCGGCTGACGGGCGCGCCGGTGCGGATGTCGCCGCCCTGCGCCCGTACGGTCTCGGCGACGGCCAGGGGCAGCCGCCCGACGCCGCCGTCGATGCCCATGAAGACCGGGCCCGGAACCCCGTCCGGCTGTTTGGCGGCGGCGCGCGCCTGGATCTCCCGTACGCCCTCGGTCAGGGAGCGGTGGCCGCGGGCGGCCTCGAAGAGCTGGGGCACCGCCGCGCGCATGGAGATGCGGTAGGCGTCGCCCGCGTACACGCCGCCGAGCAGCGGCTCGACGAGGCGGTCCACGACCTCGCGGCCGAGCCGCCGCGCGACGTATTCGCCGACGGCGACGTCCTCGCCGACCTCCGTGCGGGGCAGCTCGGCATCCTCGGCGATGCGCGCGAGCCCCTCGTCGGAGATGACGCCGGACGCGGCGAGCGGCGCGAGGTCGCCGGGTACGCCCATGACGTGTCCCTTGGGCATGGGCCGCAGGCCGCCGCGGGTCCACAGGGCGGCGCTCGCCGTGGCCGGGGGCTGGAGCCGGTCACCGAGTCCGGCGGCGCGGGCGAGTTCGACCCCTTCGGGCCGGCGCGCGAGCATCGACTCGGCGCCGAGGTCCACGGGGACGCCCGCGATCTCGCCGGCGTGCAGCTTGCCGCCGAGCCGACCGGAGGCTTCGAGCACGGTCACCCGCGCACCGCCCGCCAGGAGCCGATGGGCTGCCGCCAGCCCGGAGATGCCGCCGCCGATGACGATCACATGGCCCTTGGGCGTGTGCGCTGTGCTCATGGCCCCACTCTCTCAAACGGTCATTTCGCACATCGCACGAGTCCCCGCCCTGGCCGCTCCGCGGCTCCACCCGTCTCCTCGCATGGTGAAGGGGCGGGGGCTCCGCCTACGGACGGCCCCCGCCCCTTCACCGTGGGACGAGCTGCGGGCAGGTGACGACGGCCTGCCTACTTCTTGAAGCCGTAGTCCATGAGCTTCTTCGCGTCCGCCGTGCGGTTGGCGACGGAGGACGAGGTGAGGACGGTGCCGATGACCGTCTTGCCGCCGCGGGTGGCGGCGAAGACCAGGCAGTACTTGGCCTGGGGGCCGGAGCCGGTCTTGACGCCGATGGTGCCCGAGTAGCCGCCGAGCAGGTTGTTGGTGTTGGACCACGACATGTAGCGGTAGCCGCCGTTGGCCATGGTGACCTTCTGCTTGGTCGACTTCGTCTTCACGACCGTACGGAAGGTGGAGTACTTCATCGCGTTGGAGGCGAGCTTCGTCAGGTCGCGCGGCGTCGAGTAGTTGGAGCCGCCGCCGATGCCGTCGAACGAGTCGAAGTGCGTGTTCTTCAGGCCGAGGCTCTTGGCCGTGGCGTTCATCTGGCCGATGAACGACTTCACGCGCGCGGGCCGGGTGGAGCCGTGGCCGAACTTGTCGGCGAGCGCGTACGCGGCGTCGCAGCCGGACGGGAGCATCAGCCCGTACAGCAGCTGGCCGACGGTGACCTTGTCGCCGACGATCAGCCGGGCCGACGAGGCGTTCTTCGAGACGATGTAGTCGCTGTACGCCTTGTCGATCCGGACCTTGGCGTTGAGGTTGAGCTTCTTCTGGGCCAGCACCACCCGCGCCGTCATGATCTTGGTGGTCGACCCGGTGGAGCGGCGGGTGTCGGCGGCCTTGCCGAAGAGCGCCTTCCCGTTGCCGTTGTTCATCACGAAGCCGCCCTTGGCGGTGATCGTGGGTGTGGCGATCCTGGCGGCGGCCTGCGCCGGAGCGGCGAGCGCTCCGGTCGCGGCCACGGCCCCCGCGGTGACGGCGACCGCCGACGCCCGACGCAGATTCTTCATGCCGATCATCAAGGTGAACACTCCAAATACCCCTGACCTACAGTCATATGAGGGTACTGCCGTCTCGCAGGGCCTCTGCGCAAGGAGAGAACTCCCGGTACGCCCCTCACTCTTGCCGACGCGCTCTCCACACGTCCCCGCACCCGCCCACCCAGCTCCTCAACAGCCCCGACGGGGGCGGCGAGTTGATCCAGCGCGTCCCGGTACCGCTCGCGACAGTGCCGAAGTAGTAGAAGACGGGCGCCGGGTTGACGCCGGCCGCGGGGGCGGCGGACCCGGCGGCCGCGGCGTCACGGTGCCATTGACAGCGCTCCGCGGGGAGCCGAGACTCGGCACGGACCGATCTTGAACAAAGTTTCACCGGGCGAACACCGAACGCGCCGCGCCGCCCGCTCTCGGGCCGCGGGAAGGGATCCGAAGACCCCATGGCAGCCTCTTCCGCCCCCGGCGTCCGCGACGTCTACATCGTCGACGCCGTCCGCACCCCCGTCGGCAAGTACGGCGGCGCGCTCGCCTCCGTGCGCCCCGACGACCTGGCGGCGCACGTCGTGCGGTCGCTCGTGGAGCGCTCCCCCGCGCTCGACCCGGCCCGCGTCGACGACGTGGTGTTCGGCAACGCCAACGGCGCGGGCGAGGAGAACCGGAACGTGGCACGGATGGCGGTGCTGCTCGCCGGGCTGCCCGTCACCGTGCCGGGCGCGACCGTCAACCGGCTGTGCGCCTCGGGGCTGGAGGCCGTCGTGCAGGCGTACCGGGCCATCGCGCTCGGCGACGCGTCGGTGGCCGTCGCGGGCGGCGTCGAGTCGATGAGCCGCGCCCCGTACGTGCTCCAGAAGCCCGAGCGCGCCTTCCCCGCGGGCGACCAGCAGCTGTACTCGACGACTCTCGGCTGGCGGATGACCAACCCGGACATGCCGCCGCAGTGGACGGTGTCGCTCGGCGAGGGCGCGGAGCTGGTCGCCGACAAGCACGGCATCACCCGCGAGGAGCAGGACGCCTTCGCGTTCGCCAGCCACGAGAAGGCGGCGCGGGCCTGGCGGGAGGGCGCGTACGACGCCGAGGCCGTGGCGGTTCCGGGCGTGGAACTGGGCCGCGACGAGACGATCCGCGATGCCGCGTCGTCGGCCGCGCTCGCCAAGCTGAAGCCCGTATTCCGCAAGGACGGCGGCACGGTCACCGCCGGCAACTCCTCCCCCCTCAGCGACGGCGCCGCCGCCCTGCTGCTCACGGACAAGGAGGGGCTGCGGACCGTGGGCCGCGAACCGCTCGCGCGCGTACGGGCGTCCGCGGTCACCGGCATCGAACCGCACCACTTCGGCCTCGGCCCGGTGGAGGCCGTCCAGCGGGCCCTCGCCAAGGCGGGCCGCGGCTTCGCGGACCTCACCGCCTTCGAGCTCAACGAGGCGTTCGCCGCCCAGGCGCTGGGCTGCCTCGCCGAATGGCCGGACCTCGACCCGGCCGTCGTCAACCCGCGCGGCGGCGCCATCGCCATCGGCCACCCCCTCGGCTGCTCCGGCGCGCGCCTGGCCGGTTCGGTCGCCCACCAGCTCGCCGCGGCGGGCTCGGGGACCGGTGTGGCGGCCCTGTGCATCGGGGTAGGGCAAGGGCAGGCGCTCGTGCTGGAACGGTGAGGACGGGATCGGCGAGGACGGGGGCGGCGGGGACGGGGGCGGCGGGCACGGCGAGTGCCGACGAGTACGGCGAGTGCCGATAAGTACGGAATATGTACGGAGTGAGCACGGGACAAGCGCGTACGGGAACGGTGACCACCAAGGGAGTTGACCGCAGATGGCGATACCCGCAGCCGCCCGGGACGGAGCCGAACCGCGGCGCCCCGACGCCGACGAACCGCCGCCGGGGCACTTACCGCGGGGCCCTCACCCGGCCCCGTACAACCCTCCCGACGCCATCGCCCCCTACGCGGGCGCGCCCGAACGCCACCCCCGCAGGCCCCTGGCCCCCGTCCGGCTCGACCCCGACGACGTCGAGCTCACCGGCCCCGTCTTCGGCGCCGCCGACGTCGACGCGCTCGACTCCGACCTCACCCGGCAGCACGCCGGCGAGCCGATCGGCGAGCGCATCACCGTCTCCGGCCGGGTCACGGACCGCCGGGGCCGGCCGGTGCGCGGCCAGCTGGTGGAGATCTGGCAGGCGAACGCCGCCGGCCGGTACGCCAACCAGCTCGACCGCCACCCGGCCCCGCTCGACCCCAACTTCACCGGCGTCGGCCGCTGCCTGACGGACGACGCGGGCGGCTACCGCTTCACGACGCTCAAGCCGGGCCCGTACCCGGAGGGCGACCAGCCCCATGTGTGGCGCCCCGCCCATGTGCACTTCTCCCTCTTCGGCACGGCCTTCACCCAGCGCCTGATCACCCAGATGTACTTCCCCGGCGACCCGCTCCTCGCCTACGACGGGCTCTGGCGGTCGGCCGTCGAGGCGGGCACGGACGGCCGCCTCGTCGCCGCGTACGACCCCGCCCTGTCCGTATCGGGCGCCTCCCTCGGCTACCGCTGGGACATCGTCCTCGACGGCCCGTCCGCCACCTGGACCGAGGCCCGCCGATGACCCTGCTGGAGCCGACGCCCGCCCAGACGCTGGGCCCCTTCTACGGCCACGCGCTGCCCTTCCCGCGCGGCGGCGACGTCGCCCCGGCCGGGCACCCGGACACCATCACCGTCCACGGACACCTCTATGACGGCACGGGCGCGCCGGTGCCCGACGCGCTCGTGGAGTTCTGGCAGGCCGGGCCGTCCGGCTCGCTCGCCGGGGCGCCCGGCACACTGCGCCGCGACCGGGCGAGCGGCGTGCCGCTGGGCCGCGACGGGGCGGAGTTCACCGGCTTCGCGCGGGTGGCGGCCGACGGCGGCGGCCACTACGCGCTGCGCACCCTCGCGCCCGGCCCGACCGCCCGGCGCACCGCCCCGCACCTCGCCGTCTGCGTCCTGGCCCGCGGCCTCTTCGGCCCGCTGCACACGCGCCTGTACCTGCCCTCGCCCCGGCTCGCCGCCGATCCGCTGCTCGCGTCCCTGCCGCCCGAGCGGGCCGCGACGCTCATCGCCGTCCCGGAGACCGGCGACCGGGCCCGGCACCACAGCTACCGCTTCGACATCCGGCTCCAGGGCGGCGGCGAGAGCGACCCGGCGGGCGAGGAGACCGTCTTCCTCGACTTCCGGCACCCCGCCGACACGCCCTGACCGACGCCCCGCGCGGCCCCGGGCCGTCGCCGCACCCGTCGCCCTCTCCGGCCGGCCGCCGGAGAAGGCTTAGCGTGGGCCGCACGTACGTACGCAGCGGACGTACCGGCGAAAGGAACCGACTCCATGGCGGCGCAACGGCTGGTGGTCATCGGGGGCGACGCGGCGGGCATGTCCGCGGCCTCCCAGGCGCGCAGGCTCCGGGGCCCGGACGAGCTGGAGATCACCGCCTTCGAGCGCGGCCACTTCACCTCGTACTCGGCCTGCGGCATCCCCTACTGGGTGGGCGGCGAGGTGGACGGCCCCGACGCGCTGATCGCCCGCTCCCCCGAGGCGCACCGCGAGCGCTCCATCGATCTGCGGATGCGCACCGAGGTGACGGAGATCGACGTGGCGGGCCGCCGGGTCCGGGTCCGCGACGTCGACGCGGACGCGGCGGCGGGCGGCGACGAGCGGTGGCACGGCTACGACAAGCTGGTGATCGCCACCGGCGCGCGGCCGGTGCGCCCGCCGCTGCCGGGCATCGACGCGCCGGGCGTGCACGGCGTGCAGACCCTCGACGACGGCCAGGCGCTGCTGGACACCCTCGGCGGGCTGGAGCGGACGGAGGGCCGCCGCGCGGTGGTCGTCGGCGCGGGCTACATCGGCGTGGAGATGGCCGAGGCGCTGATCCGCCGCGGCTACGCGGTGACGGTCCTCAACCGCGACGAGCAGCCGATGCCGACGCTCGACCCGGACATGGGCGCGCTGGTGCACGAGGCGATGTGCGGGCTGGGCATCGAGACGGTGAACGGCACGGCGGTCACCAAGATCCTCACCGGTGAGGACGGCCGCGTGCGGGCGGTGGCGACGGAGGACGACGAATACCCGGCGGACCTGGTGGTCCTCGGCCTCGGGGTGCGCCCCGAGACCGGGTTGGCGCGCGCGGCCGGGCTGCCGCTGGGCCCCTCGGGCGGGCTGCTGACCGACCTGTCCATGCGGGTGCGCGGCCACGAGGACATCTGGGCGGGCGGCGACTGCGTGGAGGTCTGGGACCTGGTCGCGGGCCGCACCCGGCACATCGCGCTGGGCACGCACGCCAACAAGCACGGCCAGGTCATCGGCGCGAACGTCGGCGGCGGCTACGCCACGTTCCCGGGCGTGGTCGGCACGGCGGTCTCCAAGGTGTGCGACCTGGAGATCGCGCGTACGGGCCTGCTGGAGGCGCAGGCGACGGCCGTCGGGTTGCAGTACGTGAGCGTCACCATCGAGTCGACGAGCCGCGCGGGCTACTACCCCGGCGCGCGGCCGATGCACGTGAAGATGCTCGCGGAGCGCCGTACGGGCCGGCTGCTCGGCGTGCAGATCGTCGGCCGGGAGGGGGCTGGCAAGCGCGTGGACATCGCGGCGGTCGCGCTCACCGCGCGGATGACGGTGGAGCAGATGACCGCGCTCGACCTCGGGTACGCGCCGCCGTTCTCACCCGTGTGGGACCCGGTCCTGGTGGCCGCCCGCAAGGCGACGGCGGCGGTCGCGGCGGACGTACGGGCGTCCTGAGACCCGCCCGCGGCCCGCCGCTCCCGCTCGGAGCGCGGGGTCAGCGACCCGAAGTGTGCTCGTGCACGTACTCGACGACGGCGATCAGTGACCCGAAGTGTGCTCGTGCACGTACTCGACGACGGCGGTCAGCGCGCCGGGGTCGGTGTTCGGGGGCACGCCGTGGCCGAGGTTGAAGATGTGGCCGTCGAGGCCGCGGGCGGCGTCGAGGACCTCGCTCGTCTTGGCCTCGACGGCCGCGCGCGGCGCGAAGAGGACGGCGGGGTCGAGGTTGCCCTGGAGCGCCTTGCCGGGGCCCACGCGCCGCTGCGCCTCGTTCATCGGGATCCGCCAGTCGACGCCGACGACGTCCGCGCCGGCCTCGCCCATGAGGCCGAGGAGCTCGCCGGTGCCGACGCCGAAGTGGATGCGCGGCACGCCGTGCCCGGCGACGGCGTCGAAGACCTTGGCGGAGGCCGGCATGACGGAGCGGCGGTAGTCGGCGGGGGCGAGCGCGCCGACCCAGGAGTCGAAGAGCTGCACGGCGGAGGCGCCGGCCTCGATCTGGACCGTGAGGAAGGCCGCGGTGATGTCGGCGAGGCGGTCCAGGAGGTCGGCCCAGAGCTCGGGGTCGCCGTACATGAGCGCCTTGGTGTGCTCGTGGTTGCGGGACGGCCCGCCCTCGATGAGGTAGCTCGCGAGGGTGAAGGGGGCGCCCGCGAAGCCGATGAGGGGGGTCGCGCCCAGCTCGCCGGTGAGCATGGTGATGGCCTCGGTCACGTACCGCACGTCGTCCGGTTCGAGGGGGCGCAGCCGCTCCAGGTCGGCGCGGGTGCGGATCGGCTGCTCGACGACGGGCCCGACGCCGGGCTTGATGTCGAGGTCGACGCCGATGGCCTTGAGCGGTACGACGATGTCGCTGAAGTAGATGGCGGCGTCCACGCCGTGCCGGCGGACCGGCTGCATGGTGATCTCGGTGACGAGGTCGGGGCGCATGCAGGAGTCGAGCATCGCGATGCCCTCGCGGACCTTGCGGTACTCGGGCAGCGAGCGTCCCGCCTGCCGCATGAACCAGACCGGAGTGTGCGGTACGGGCTCGCGCCGGCAGGCCCGCAGAAAGGCTGAATCCTGGACGGCCCGGACGGATTCCCGAACGGAAGGCGCCGCGTCGCGGCCGGTCTGCTGCTGGCCTTCCGGCCTCTGGGACGCACTCATGCCCCAAATCTTCGCACGGGCCGAACGAGTGACCCGCCCATCGGGTGTCCCTCCCCGGAAGAAGGGCTCGTTCCGCCTAGTCTTCCGGGCATGGCTGCGGCGCAGGGACACCTCTCGGAAGGTCCGGACGGCGCGGACGGGGAGAGCTCCCCGACCGCTTTCCGGCAGGCGGTTGCCGGGCTGCAAGGAGTGCGGCTCCGACCGGAGATCGAAATCGATCCGACGCCGCCGCCCCAGCGGCTCGCGCCTTATTCGTACGCGCTGGAGGCGGCGGTCGTGGTGGAGGAGGAGGAGCTGGCGGACGGCCGGCTGATCCTGCTGCACGACCCGAGCGGCCACGAGTCGTGGCACGGGACTTTCCGGCTGGTGACGATCCTTCAGGCGGACCTGGAGCCGGAGATGGCGGACGACCCGCTGCTGCCGGAGGTGTGCTGGTCGTGGCTGACGGGGGCGCTGGAGGCGCGGCGGGTGCCGTACGGGGCGCCGGGCGGCACGGTGACGCGGGCGGGCTCGCACTATTTCGGGGGGCTCGCGGACCGGGAGCCGTCGACGCGGATCGAGATCCGGGCGTCGTGGTCGCCGACGGCGGTGGACGGCGTGCCGGACACGGCGGCGCACCTGGCCGCGTGGTGCGATCTGCTCTGCCAGATCGCGGGGCTGCCGCCGGGGGGGCCGGTGGACGCCGGGGTGGTCTCGCTGCCGCAGCGGCGCGGGCCGCAAGGGCGATGATCGATCAACCGTCCGATTCGCCCGAATTGTTACTCATCAATTCGTGATCATTCTCTAAAGCCGGGCCGGGTTGCTGCCGAAGGACCTTGTGACCGTTCCAAGCGATCACTCCGGCTGATCCCCCAAGCCGGCACCGTCCCGCCACTCCCCCAGGAGGCCTGGTGTCTGTTCTTCTAGAGCAACCTTCGAGCCTGGTCGCCTACCGCCCGAACAAGCCGACGGCCATGGTCGTCGTGGCCGACCCCCGAGTCCGCTCCACCGTCACCCGCCATCTGTGGGCGCTCGGTGTGCGAGACGTCATCGAGGCGTCGTCCATCGCGGAGGCCCGTCCCCGAGTGGGCAACCCGCGCGACATCTGCGTCGCCGACGTCCACCTCCCCGACGGCTCCGGTCTCACGCTGCTCTCCGAGACCCGCGCCGCGGGCTGGCCGAACGGCCTGGCGCTCTCCGCCGCCGACGACATCGGCGCCGTGCGCAACGCGCTCGCCGGCGGCGTCAAGGGCTATGTAGTCACCGGCACCCGCACCAACATCGGGGTCCCCGGCCGCCCCGGCCACCCCCCGATCGGCTCCGCCGCCGCGGCCCGTATGCACCGCCGCCCGCCCGGCGCCCCCGGCCACCCCGGCGGCTACCGCGAGCTCTCGGGCCGCGAGGTCGAGGTCCTGCGGCTGGTGGCGGAGGGCCAGTCCAACAAGGCCATCGGCGTCTCGATGGGCCTGTCCGCGCTGACCGTCAAGAGCCACCTCGCCCGCATCGCCCGCAAGCTCGGCACCGGCGACCGGGCCGGGATGGTCGCCGTCGCGCTGCGTACGGGCATCATCCACTGACCGCTCCCGACCAGCTCGCCCGCCGACGGAACGTTCCGTCGGCGGGCGCTTCCTATCCACAGATACCCTTGACCGGTGACCGACGCCCAAGAGACCGCAGAAGAAATGACACTGCGAACCACCGGGGGCGCTCCCCCGGACGACGTCGATTCGGCGCCGATTCCCTTGTTGGAGCCACGCGAGGGCATGCCCCCCGTCGTGGCCGACGCCGACGCCCTGGCGGCCGTCGTCGACGCCTTCTCGGCGGCCACCGGCCCGCTCGCCGTCGACGCCGAGCGCGCCTCCGGCTACCGCTACGGACAGCGCGCCTACCTCGTCCAGCTGCGCCGCGAGGGCGCGGGCACCGCGCTCATCGACCCGGTCGGCTGCCCCGACCTCAGCGCGCTGGGCGCGGCCGTCGCCGACGCCGAGTGGATCCTGCACGCCGCCACCCAGGACCTCCCGTGCCTGCGCGAAATAGGCATGACGCCGACGCGGCTCTTCGACACGGAGCTCGCGGGACGGCTCGCCGGATTCGCCCGGGTGGGGCTCGGCGCGATGGTCGAGAACGTACTCGGTTACGCCCTGGAGAAGGGGCACTCCGCGGTCGACTGGTCGACCCGGCCACTGCCCGACCCGTGGCTGCGCTACGCCGCGCTCGACGTGGAGCTGCTGGTCGACCTGCGCGACGCGCTGGAGGAGGAGCTGCGGCGGCAGGGGAAGCTGGAGTGGGCGCACCAGGAGTTCGCGGCCATCGCGGCCGCGCCGCCCGCGCCGCCGCGCAAGGACCCCTGGCGCCGCACCTCCGGGATGCACAAGGTGCGCCGGCGGCGGCAGATGGCCGTGGTGCGCGAGCTGTGGACCACGCGCGACCAGATCGCGCAGCGCCGCGACGTCTCGCCGGGCAAGGTGCTCGGCGACAGCGCGATCATCGAGGCCGCGCTGGGCACCCCGCCGAACGCGCACGCGCTGGCGGCGCTGCCGGGCTTCGGCCACCGGATGGGCCGCAAGCAGCTGGAGCAGTGGCAGGCGGCGATCGACCGGGCGCGCGCCCTGCCGGACAGCGAACTGCCGCAGCCCGGTCAGGCCCTGACCGGTCCGCCGCCGCCGCGCGCCTGGGCCGACAAGGACCCGGTGGCCGCCGCCCGGCTCTCGGCGGCCCGCACGGGCGTCTCGGACCTCGCCGAGCGGCTGAACCTGCCGCAGGAGAACCTGATCACCCCGGACACCGTGCGGCGGCTGTGCTGGGAGCCGCCGGCCGATCCGACGCCGGAGGCCGTCGCGAACGTCCTCGCGGGCCACGGCGCGCGCCCCTGGCAGATCGAACAGGTCACCCCGGTCCTCACCGAGGCACTACAGGCCGGGGTGGAATGACCCCCGCCGCCCTCGCACCCCCGCCCACCGGTCCGTCCGGCGGGCGGGGGTCTTTTTTCGGCCTTTCGGCTCGACTCGGCCCGGTCCGCGGTGTGACCTTCGCCGCTTGGGGCAAGGGGGCTGGGCAGCTTGGTTACCCGCAAGTAGCATGGCGGTGGGAGCCAGCGCCGTGCCCCGGCTCGGCACGGCCGTGCCCTCGTAGCGCCCGTACGCAACTGGAGGAGAGCCAACGTGCCTCGTACCGCTAGGGACGTCGTCTTCGTCGACGGTGTCCGCACCCCGTTCGGCAAGGCGGGCCCGAAGGGCATTTACCACGAGACCCGCGCCGACGACATGGTCGTCAACTGCATCCGGGAGCTGCTGCGCCGCAACCCGGACCTGGACCCGGCCCGTATCGACGAGGTCGCCCTCGCCGCGACGACGCAGATCGGCGACCAGGGCCTGACCCTGGGCCGTACCGCCGGCATCCTGGCCGGGCTCCCCCAGTCCGTGCCGGGCTTCTCCATCGACCGGATGTGCGCGGGCGCGATGACCGCCGTCACCAGCGTCGCGGGCGGCGTCTCCTTCGGGGCGTACGACATCGCGGTCGCGGGCGGCGTCGAGCACATGGGCCGCCACCCGATGGGCGAGGGCGTGGACCCCAACCCGCGCTTCGTCTCGGAGAAGCTGGTCGACGAGTCGGCCCTGTTCATGGGCATGACGGCGGAGAACCTGCACGACCGGCTGCCGCACATCACCAAGCGGCGCGCCGACGAGTACGCGGTCCGCAGCCAGGAGAAGGCCGCCAAGGCGTACGCCAACGGGAAGATCCAGGCGGACCTGGTGCCGGTCTCCGTGCGCCGCACCAACGCCGAGGCCGGGGAGACCGGCTGGGGGCTGGCCACCGCCGACGAGCCGATGCGGCCGGGGACGACGCTGGAGAACCTGGCGTCCCTCAAGACCCCGTTCCGGCCGCACGGCCGGGTCACCGCGGGCAACGCCGCCGGGCTCAACGACGGCGCCACCGCCTCGCTGATCGCCGCCGAGGACGTGGCGCGCGAGCTGGGCCTGCCGGTCAAGATGCGGCTGGTCGCGTACTCCTTCGCGGGCGTCGAGCCCGAGGTGATGGGGATCGGGCCCGTTCCGGCGACGGAGAAGGCGCTCGCGCAGGCGGGGCTGTCGATCGACGACATCGGGCTCTTCGAGATCAACGAGGCGTTCGCGGTGCAGGTGCTCTCGCTCCTGGACCACTACGGCATCGCCGACGACGACCCGCGCGTCAACCAGTACGGCGGGGCCATCGCCTTCGGCCACCCGCTGGCCTCCTCCGGGGTGCGGCTGATGACGCAGCTGGCGCGGCAGTTCGAGGAGCAGCCCGACGTCCGCTACGGCATCACCACCATGTGCGTCGGCTTCGGCATGGGCGGCACCGTTATCTGGGAGAACCCGCACTTCGAGGGGGCAGGCAAGTGACGACCACCGCTGAGCTGTTGAAGGGCGCGGCCGAGCTGTTCGCGGACGAGGTCGTGACGCGGGCGCACGTGCGCCACCTCGATCTGCCGGGCGGCGCGGGCAGGTTCGCGCTCATCACGCTGGACAACGGCCTGGACCACACCAAGCCGACCACCTTCGGCCCGCAGTCGCTGGCGCAGCTGGACGCGGCCATCGATCAGGTGGAGAAGGAGGCGGCGGACGGCACGATCGTCGGCGTCGGCGTCACCGGCAAGCCGTTCATCTTCGCGGTCGGCGCCGACCTCAAGGGCGTCGAGCTGCTGAAGCGGCACGAGGACGCGTACGCCATCGGCAAGGGCGGCCACGACGTCTTCAAGCGGCTCTCCTCGCTGGCGGTCCCCACCTTCGCGTACTACAACGGCGCGGCGATGGGCGGCGGCGTCGAGGTCGGCCTGCACTGCACGTACCGCACCGTCTCCAAGGCCGTGCCCGCCTTCTCGCTGCCCGAGGTCTTCCTCGGCCTCGTACCGGGCTGGGGCGGCTGTGTGCTGCTGCCGAACCTGATCGGCGCGGACCGCGCGGTGTCCGTCGTCATCGAGAACTCCCTCAACCAGAACCGCCAGCTCAAGGGCGCGCAGGTCTTCGAACTGGGCATCGCGGACGCGCTCTTCGAGGGTGCGGACTTCCTGGAGCAGTCGCTGATCTGGACCGCGTCGGTCCTCGGCGGCGGCACCGAGGTCGTACGGGCCGACGTGGACCGCGGCGAGGCGTGGGACCAGGCCGTGGCGCGCGGCCGGGCCGTCGCGGACTCCAAGGTGCACGGCGCGGCCCCGGCCGCGTACCGGGCGCTCGACATCATCGCGGCGGCCAAGAACGGCGATCTGCGGGCCGGCTTCGAGGCCGAGAACCAGGCGCTCGCCGACCTGATCATGGGCGGCGAGCTGCGCAGCGGCATCTACGCCTTCAACCTGGTGCAGAAGCGCGCCAAGCGCCCGGCCGGGGCCCCGGACAAGTCCCTCGCCCGGCCGGTCACCAAGGTCGGCGTGGTCGGCGCGGGGCTGATGGCCTCGCAGCTGGCGCTGCTCTTCGCGCGCCGCCTGGAGGTGCCGGTCGTGCTGACCGACATCGACCAGGAGCGCGTGGACAAGGGCGTCGGCTACGTCCACGGCGAGATCGACAAGCTGCTCCTGAAGGGCCGCGTCAACCAGGACAAGGCCAACCGGCTCAAGGGCCTGGTCTCCGGCTCGCTCGACAAGGCCGCGGCCTTCGGCGACGCGGACTTCGTCATCGAGGCCGTCTTCGAGGAGATGGGCGTCAAGCAGCAGGTGTTCGCGGAGGTCGAGGCGGCCGTCCCGGCCCACGCGATCCTCGCCACCAACACCTCCTCGCTGTCCGTCTCCGAGATGGCGTCGAAGCTCAAGCACCCCGAGCGGGTCGTGGGCTTCCACTTCTTCAACCCGGTCGCGGTGCTGCCGCTGCTGGAGATCGTCCGGGCGGAGCGGACCGACGACGCGTCGCTGGCCACCGCCTTCGCGGTCGCCAAGTCGCTGAAGAAGACGGCCGTACTGGTCAAGGACGCCCCGGCGTTCGTCGTCAACCGCGTGCTGACCCGCTTCATGGGCGAGGTCCAGAACGTCATCGACGAGGGCACGCCCATCGAGGTCGCCGAGAAGGCCGTCCGACCGCTCGGGCTGCCGATGTCGCCACTGGAGCTGCTGGAGCTGGTGGGGCCGGCGATCGGGCTGCACGTCTCCGAGACGCTGCACGGCGCGTTCCCGGACCGCTTCACGGTCTCGTCGAACCTGGCCGCCGTCGTGAAGGCCGGCAAGCGCGGCTTCTACGTCCACGATTCCGGCAAGCCGGAGCTGGACCCGGAGGTGCTGGCGCTGCTCAAGCAGGGCGACACCGTCCTGAGCGAGCAGGAGGCCCGCGACCGCGTCCTGGACGCCGTGGCGCAGGAGATCGGCCTGATGCTGGACGAGGGCGTCGTGGCCGAGGCGCAGGACATCGACCTGTGCCTGATCACCGGCGCGGGCTGGCCCTTCCACCTGGGCGGGATCACCCCGTACCTGGACCGCGAGGGCGTCTCCGAGCGCGTCAACGGGAAGCGCTTCCTGGAGCCGGGCGTCGCGAGCGTGCCCGCGTAGCCGGAAGCCGGATCGCGGAAGAAGCGTGTGGCGGGGCCCTTGTGGAAAGGGCCCCGCCACACGGCGTTCGAACGTCATCTGTCGGTTAATGGCGGCCGTTGACGGCGATCGGCGCTCAGAGCCGCTTGGCGCTGCGCAGCCCCTTCCCGTAGTAGCCCGGCCCGTCGAGGCGCGAGTCGCCGCCCGCGTCGCCGAGGGTGGGCCCGTTGCTCTCCTCGCGGCTGGAGATGAAGCGCGGGTGCCCGTCGGTGTCGAGGCCGAGGTAGATGCCCGCGTGGTCGAGCCGCCGGCCCGTACGCCGGTCGATGTCGAAGAAGACCAGGTCGCCGGGTTGCAGCGCGTCCAGTTCGACGGGGCGGGTGCGGTGGTCGGCGATGACGGACACTCCGGGGCCGACGGTGGCCATGCCGTTGGCCGTACGGGGCAGGCCGGCGCCCTTGTGGTCGGAGCCGAACAGCGGGTACCCGGAGCGGTAGCCGTAGACGAGCCGCACATAGCCGGAGCAGTCGACGGTGCCGTACCGGACCCGCTGCGGGGCGGCGGCTCCGGAGTCCGGGAAGGTCCAGGGCCTGCCCAGGTACTGGTAGAAGTCGGACTTCTCCAGGCGCAGGTCCCTGCCGGGCGCGCCCTTGGGGTTGAGCGGGCCGAAACCCGCGTCGCCCGCGTAGCGGACCCCCTTGGCGTCCTTCTTCGGCTTCGCGCCGCGCACGTACTGCATGGAGATGTCGAAGACGTCCGGCGCGCGGCTGCCGCGGTAGGCGCGCAGCCAGTCGGCGAACCACTTGGCGCGCTCCTGGCCGGGCTTCCAGGCCCGCGGCAGCAGCCGCACCCAGCTGTCGGTGACCACGGTGGACTTGGTGGTATGCGGCTCGGCGAACGTACGGCCGGGGCCGGTGAGCACGGCGGTGCGGGCCCCGTCGGTGAGGGTGGCCAGGACGGCGCCCTTGTGGTCGCGCACCACGGTCCGGCCGGGGCCGGTGAGCCGGTCGTAGCGGTAGCCGGCCGAGCCGCCGGAGCCGCCGACGAGGGCGGACGGGAGGCGGGTGTGGCGGGCCGTGGGGTCGGGGGACTGGGCCGCCGCGGGATCGGCGTGGAGTTCGTAGGTCAGGGCGCCGGCCGTGACGGCGAGGGCGCACAGGACGGCGATCGGGAGCCGGCTCTTCATGCGGGCTGCCATGGATGGGGGAACCTTTCTTCGGCGCGGAGTCGGCTGTCGGCTTCGGCGCGGGAGGCTCAGACGCTGGGGAGCGCGCCGAGCAGCACGCCCGCGGTCAGCACCACGTACGCGCTCAGGGTGACCGTGGCGGTCGACAGCATCGTGGCGCGGGGCGGCTGGCGGACCAGCTGGTAGGCGATGAGGCCGGGGACGATGTAGCCCAGCGTCTGGTGCGCGAACAGCATCGGGAACTGCTGCTGGAGGATCAGGTACAGCGTGGCCTGGAGCAGGACGCCGCACAGCACGACCGCCGCGAACAGCCGCTTCCCGTAGAGGATCACGACGCCTTGCAGCACGCGGGTGGAGATGTAGGTCAGCACGGTCACGCCGAGGACCATCGCGAAGAGCCGGACGTCGCCGACGAGGGTCAGCGCCAGCCAGCCGGGGGTGATCATGCCGCCGGGCGAGAGGTTGGTCGTCAGGTAGCAGATGAGCGAGAAGAGCAGCCCCAGGGCGATGCCGATGGCGGCCATGTCCGGGGTGAGTTCGACGGGGGTCACGGGGTGGTGTCTCCAGTGCGGGAGCTGTGGGGGGTGCGCTGGACGGGGATGTGGGAGGAGGCGCCCGTACGGGCCTCGGCGGAGTCGGCGTCCGGCAGCAGGGCGAGCCGCTCCAGAAGGTGTTCGCCCTGGCCGTGGATGTTGCCGACGGCCACCAGGGAGGCGTCGCCGGGCATGGCGTCGAGAATCCCGGCGAGCAGTTCGTCGGGGTCGCGGCTGTCGCCGCCGAGGTCGACGACCCGGCCGTGCCAGTCGGCGGGGATGCCGTCGCGCGCGCTCCTGGTGGGGTGGCCGATCAGGAAGACGGTGTCGGGGTCGAGGTCGGGGATGATCGCGCCCATCTGGCCGTTGCGTTCGACGCGGTCGGGGCGGCAGTTGATGACGACGTGCAGGGGCCGGTCGATCGCGCCGAGGCCGAGCAGCTGGCGTACGTTCATGAGCGTCGACTCGGGGTCGTTGGCCGCGAAGACGTTGGCGAAGGAGAGCCGGTGGCCGCTGGGCGTGCGGTACTTCTCGACGGAGAGGACGCCGGGGTCCGGCGGCGCGTCGTACATGCCCTGGAGGGCCGTGGCGCGGTCCACGCCGAGGAGTCCGGCGACGGCGATCGCGATGGCGACGTTCTCCTTGAAGGTGAACCAGCTGAAGCCGCGCAGCTCGTCGTCGGAGACGGTCTCCGGGTCGGCGACGATCAGCTCGCAGTTCCGGGCGGCGGCCTCCTCGCGCAGGATGTGCAGCCGGTCCCGCTCGGCGGTGACGCAGACGCCGCCGACGGGCATCGAGCGGCACAGCGAGCGGGCCACGTCGTCGAGGGTGGGGCCCATCTCGGCGAGATGGTCCTCGCGGACGTTGCAGAGCACCCCGATGGTGGAGCGGATCAGCTTGGTCTGGTTGACCTCCTGGAGCGCCGGCATGACCGCCATGCACTCGATGACCAGCGCGTCGGGCCGGTAGGAGGCGGCCCGCCGGACGATGCCGATCTGCTCGACGACGTTGGCGATGCCGAACTTGCGGTAGACCGGCTCCTCCGTGGCGTCCGGGTGGATGAAGCGGGCCGCGGTGCCCGTGGTCTTGGCGACGGTGGTCAGGTCGCCGCCGCGCAGCGCGCCCGCGCACAGCCGGGTGATGGAGCTCTTGCCGCGGATGCCGTTGACGAGCACCCGCTGGGGGATCGCTTCGAGCGCGGCGTAGTGCCGGCGCTGTTCGACGATGCCCGCGACGAGGAGGGTGAGGGAGGAGATGAGGAAGACGCTGTAGAGGAAAAGCATGTCCCTGCTTGTCAGTTGCCCTGGAGGACGGTGGAAAGGGGGCGTTCGGCGGCCGCGCCGTGACGGTCGGCGTCCGCGAGCCGCTGTCTGATGAGTTCGAGGGAGCGGGCCAGCGATCCGACCTCGTCGTGGTGGCGCGGGTAGATCACGCTCGTACGGTCGCCCGCCGCGAGCGCCGCGGCCGACGTGTCGACGGCGCGCAGCGGCCGGATCACGGTGAGCTGGAGCCAGCCGAGGCAGAGCAGTGCGGCGGTGAAGGCGAGCAGCCCCACGAGGATGGCGCGCCGCTGTGTCTCGTACGAGGCCAACGGGAGCCAGGACAGCGGCTTCTGGGTGACGACGCGCCAGCCGAGGCCGTCCACCGGCGCGGTGCCCTTGACGGGGGCGGCGGCGGTGAGCGTACGGGCCTGATGGCCGGGCTGTGCGCTGAAGGCGATGAAGCCCTGGTTGGAGCCGATCACCCGGTTGTGCGCGTCGACGAGCCAGGACCGGCCGATTCCGGGGCGGTTGAGCAGCCCGTTGAAGGCCGCGGGCTCGAACTCGCCGACGAGCCGGCGCCCGTCCTTGCCGTAGGGGACGACGGCGGCGGAGACCGGCACCTTGCCGCCGTGGTTGAGCTGGACCACCTTCGGCGTCGCGCTCTTCGCGCCGCCGAGGGCCGCCTTGCGGTCGATGCCGCTCTTCCCGGCGCCGGACCGCAGCAGGATCTCCCCGTCCCCGTCCATGATGTACAGGGCGCTCCACTCGGGATGTTTAGGGAGCAACATGTCCATGACATTCCCAGGTCGGGCCTCGCCCGCGGCCCCGAGCCGGGCCACCGAGGTCAGGTCGGCGATCCCCTCGCCGAGGGTGCGCCGCACCCGCTCGGACGCCGCCTCGGTGCGATACCGCTGGTCCTGGGCGGTCTGTGCGGGTACGGGGCCCCGGCCGTCGGCGCGGTTGAGTACGGGCAGCGCCACGGCCCAGGCGGTGATGAGGGCCGCGCAGCACAGGGCGGTCACCCGCAGTCCGCCGCGTACGGGCTTGGCGGGCGCGGTTCCGGGCCGCTCGCCGAGGAGTTGGCGGCGCAGCGCCTCCAACGACCGGCCGATCCGGGCTGCTTCGCCGCGGCCGGGTACGTTCACGGGGCGCTCCAGGCTGCCGCGCGCGAGCCTGGCCGCCTCCATGTCCAGTCCGCGCAGGGGGCGTTGGACGCGGCGCGCGAGCCACCAGGCGACGAGGACGCCGATCGCGAGGAGGACGACGGCGGCCAGCGGGCCGAGGAGCCGGTCGCTGTCGACGGCCGTGCCGGAGGGCACGGGGACGGCGGTGGCGACGGAGAGGCCGAGGCGCTGGACGCGGTCGCCGCCGGGGACGTCCGCGCGGCCGACGGCGAAGTAGCGGTCGCCGTCGCGGCGTACGGGCCCGGCGTCGCTTGCGGCGAGCTCGCGGACACCGGAGTTGTCGGCCTGGTCGCCCGAGGCGGCGAGGACGCGCCCGCCGGGGCCGGTGACGAAGGTGGTGCGGTTGCCGCGCTCGGCGGGCAGCCGGAGCGTGCCCGCGGCGACGACCAGCTGTTCCGTTCCGCCCCGCCCTTCGAGGGAGGCGAAGGAGAGCAGCCGGGGCGCGCCGGATTCGGTGGTCACCAGGCGGGGCCGGAAGCTGTCGTCCGAGCGTCCGTCGAATTGGTCGAGCGGCACGGTTTCACCGCGGGCGGCGAGGAGTCTGCCCGTTTTCGGGTCGACGATCGCGAGTCCGCGCCACTTCCGATAAGCGGCGCCGAGTGAACTCAACACCGATTCGGGAGGATTTGGTGAATGTTGCTCTAGAAGCGCTACGGCGTCCCGGAGATCGGCCGTGTTCTGTTCGAGAGAAGAGCCGAGAGAACGCGCCGTATCGTTCGCGACATGCTCTTGGGACTCGACGATGGCACGTGAGACGGAACGGTCGTCGGAGCTACCGACGGTAAGAGAGGTAAGGGCGGAAATTGCCACCAACAAGGCCAACAGCGCTGCTATTGGCGGCTTTACGCCACCTAGCAGCGGCATATTCGCGCGCTTGCGCCGGGCCTGTGGCGGTCGAGGGGCAGCCCCCGCTGCCTGCATGGCATCGCTCCTGGTCAGGGAAGTTCGGCACGCCAGTTCATGAATTGGCGAACATCGTATCTCATGATTAACGGCATTCGCGGGGACCGCTCACCCGGACGAAACACAACACCGGTATCGACACAAGGAGTTGACGTGCAGTTTCACCACCGTTGACACACGGTTCTCACGAATCCGACACAAGAGATTGCGGATTGGACCAACCGGGGCCCCGGCCGCGACAATTCGCCCGCCAAGACCGCCTACGCTGTATCCCCATGCAATTCCCCGCAGTCAAGCCACTCCACCGACGACGCACCGCCCTCGCCACGCTTTTCGTCCTGTGCGCGGCGGGGGCCCTGGCGGTCGTCGCCGCACTCCTCATAACCCACTCGGCGCCGGCAGAGCCCGTACTGCACCTGACGGAGGAGGTCGACGACTATGTGTCGGACTTCCCCCGCCACGGCGGCTACCGCACCCCGACCGCCGGTCAGCGGGCCGCGCTCGCCGGCGGCGTCGCCGACGTGCTCGACGACAAGCTCGACTCGGCCCGTAAGCGCCTCGCGGCCGTCGACTACACCGTCCGCACTGTCCGGCTCGGGGGCACGGACCGCACGGTGGCCGAGATCACAGAGAAACACCGGACGGGCCGCGGCTGGGGGCGCGTCTACATCGACCTCGGGCAGCGGGTCCGCTGGAGCGTCCAAGTCCCGCACCCGCGCTCCGACTTGCACACCGAACTGATCGGCGCCGGCCTCTTCACCCGGACGCCCGGCGGCATCATGGTGCTCGCCGGAGCACCGCGCGACGCGGGCAAGGGCATCTCGGCCGACATGGCCCACCGGCAGGACTCCGTCTTCGACGCGATCTGCACCGAACTCGTCGCCCGCCGCCTCCCCGGCATCCAGGTGCACGGCTTCGCCGACGACAGCTCGCCCGACCACGACATCGTGCTCTCACCGGGCCCCGACGAGGCCGCCACGGGGCCCGCCCGCCGGGCCGCGAAGAAGCTCTCCGCCGCCGGGTTCGCCGTCTGCCGCGCCTGGTCCCAGGACTGCGGCCGCCTCGAAGGCACCACCAACGTCCAGGCCCAGACCGCCGCCGACCACGGCGTGCCGTTCCTCCACGACGAGAACAGCCGCGAACTGCGCGACTCCGCCACGTCGCGGGAGCGGCTGATCGACGCGCTGGGCGAGGTCGTGGGGTCTTGGGGGCGTGGATGAAGGGGTGCAGGGGTGCAGGGGTGCAGGGGGAAGAGCTGAAGGGGTGGAGGGATGGAGGCGTGAGCGACCGTCAGGCCGGGACCCAGGCCCCCAGTGCCAGCCCCGGCTCCTCCGCCCGCTGCCGGGCCACGCGCAGCCCGCCGTCGGCGGCGATGGCCGCCAGCACCACGTGCCCTCGCGCGTCCAGCGCCAGCGCGGGCGCGCCCACGCACTCCCCGCCGGTCTCGGACCAGAACGCGCCCGCCGACTCGTCCGCCGTCGGATACGCGGCGACGGCCACCCGGCCGGCCGCGGTGCGCTGGGCGAGCACCGTGCAGTCGTGGCCGTCGATGGCCGTACGGACCAGGGCGACCGGGCCCGTGCCGGCGCCGCCGCCGAGCGAGACCACGGCGTCCTCCGGCTCGTCCTCGCCGCCCGCCCGCCAGGCGCGCACCTCGCCGTCCCCGGCGTCCCGCCAGAAATGGGTGACGGAGGTCTCGCCGGTCCCGGTGGACGACGCGGTGCCCGCCGCCGCGGCCGCCGGCACCGCCGGGGCCCGCTTCAGGTCGCCGCCCGGCTTCTCCTGGCTCCAGCGGTGCGCGCCCTCGCGCGCGGGGGCGATCACGTCGACGCGGCCGTCGCCGGTCGCCGCCGCCGAGAGCCCCTCCAGCAGGTCGTAGCCCTTGAGGTCCAGCCAGCCGCCCCAGGAGCCCTTGGCGTCCTGCTTCCGCCCGCACACGCCGCCCCCGGCGTTGCGTACGAAGACGTGCAGCGCGCCGGAGTGGCCGACGACCGCCGCGGGGAGGCCGATCTGCTCCGCCCGGCGCCAGTCGCCGCCGTAGGGCGTGCCCAGGGCCCGCCACATCGTCGGGGGCCGGCCCGGCTGGAACTGCGTGGCGTGCACGACGTCCGTCGCGACCTCGCCGCCGTCCTTCGGCTGCCGCCGCAGCCCCACCAAGTGCGCGTAGCCGTCGGGCCCTTGGGCCACGGACAGGTAGGGCAGCAGCCCCGGCGCGGCCAGCAGGTCGGGGCCCTTCCAGGAGGGGCCGCCGGGGCGCTCCTCGGTCCAGCGGGCGATGCCTTCCGCCCTCGGGGCGTAGGCCGTGAGCCGGCCGTCCGTACCGCGCAGCAGCCAGCCGGTGGTGGGGGTGTGCATGACTCGCCGCCAACCTTCCTGAAGAACGAATTCCGCGGTGCGCGGCACTGTCCGGCACACAAACCGATGGCCATCGACAATATCACTGGGCCTCACCGCGGCCATCGCCCATGATCTCCCCCGGCGCCCTCCCCCGGCGCGTGCGAGGCTGTCCCCATGCACACCCTGCTGATCGTGGACGCGGCGAACGTCGTCGGGTCCGTGCCCGACGGCTGGTGGCGCGACCGCCGGGGCGCCGCCGAGCGGCTCCGCGACCGCCTCGTCCCCTACGCCGCGGACGGCCTGCCCGGCGCCGCGCTCGCGCCGCCGCTGGAGATCGTCCTCGTGGTGGAGGGCGCGGCCCGCGGGACCGCCTCCGTGCCGGGCGTACGGACGGACGCGGCGGACGGCAGCGGCGACGACCGCATCGTGGAGCTGGTCGCGGACCGCGCGGACGGGCGGCGCTGCGTCGTGGTGACGGCCGACCGGGAGCTGCGGGGGCGGGTGGCGGCGCTGGGCGCCGAGGTGGCCGGGCCCCGGACCGTACGGCCCGACACCGGCCGTTCCTCCTCGGACCAGCGGTACGAGCCGTAGCCGGACCAGCGGTACGCGGCACAGCCGGACCTGCGGTACGAGGCACGGCTCACCCGGCGGGACCGGCGGGCCCCGTGCGCCCCGCTACCGCTTCGCTTCCGCCCGCACCCGGCTGTGCCGCCGCCCGTACAGGAAGTAGACGACGAACCCCAGCGCCATCCACACGCCGAACCGCAGCCAGGTCTCCGCGGGCAGGTTCAGCATCAGCCACAGCGAGGCCAGCACGGACAGCACGGGGACGAGCGGGACCAGCGGGGTGCGGAAGGAGCGCGGCACGTCGGGGCGGGTCCGGCGCAGGATGATCACGCCGAGCGCGACGACGACGAAGGCGAAGAGGGTGCCGATGTTGACCAGTTCGGCCAGCACGTCGATCGAGGTGAACCCGGCGACGACGGCGACGACGAGGCCGAGGACGATGGTCGAGCGGTAGGGCGTGCCGAAGCGCGGGTGCACGCGGGAGAAGACGGTGGGCAGCAGCCCGTCCCGGCTCATCGCGAAGAACACGCGGCTCTGGCCGAGCAGCAGGATCATGCACACGGAGGTCAGGCCGACCACCGCGCCGAAGCTGATCAGACCGGCCCAGAAGGGGTGCCCGACCGCTTTGAAGGCGTCGGCGAGCGGCGCGTCGACCGTCAGTGAGCTGTACTTCTGCATGCCGGTGACGACCACCGACACGGCCACGTACAGCACGGTGCAGATGGCGAGCGAGCCGAGGATGCCGCGCGGCACGTCGCGCTGCGGGTTGCGGGTCTCCTCGGCGGCGGTGGCGACGATGTCGAAGCCGATGAAGGCGAAGAAGACCACGGCGGCGGCCGAGAAGACGCCCATCACGCCGAAGTTGGAGGGCGTGAAGCCGAACATGATCTGGGCGAGGGGCGCCGCCAGCCCGTCGCCGCCGCTGCTGGGCTCGGACGGCGGGACGAAGGGCTTGTAGTTGGCGCCGTTGATGAAGAAGGCGCCCGCGATGACGACGATGAGCACCACGGCGACCTTGACGCCGACCACGATCGACGTCACCCGCGAGGACAGCTTCATCCCGACGACCAGGATGGCCGTCAGCAGCAGCACCAGCAGGCAGGCGAACAGGTCGAAGCCGAAGTGCCCGCTCTTCGGTCCGGACAGCGCGTCCGGGATCCGCCAGCCCGCCGTGTCCAGCAGCGAGCGCACGTAGCCGGACCAGCCGACGGCGACGACGGCGCAGCCGAGCGCGAGCTCCAGGACCAGGTCCCAGCCGATGATCCAGGCGGGGAGCTCGCCGAGCGAGGCGTACGAGAAGGTGTACGCCGAGCCCGCGACCGGGACCGTCGAGGCGAACTCCGCGTAGCAGAGCGCCGCGAGCGCGCACACCAGGCCGGCGGCGACGAAGGCGAGGGCGACGGCGGGGCCCGCCGTCTCCTTCGCGATCTTTCCGGTCAGCACGAAGATGCCGGTGCCGATGACCACGCCGACGCCGAAGACCGTGAGGTCGAGGGCGGAGAGCGACTTGCGGAGCGAGTGCTCCGGCTCCTCCGTGTCCTGGATCGACTGCTCGATCGTCTTGGTCCGCAGAACCCCCTTGCCCCCGCCTCCGCCGCCGCGAGCCGTCTCCCCCGACGTACCACTCATCGCCGCACCTCCGCCTGCTCGGCCGTCGCCCACCCTGAACTGGGCGAGTCTCCGCAATGTTCGTCCCCATGCCAATCGCCTACGGCGTTGCGGGGCCGGATTCACTCGAACTGACGCGTGGGCGCCTATGCCGGGTGTCCTCCCGGACCACTCGAAGGGGGACCCGGGGCGGGTCGGAGCTGGTGGTACGTACGCCGTACGGGCGTGACGGCGCGGCTACGGCCGCAAGGCGGCCGCGCGGCAAGCGCCGTCGGCGCGGCAGGCCGGATTGTGGCCGCGCGGCGGGACGTGTGGCGGCGGGGCCGGCTGCGAGCGGGGCTGTACGGCCGGTCGGGCAGCGCCGGGCCCGTACATGCGGCCCGTCCCGCGGGACGCCTGGCGTCGGCGGTGCCCAACGCGAACGCGCCGCGCGGACCTGGGGTCCGTGCGGCGCGTTCGTACCGTCAGCCGTTACCGGCGACGCTCAGCTCAGTCGCGGGCCGTTTCCGCCGTCCTGGAGGCGGCGGCATGGTGGTCGTATTTGCCGTCGATCTTGGCGACGAGGCCCGTCACCTGGCGGGCGATGTCGGGGGCGGTGAGGCCGATCTCGGCCATGACCTCCTTGCGGGAGGCATGGTCGAGGAAGCGCGGCGGAATGCCGAAGTCGCGGAGAGGGAGGTCGACGCCAGCGTCGCGGAGGGCCTGGGCGATGGCCGAGCCGACGCCGCCGGAGCGGCTGTTGTCCTCGACGGTGACGACGACGCGGTGGCGCTCGGCGAGGGCGGGGAGCGCCTCGTCGACCGGCTTGACCCAGCGCGGGTCGACGACGGTCGTCGAGATGCCCTGCTTGTCGAGGAGGTCGGCGATCTCCAGGCACATCGGGGCGAGCGCGCCGACGGAGACGAGGAGCACGTCCGGCCGCTCGGTGCGGTCGGCGGGCTCGCGCAGGACGTCCATGCCGCCGATCCGGCCGACGGCCGCCACGGCGGGGCCGACCGCGCCCTTGGAGTAGCGCACGACGGTCGGCGCGTCGTCGACCGCGACGGCCTCCCGCAGCTGGGCGCGGACCTGGTCGGCGTCGCGCGGCGCGGCGATCCGCAGGGTGGGGACGCACTGGAGGATCGACATGTCCCACATGCCGTTGTGCGACGCGCCGTCGGAGCCGGTGACCCCGGCCCGGTCCAGGACGAAGGTGACGCCGCACTTGTGCAGCGCCACGTCCATCAGGATCTGGTCGAAGGCGCGGTTGAGGAAGGTCGCGTACACCGCGAAGACGGGGTGCAGCCCGCCCGTGGCCAGCCCGGCGGCCGAGACGGCGGCGTGCTGCTCGGCGATGCCGACGTCGTAGACGCGGTCCGGGAACTCCTTGGCGAACTTCGTCAGGCCCACCGGCTGGAGCATGGCCGCCGTGATGGCGACGATGTCCTCGCGCTCGCGGCCGAGCTTGACCATCTCCTCGCCGAAGACGGAGGTCCAGTCCATGCCGGAGGCGGCGATGGGCAGCCCCGTGTCGGGGTGGATCTGGCCGACGGCGTGGAAGTGGTCGGCCTCGTCCTCGAGGGCGGGGCGGTAGCCGCGGCCCTTCTCGGTGAGGCAGTGCACGATGACCGGCCCGCCGAACCGCTTGGCGCGCTGCAGCGCGGACTCCAGGGCCTCCATGTCGTGGCCGTCGATCGGGCCGACGTACTTCAGGCCGAGGTCCTCGAACATGCCCTGCGGGGCGATGAAGTCCTTGAGGCCCTTCTTCGCGCCGTGCAGGGTCTCGTACAGCGGGCGGCCAACGACGGGCGTGCGCTCCAGGAGGTCCTTGCCGCGGGCGAGGAACCGCTCGTAGCCGTCGGTCGTACGGAGCGTGGCGAGGTGGTTCGCCAGGCCGCCGATGGTCGGCGCGTACGAGCGCTCGTTGTCGTTGACGACGATGACCAGCGGGCGGTCCTGGGCGTCGGCGATGTTGTTGAGCGCCTCCCAGGCCATGCCGCCGGTCAGGGCGCCGTCGCCGATCACCGCGACGACGTGGTCGTCCCGGCCCTGCACCTGATTGGCCTTGGCGAGGCCGTCGGCCCAGCCGAGGACCGTGGAGGCGTGGCTGTTCTCGATGACGTCGTGCTCGGACTCGGCGCGCGAAGGGTAGCCCGACAGTCCGCCCTTGGTACGCAGCTTGGCGAAGTCCTGGCGGCCGGTGAGCAGCTTGTGCACATAGCTCTGGTGGCCGGTGTCGAAGAGCACCCGGTCCTTCGGGGACTCGAAGACCCGGTGCAGGGCGATGGTCAGCTCCACCACGCCGAGGTTGGGGCCGAGGTGGCCGCCGGTCTTGGAGACGGCGTCGACGAGGAAGGACCGGATCTCCGCGGCCAGCCGCTCCAGCTGCTCCGGGCTCAGCCCGTCCAGATCACGGGGTCCGTTGACGCGGGTCAACAGCTCCCGCCCGTCGACCGCCACCGCCTCTGGACGGCGCGCTTCGCGCGGCACCTTTGGCACTGTGCCTCCTTGCTTTGAGCTGTCGAGCCTTGCCGGTTTGCCGAGTCTAATGTTCCGCCTGGGGCGGCGATGGTCGGGCTATGCGATGTACGTCACCCATTCGGGTGACAAATCAGGGGTAGTGCCCGGCCTCGTACGCGGGAAACGGCCTGTTCCTGGCCTTTCCCGGCCGCTTTCGGGCAGATCGCGAACGCCGGATGAGCTGGTATGCCAGCTCATCCGGCGTTCGGGGGCGGGGCGGGGGCCGGGGCGCCTCGCACCCCGGCGGGGAAGCTCGCACCCCGGCGGGGAAGAAGGCCCGGCTACGCGCGCCCGGCCGTCTTCTGCGTCTTCCGGGACACCGAGTCGATGACCACGGCGGCGAGCAGCACCGCACCGGTGATCATCTGCTGCACGGCGGCGGCGATCCCCAGCAGCGCCATGCCGGAGGAGATCGCCTGGATGACCAGCACGCCGAGCAGCGCCGACCAGGTCTTGCCACGGCCGCCGAAGAGGCTGGTGCCGCCGATGACGGCCGCCGCGATGGCGTTCATCAGCAGGCTGCCCGCGCCGGAGGACTGGTTGGCGGCGTTGAGCTGGGAGGCCAGGAAGAGTCCGCCGATCGCCGCCATCGTGCCGGAGATCGTGAAGACGGAGATCCGGATGGCGACGACGTTGATGCCGGCGCGGCGGGCCGCCTCGACGCTGCCGCCGAGCGCGAAGACCTTGCGCCCGTACGACGTGCGCCGCAGCACGAAGTCGAGGCCGACGATGAAGACCATGAAGATGACGACCGCGAGCGGCAGCCCCTTGAAGTTGTTGAACAGCCAGGCGACGAGGAAAGCGGGCACCGCGATGAAGACCGTGCGGAGCACGATCTCGCTCAGCGGCCGGCTGGGCACACCGGCCGCCTCCCGTCGCCTGCTGTCCAGGAAGGACAGCCCGAAGAAGGCGACCACGGCGAGCAGCGCCACCCCATACGCGACGGCGACGTCGCTGAAGAAGTAGTTGGTGAGCTGGGAGAGCAGTCCGTCGGGGTCCAGGTTGATGGTGCCGTTGGAGCCGAGGATCTGGAGCATCAGGCCGTTCCAGCCGAGCAGGCCGGCCAGGGTGACGACGAATGCCGGGACGCCGATCCGGGCGAAGAAGAAGCCGTGGAACGCGCCGGTCAGCGCGCCGCTCAGCACCGCGAGGATCAGCGCCTCCCACTCGGGCATGCCGTGGCTGACGTTCAGCACGGCGAAGACCGCGGAGGCCAGGCCGCTGACCGAGCCCACCGACAGGTCGATCTCGCCGAGGATCAGCACGAAGACGATGCCGACGGCGATCAGCCCGGTGCCGGATGCGTCGACGAGGAGGTTGCTCAGGTTCCCCGCGCTGAGGAACCGCGCGTCCTGGAACTGGAAGACGAGGGCGATGATGATCAGGCCGACGACCACGGGCAGCGAGCCCAGCTCGCCGCTGCGCAGCTTGCGCCCGAAGTCGTCGAGGTAGCCCTTGAAGCCCTGCTGGCGCACGAGCAGCCGGGGGTCGACGACGGTCACGGCGCCTTCGGCCGCCGGGGCGTCCGACGCGGCCGGTTCGTCTACGGGGTCGCCCTCGGTACGGGACAGGTTCGCACTCACTTCTGCGCCTCCGTGGTACGCGCCTCACGGCGGGTCACGGCGTTCTCCGTGGCGCCCGTGATGGCGGAGATGATCTCCTCCTGGGATGTGGTCCGCACGTCGAACACACCGTTGTTGCGGCCGAGTCGGAGCACCGCGACCCGGTCGGCGACGGCCTTCACATCGGCCATGTTGTGGCTGATGAGGATCACGCCGAGGCCGCGCTCGCGCAGCCGCTCGACGAGGTCGAGGACCTGCGCGGTCTGCTCGACGCCCAGCGCCGCCGTCGGCTCGTCGAGGATGACGACCTTGGGCTCGCCGAGCAGCGACCGGGCGATGGCGACGGTCTGCCGCTGGCCGCCGGAGAGCGAGGCGACGGGGATGCGCACGCTCGGGATGCGGATCGACAGGGTGGCGAGCAGTTCGCGGGAGCGGCGCTCCATCTCGACCTCGTCGAGGATTCCGGCGCGCGCGATCTCGCGGCCGAGGAAGAGGTTGCCGACGACGTCGAGGTTGTCGCAGAGCGCGAGGTCCTGGTAGACGGTCGCGATGCCCAGCCCCTGGGCGGTGTGCGGCCGGTCGACGGTGACGGGCCGGCCCTCCCACTCGATGGTGCCGTCATCGGCCGGGCCGACCCCGGCGATGGCCTTGACCAGGGTGGACTTGCCGGCGCCGTTGTCGCCGACCAGGGCGACCACCTCGCCGGGGTGGATCTCCAGTTCGACATCGGTGAGCGCCTGCACGGCGCCGAACCGCTTGGAGACCCCGCGCAACGCCAGCACGGGCGTAGCGGACACGTGAATCATCTCCTTCGCCCGCCTGACCGGCGGGGGTGTGGCATCCGGCGCCCGGCCCTCGGCGGGGTGGGATGAGGCGCTGGGCGCCGGACGGACTTCGGGGGTGCGCTGCCGCCCGTACGGATGGTGCGCTCTCCGCCCGTACGGGGTCGGCGCGCGACGGCGTTACGTGGCCTGCGTGCCCGATTCCCGTACAGGGCAGGGGAATTGACGGCTTACGTCAGGCCGGTCACTCCGGGACGGCTACTTCAGCCCGGCCTTGTCGCACTGGGCCTTGTACTTGGCCGTGCAGATCTCGTCCAGGTTGAAGAAGCCTTCCTTGCCGACGTACTTGCCGATGTCGGCCTTGGTCAGCGCGAAGGGGTCGACGATGATCGAGGGGACCTTCTTCACGGTGCCGCTGTCGACGGTGGACTTGGCGATCCCGTCGAGCGACTTGCCCTTGGCGAGGGCGACGGCCATCTCGGCTGCGGCGTCGGCCTCGGGCTTGTACGGCTTGTAGACGCTCATGAACTGCTCGTCGGAGAGGATGCGCTGGACGGCGGCGAGTTCGGCGTCCTGGCCGGTGACGGGCGGGAGCTTGCTGTATCCCGCGCCCTTGAGCGCGGTGATGATGCCGCCGGCCATGCCGTCGTTGGCGGAGTAGACGCCGACGATGTTGTCCTTGCCGAGCGAGGCGATGGCGCCCTTCATGTTCTGGTTGGCGTTCTCCGGCTTCCACTCCTTGGTGTCGTACTCCCGGCCGATCTTGACCTTGCCGTCGAGCACGGAGTGGGCGCCGTCCTTGTAGGACTTGGCGTTCGGGTCGGTGATCGACCCGTTCATCATGACGATCTGGCCCTTGGACGCCTTGTCGCCGAGCTCCTTGAGCAGCGACTCGCCCTGGATCTTGCCGACGCGCTCGTTGTCGACGGAGGTGTACGCCTTGATGGGGCCCTCGGCGAGGCGGTCGAAGGCGACGACCGGGATGCCCGCGTCGTCGGCCTTCTTGACGGAGCTGGCTATGGACTTGGCGTCCACGGCGTCCAGGATCAGCGCGTCGACCTTCTTCGTGATCACCGTGTCGACCTGCTGCTGCTGGACGGACGGGTCCTGCCTGGCGTTCTCGTAGACGATCTTGGTGTCGGCGCCGGCCAGTTCCTTGATCTTCTTCTCCATGAGCGGCCGGTCGAACCGCTCGTAGCGCGCGGTCTGGTTCTCCGGCAGCAGCAGCCCGATGGTCAGCGGGCCGCTCTTGTCCTTCTTCTTCCCGCCGTTGTCGCCGGCCTCCTTGGCCGAACCACAGGCGGCGAGCCCGGCGGCCATCGAGACGGCGGCCACGGCCACGGCAGCACGACGCAGATGCGTGTTCACGTGAGATACCTCCCTGACGAGGCCGCGTCGTTGCGGCCGAGGTGGCTGGAAGTCAACTCGGCTGCCAGGGGGGGCGTCAATAAGTAAATCCTTAACGAGATGGCAACGATGCCATTCGTTATCTGCGTGAACTCAAGAGGCGTGAGCGGCAGCGGTCAGGCGAGGGCGGCGGCGTCGGTCGGCTGTGCGGCAGTCCGCGCGGCCGGCTGGGTGCGGTCCAGCAGGGTCGAGTCGCCCATCTCGCTGAGTACGAGCGCCAGCGCGCCGAGCACCTCGGCGCGGCCGCCCAGCGCGCCGGGCACGACCTCCAACTGCCGGGCCGCGCTGGGGATCGCGTAGCGCGAGACGGAGTCGCGGATGGGGGCGAGCACCAGCTCACCGGCGTCCGCGAGATCGCCGCCGAGCACGACGCGGCTCGGGTTGAGCAGATTGCAGAGGTTCGCCACGCCGCTGCCGATGTGCCGGCCCACGTCCGCGATGACGCGCCGGCAGCCGGGGTCGCCCTCGCGGGCCAGCTGCACCACCCGCTCCATGGTGAGGTCGGGGCCGTGACTGGAGTGCAGCAGCGGCAGCACGTAGCGGGCGGCGGCGAACGTCTCCAGGCAGCCGCGGTTGCCGCACCGGCACACCGGCCCGGCTTCGTCGAGGGTGATGTGGCCGATCTCCCCGGCGGTGCCGCCGGGCCCGCGGTAGATCTGCCCGCTGATCACCAGCCCGGCCCCGACGCCGCTGGCCACCT
Source organism: Streptomyces sp. NPDC050617 (assembly GCF_040654795.1). Classification (NCBI taxonomy): domain Bacteria; kingdom Bacillati; phylum Actinomycetota; class Actinomycetes; order Kitasatosporales; family Streptomycetaceae; genus Streptomyces; species Streptomyces sp. NPDC050617. Next base: position 317,155 of record NZ_JBFAIS010000001.1, on the reverse strand, counting down.
TGATGTACGCGAGGTCGGCCGCGCCGTGCCCGCTCCCCCAGACCAGCTCGCCGAGGGCGCCGAGGTTGGCGTCGTTGTCGACGTACACCGGCACCCCGAGCCGGGCGCCGAGGTCGTCGCGCGGGTTGGTGCCGACCCACCCCGGCAGGATCGAGGTCGAGCCCAGCACCCCGGACTCGACGTCGATGGGGCCGGGCACGCCGAGCCCCACCCCGACGATCTTGTGCCGGCTGATGTCATTCCTCTCGATCAACCTGCTGACCAGCGTCTGGGCCCGGTCCATGCCCTGCTCCGCCGACGCGTCCACGTCCAGCGGCTCCATCTCCTCGTCCACCACCGTGTGGGCGAGGTTGCCGATCGCGACCCGCAGGTGCGTATGCCCGAAATCGACTCCGACGACGATGCCGGCGTCCCCGGAGAGCGAGACGCTGCGCGCCCGGCGCCCTCCGGAGGAGGTCGGCGTGACCTCGACCGTGCCGCCTTCCTTCAACTCCCGCACGATGTTGGAGACCGTGGCGGCGGACAGCCCGGTGGTCCTGGCGATCTCCGCCTGGGTGAGCGACCCGGCCATCCGCACCGCGCGCACGACCCGCTCAAGGTTGGCCCGGTGCAGCGACGACTGCGATCCCGGAGTCTCCACGCCCATCCACTCCCGCCTCGAGAGACGGCACGACGGCCGCCCCGTCGGCCGGACCACGTCCATGGAGCCCGGCCCTGTCTACAACATGTGAACTCTAAGCTGAGCTGGCTCGGTTGTATCCCGTCAAGACCTTGAACGGCGGCATCCACCGGCCGGCCCCCAGCGAATCTTCCCATGTTCGCACATACCTTCGACGCGGGGCCTGGCACACCCCTCGTCGCTCCTCTCCGGGGCGGCGGCCGGGCGCGATTCCAGCACGCCAACGGCCTAGCCTTGCGTAATGAATTGGGACGACGAACAACTGCTGAGGCTGGAGGCCGACGCGATCTACGGGCTCACCGAGGAGCCCGGCCGGAGACGGCCCGGCGTGCGGGATCCGAAGGTGCGCGCCGTGTGGTCGTGGTCGCCGCGGGCCCGGATATTCGCGCTGCGGCCGGGCATGGAGGAGCCCGGCCACGGGCTGGACGGGGAGGCGCAGGCGTACGCCCCCGGAGCCGTGCCGCGCGCGCTGGAGCGGCTGGCCGACTCGCTCGGCCCGGCGGCCGGCGAGATCTCGGGCGGCCCCAGCTATGTCTTCCCGGCCGCGCTCCCCGCCCCGCCCCCGTCCTCGCTGCCCCTCATCGCCTCCGACCAGGACGGCATGCGCGCCGCGGAGGCGCTGACGCGCCCCGGAAACTGGGAGCCGGGCGAGTGGGGCGAGCTGATCTCCGGGCAGCTCGGCGAGTGGGCGATGGCCGTGCACGACCGCTCGCCCGTGTCGATCTGCTTCTCCCCGGCCACGAACGCCGCAGCGGCCGAGGCGGGCATCTGGACCCGCGCGGACTTCCGCGGCCGGCGGCTCGCCCCGGCCGTCGTCGCCGCCTGGTCGGAGCGCGAGCGCCGGAACAAGCAGGTGCTCTTCTACAGCACCGGCGCCACGAACCACGCCTCCCAGTCGGTGGCCCGCACCCTGGGCCTCACCCCGCTGGGCTGGATCTGGACGCTGCGCTGAGCGGCACAGGGGCCGGGCCCGTACAGGCGTGCGCGCGTACGGGCCCGGCTCCCCGCCCGCTACTTGATCGCCCCCGCCGTCAGGCCGCTCTGCACCTGCCGCTGGAAGATGATGTACGCCGCGAGCACCGGCAGCATCGCTATCACCAGCCCGGCGAAGAGCCCCGACCAGTCGCCCTTGTAGCCCTGGCTGACGGCCAGCGCCACCAGCCCCTGGGGCAGCAGCTTCTTGTCCTCGTCGCCGACGTTGAGCACGGCCGGCAGCAGGTACTGGTTCCACTGCCCGAGGAAGTTGAAGATGCCGACGCTGATCAGCCCCGGCTTGGCCATCGGCAGCATGACCTGGAAGAACGTCCGGGTGTGGGACGCCCCGTCGATGATCGCCGCCTCGGCGACCGAACTCGGGAGCGTACGGAAGAAGCCGCTCATGAAGAAGATCGTGAACGGCAGCGAGTAGGCGATGTAGACCAGGATCAGCCCCGGATAGGTGTCCAGCAGCCCCATGTTCTTCATGACGAAGAACAGCGGCACCAGCGCCAGGATGATCGGGAAGCTCATCCCGCCCACGAACAGGAAGTAGACGAAGCGGTTGCCGGGGAACTCGAACCGCGCCAGTACGTAGGCGGCCATGGAGCCCAGCAGCATGGTGCCGGTGAGCGAACCGGCCACCACGATGATCGAGTTGAGGAAGTACTGGCTCATGTGGGCCTGGTCCCAGGCGCGGGACCAGTTGTCGAAGTGCAGGCTCGTCGGGAACGACCACGGCGAGGTGAAGATCGACTTGTCGTCCTTGAGGGAGCTCATCACCGCCCACAGCAGCGGCAGGGTGACCATCAGCCCCCAGATGACCAGCGTCGCGTGCGAGAAGACGTTGAGGATCCTGCCCTCGCTGCCGAGGCGCCCGCGCGGCGAGTCCACCTTGGCCGCGCCGCCGCCCTGCGGCGGCGCCCCGTCGCCGGAGCCGCCGCCGGTCCCGGCGCCCGGCCCTTCCCCGCCGCTCGCCTTCGTCGCGTTCGGGCGGCCCGCGGGCTCTGCTTGCGCGCTCACTGTGCTCCCCCCACTTCGGCGGCTGCCGTGGTCTCGACAGGTACCCGCACTCCGGTCGCCGCGCCCATCAGTACTCCAGCCGTTCGCGCCGGCCCAGCTTCATGACGATGCCCGCGAAGATCAGCGTGACGATGAGCAGCGCGACCCCCAACGTGGTCGCGTAACCGGCCTGCCCGTCGCGGAACGCCTTCGTGTAGAGGAAGAAGGACAGCAGCTCGGTGGAGTAGTCCGGGCCGCCCGGCCCCACCGTCATGATCTGTACGACCGCGAAGCCGTCCAGCGCCATGATCCCCATATAGACCCAGCCGGTCTGCACGGTGTCCCACAGCAGCGGCAGCGTGATCTTGAAGAAGCTCTGGATGCGGTTGGCGCCGTCCAGGAGCGCGGCCTCGTAGTAGTCCTTCGGGATGGAGCTCATTCCGGCGGAGAACAGCACCACATAGAAGCCGACGTTGCTCCACACCATCACCGCCATCACGCACCACAGCGCGAGCTGCGGATCGCCCAGCCATTCGGGCTGCACGGAGTCCAGACCGACCGCTTTCAGCAGGGAGTTGATGGCGCCGCTGTTGGGGTTGTAGGCGAATTGGAAGAGCAGGGCGACGATCGCGATCGAAAGCACCTGCGGAAAGAAGTAGATGATTTTGTAGACGCTCGAACCGCGTACACCGGCGACCGCCGCGTTCTTCCGGCGGCGGCCGCCGACATTGAGCATGAAGGCGAAGAACAGGCCGAGCCCGATGGTCACCAGCGGCAGCAGCAACAGCAGCAGGACGTTGTGGCCGACGGATGTCCAGAACACGTCGTCCTTGAACATGCGTTGGTAGTTGTCGAACCCGACCATCTTGAAGTCGGAGCTCAGGCCGGTCCAGTCCGTGAACGAGTAGTAGATGGCCTGGACGAACGGCGATATGACGAAGACCCCGTACAGCACCAGGGGCACGAGCAGGAACCCCACGATGAAACGGTACTTACCGTGTTGCATGTCAACCGACCCCGATCTTTACGTGCGGGCGCCGCCGTAGGTGTCGCAGGTGACGTGAAGGGTGTAATGCCCGGCGAGCGCGCGCAGTTCACCTCGGCGGCACACGCCGGAGCGCGCCCGGAAGCACGCGCCGCGGCGCACGCCGCCCACCTCACCGGTGCTTGTACTTCTTTACGGAGTCGTCCTTGCGGGTGTCGTCGGTGAACTTCTGGATCTTCTTGATCGTCTCGTCCGGGGTCATCCGGCCCGCCATCATCTCGCCCAGCGCGGAAACGCCGATCTTCTCCTTCTGGAGCGCCACGTACCAGTCCTGGAGCCGGGGGTTGACGATGTTCTTGCCGGCCTTGGCGGCCGCGGCCTGCGCGGACCTCAGCCCCGGCGGCAGGGACAGGCCCTCGGTGCCGCCGTTGAGGGAGGTGAGCGAGGAGACCTGCTTGATGAAGTTCTGGGAGGCCTGCTTGCCGAGCATGATCCGCATCAGCTCCATGCCGCCCTGCGCGTTCTTCGCGGCCTTCGGCACGATGTACGGCTCGCTGCCCGACGCCCACAGCGTGCCGAACGGCAGCTTGTCGCTGCTGTCCAGCCCCGAGGGCGCGCTCACCGTCATCTCGAAGTTCTTGGGCGTGGTCTTCTTCGACTCGTTCTCCACCCAGGAGCCGTTCGGAATGAACAGCGCCTTCCCCTCGTTCCACGCCGTCTGCGATTCGATGTGGGTCAGTCCGGGCGTGCCCTGGAGGATGTAGCCCCTCTTGAACAGCTCGTAGTACGCCTCGAACGCGGCCTTCACGGCCGGGTGCTTCCAGGCGTTCGGCTCCAGGTTGTCGATGTTGTCCAGGACCTCGACGCCGCCGATCTTGGCGATGAAGGGGTAGAGGCTGAACGGCAGGTAGTACGGGTACTTGCCCGGGTACGTCCAGCCGGCGATGCCCTTCTTCTTCGCCTTCGCGCACAGGGCGAGCATGTCGTCCCAGGTCTCCGGGTACGCGGCGTCGAGCTTGTCGAGATTGGTCTTCGAGTACCAGACGCCGTACACGGTGTAGGCGTAGTAGAGGACCCAGGTCTCGTCGCCGTCGAACTTGCCCATCTCGGCGACGCCGGGGCGCAGCGTGTCGCGCACCGTCTTGCCCGGGTCGTCGATGGAGGGCGCGTCGAGCAGCGCGTTGAAGTCGGCCAGCTGCCGCTTGCCGACGAGGGTGCCCATGTCCATCTGCTCGGCGCCGGAGTTGTCGATCAGGTCGGGCGGGGTGCCGCCGTTGAACCGGGGCTGGAGCGTGGTCTGGATCTTCTGCGTCGGGGTGTGCTTGATCGACGCCTTGGGGAACGCCCGCTTGTACAGCGCCTCGGCGTCCTTCGCGTACTGGTCGCCGAGTCCGCCGTCGAAGATGACGACGTCCAGGGGCGCGGAGTCATTGACGGCGAGGGGGTTCTTCGCGGTCTTCTTGCCCTTGTCGGCCTTGTTTCCGTCGTCCCCGCTGTCGCCGCTCGCGCAGGCGCTGAGGACGCCGATGGAGGGGACGGAGATCAGGCCGATGGCCGCTGCTCGCTTGATCAGGTCTCGACGGCTGAATTCTGAGGTGGATCCCATGCTCAAGTCCTCGCTTTCCAACAGGACTCAGGCGGTAAGCCGGTCTCCCCTTGGAACTCGCCTTCGGCGAAGGGCCCGACACCGCGGGTCAGTCGAAGCAGGGTTGTGCTGGGTATGCCCGGGGGCCGGCGTTGTTCACACCAGGTTCGATGTTCCGTGACCCTTACCTGGGTCCCCCCGGATCCGGGGCGGTGACGTACGACCTGTCCGGACGCCGACAGGTATAGTCCACTGCCCATCGAATGAGCAAGATCGAATACAGCTTTCGTCAGCAGTCTTTCCCGAGTTGAGACCTCGATGACATAGTGCGCGGTCCGCGCCTTCGGCGGCCCCTACTCCGTTTGCCGCCCCGGACCGGTATCCGCCCCGCGAGAACACCCCCCGCGCTTACCATCCCGCTGTCGTGACCGCGACAATTTCCCCGCCCGGAGGGCCACGCCGGGCCGGAATCGGGGCCCGCGCCCCTCGCCCCGCCTATCCCCCCAACGGCCCCTTCCCGCCGCGCCCCCTTGACACCTTTGGCCCCTCGCGTCCTACTTATCTCTGCGCAACTCAATTGACAACGTTGTCACATGCGTTGAGAGGCACAAGATGCGACAGAGACGACGATGGCGGGCGGTCAGCAGACCGGCCGCCCTGCTGGCGGCGGCCGCGCTCGTGGCGACGGCACAGGGCGTAGCGGTGGCGTTTCCCGGCCAACCGCAGAAAAGCGGCGCCGAGTTCCACTCCTCATTCGAGACGAAGGACCCGCAGCCCGACTGGCGCAATACCGTCGAGACCGGTCCGGACGGAAAGAAGAAGGCGTCCGGGGTGGACGGCGGCTACTCCTCCGGCATACCCGGCAGCGTGACCGAGAAGGTCACCGCCGTACGCGCCAGCGGCGAGAACAGCGCGTCCGGTGAGGTCAAGGAGAATCTGCTGGACGGCGAGACCACCAGCAAATGGCTCACCTTCGAGAAGACCTCCTGGTTGGAATTCGACCTGTCCGAGCCGGTCAAGGTCGTACGGTACGCGCTCACGTCCGCGAATGACGCGGCCGGCCGGGACCCGAGGGACTGGACGCTCAAGGGCTCCGACGACGGCAGGAACTGGACCGCGCTGGACGCCCGCAAGGACGAGACCTTCGAAAAGCGGCAGCAGACCCGCGAGTTCGGGTTCACGAATTCCACCGCCTACCGGCACTACCGGCTCGATATCACGCGCAACGGCGGCGACGACATCACCCAGCTCGCCGAGTTCCAGATCTCGAACGGCGACGACGCCCCGCCGCCGCCCCAGGACATGCGCACGTACGTGGACCGGGGCCCCACCGGCTCCCCCACCGCCAAGGCCAATGTCGGCTTCAGCGGCACGCACGCGCTGCGCTACGCGGGCACGCACAAGGCGACGGGGCGCGCGTACTCGTACAACAAGGTCTTCGCCGTGCACACCAAGGTCACACCGCGGACGGAGCTGTCGTACAAGATCTTCCCGTCGATGCCGGAGTACGACGCCAACTACCCGGCGACGCATGTGGCGTTGGACCTCGCCTTCACCGACGGCACGTATCTCAGCGATCTGAACGCCGTCGACCAGCACGGCGCCCGGCTGACCCCGCAGGGCCAGGCGGCCTCCAAGACGCTGTACGCGAACCAGTGGAACAACAAGGAGTCGCGGATCGGCGCGGTGGCGGCGGGCAAGACGGTCGCCCGCGTGCTGCTCGCGTACGACTCCCCCAGCGGCCCGGCGAAGTTCCGCGGCTGGGTGGACGACATCTCGATCGCGCCCGCGCCGCCGGAGAAGCGGCCCGCGCATCTCGCGGACTACGCGCTGACGACCCGCGGCACGAATTCGAGCGGCAGCTTCTCGCGCGGCAACAACTTCCCGGCGACCGCCGTTCCCAATGGCTTCAACTTCTGGACGCCGGTGACCAACGCGGGCTCCACCGACTGGCTCTACCAGTACGCGGCCGCGAACAACGCCGACAACCTCCCCACGATCCAGGCGTTCAGCGCGAGCCATGAGCCGAGCCCCTGGATGGGCGACCGGCAGACGTTCCAGGTCATGCCGTCCGCGGCGGCCGGCGTCCCGGACGCGAAGCGGACCGCCCGCGCGCTCCCCTTCCACCACGAGCGCGAGACGGCGAATCCGCACTACTACGGCGTCACCTTCGACAACGGGCTCAAGGCCGAGATCGCGCCCAGCGACCACGCCGCGATGATGCGCTTCACCTTCCCCGGCGACGACGCGAGCGTCATCCTCGACAACGTCAAGAACGAGGGCGGGCTCTCCCTCGACCCCGAGCACGGCGTGATCACCGGCTACTCGGACGTCAAGAGCGGCCTGTCCACGGGCGCCGGTCGGCTCTTCGTGTACGGCGTCTTCGACGCGCCGGTGACCGGCAGCGGAAAGCTGAAGGGCGGCGGGGGCGACGACGTCACCGGCTATATGCGTTTCAAGCCCGGCAAGGACCGCACCGTCACGCTGCGCATCGCCACCTCGCTGATCGGCGTGGACCAGGCAAAGGCCAACCTCCAGCAGGAGATCCCGGCCTCGGCCTCCTTCGCCTCGGTCACCGGAAAGGCCCGCGCCGCATGGGACTCCATCCTCGGCCGCATCGAGGTCGAGGGCGCCTCCCGCGACCAGCTCACGACGCTCTACTCCAACCTCTACCGGCTGTACCTCTATCCCAACTCCGCCTCGGAGAACACCGGTTCGGCTCACCGGCCCCGGTACCAGTACGCCAGCGCCTTCTCGAAGCCGACGGGCGAGAACACCCCGACGCACACCGGCGCCAAGATCGTGAACGGCCAGGTGTACGTCAACAACGGCTTCTGGGACACCTACCGCACCACCTGGCCCGCGTACTCCCTGCTGACCCCGAAGCGCGCGGGGAACATGGTCGACGGCTTCGTACAGCAGTACAAGGACGGCGGCTGGATCTCCCGCTGGTCCTCGCCCGGCTACGCCGATCTGATGACCGGCACCAGTTCGGACGTGGCCTTCGCCGACGCCTACCAGAAGGGCGTGCGCTTCGACGCGGAGGCGGCGTACGAGGCCGCGCTCAAGAACGCGACGGTCGCGCCGCCGAACCGGGGAGTCGGCCGCAAGGGCATGGACACCTCCGTCTTCCTCGGTTATACGAGCACCAAGACCGGCGAGGGCATGTCCTGGGCGCTGGAGGGCTACCTCAACGACTTCGGGATCGCGAAGATGGGCCAGGCGCTCTACGCCAAGACCCACAAGGCCCGCTACAAGGAAGAGTCGGCGTACTTCCTCAGCCGCGCGCAGAACTACGTCAAGCTCTTCGACCCGAAGATCGGTTTCTTCCAGGGCAGGGACGCGGACGGCGGCCGGCGGCTCTCCCCCGACGCGTACGACCCGCGCGTCTGGGGTCACGACTACACCGAGACCAACGGCTGGAACTTCGCCTTCACCGCGCCGCAGGACACCAAGGGCCTGGCGAACCTCTACGGCGGCCGGGACGGGCTGGCGAAGAAGCTCGACACGTTCTTCTCGACGCCGGAGACCGCCTCCCCGGACTTCGCGGGCTCCTACAACGGCATCATCCACGAGATGACCGAGGCCCGTGACGTCCGCATGGGCATGTACGGGCACAGCAACCAGCCCTCGCACCACATCGCCTACATGTACGACGCGGCCGGCCAGCCGTGGAAGACGCAGGCCAAGGTGCGCGAGGCGACCTCCCGGCTCTACCTCGGCAGCGAGATCGGCCAGGGCTATCCGGGCGACGAGGACAACGGCGAGATGTCGGCCTGGTACGTCTTCAGCGCCCTCGGCTTCTATCCGCTGGTGATGGGCAGCCCCGAGTACGCGGTGGGGTCCCCGCTCTTCACCAAGGCCACCGTCCACCTGGAGAACGGCCGCGACCTCGTCGTGAAGGCCCCGCGCAACAGCGCCCGGAATGTGTACGTCCAGGGGCTGAAGGTCGACGGCAAGCGCTGGAACTCCACCGCGCTCCCCCACTCGCTGCTCGCGCGCGGCGGGACGCTGGAGTTCGCGATGGGCGACAAGCCGTCGTCCTGGGGCAGCGGAAAGAACGCCGGGCCCACGTCCATCACCAAGGGCGACAAGCCGCCGACGCCGATGGAGGACGCGACCACCCCGAAGACGGAGGTCGTGCTCACCGGCGGCGGCGACGGCTCGCGCCTGGTCGACAACACCTCCGCCACGGACGCCGCGTTCACGGCGGCCGAGGTGAAGCCGGGGCGCGCGACGCGGGCGGTGCAGTACACGCTGACCTCCGCTGCGCACGACGCGGCGCCGTCCGGCTGGGTGCTCCAGGGCTCCAACGACGGAAAGCGATGGCGGCAGTTGGACCGGCGGGCGCATGAGTCGTTCCCGTGGGACCGGCAGACCCGCACGTTCACGGTCCGGTCCCCCGGCTCGTACACGCATTACCGGCTCGTACCGACGGCGAAGACGACGCTCGCCCAGATCGAGCTGCTGAAGTAGCCGAAACAGCCGGCGGGCGTTGCGGCGGGCACGAATTCGTGCCCGCCGCAACGCCCCTTCCTTTTACGGCTCCGGGTTCGGGTACAGATCCTTGCTGTCCTGGATCATCCGCTCGTAGGCAAGCTGATACGTCTCATTCTTCTCATTCTTCAGGGCGAATTGCAGCAGGGCCGTCGACCAGTCGTCGAAGAGCGAGAAGGTGCGATCCACTACCAGTTTCGCCTGCTCGCGCTGCGAGGTGTCGAGGAGTGGGAGTTCGGTCGCCTCGACTTCCGGGGACTTGATGCTGTGGGACGCCTCGGCGAGGTAGTGGCGCGTGCCGAAGAACTCGCATTCCTGACCGTTCCGCAAGGTGATTCCCTGGCAGTGCTCGAATATCGTCACCGAAACGGCTTCGATGGATTCGACCATCGCGAACACGGCATAGGTCGGAGCGTTGGCGGCCATCTCGGCCAGTCCGAGGCAGAGCCGCCGGGAGTGCTGGAAGTCCGCTCCCCACAGCACCCGCGACGCGTCGGACAGCGGCATGGGGCCGTCCGCCCCCAGCTTGGCGAGGTCGGTGAGCATCCACTGCCAGTGGAAGTCCTCTTCGTAGGTGTGGTCATTGAGCAGGACCTGCAACGGGTCGAGTTCGCCGTCCTCGACGGTCTTGCGGAAGACATATTTGTTCAGGTCGGAATAGCCCATGATGAACGGTATGACGCTCGGGGCCCAGGCCAGTCGCCTATCCCCCGGAAGCGTTTCATCGGCCAGGAGCTTGATGAAGAAATCGTGGTCCTCGTACCGCTTGCGCTGTTCTTCGATGTAGCGGATGACTTCCCGCACGTTCGTCTCCGGAGTTCGCAAGAGCGCCGGGAGACCGGATGAGGACCGGCCCGCCGGCACGGTGCGACTTTGTCGTACCTGTAGATAACGACGGGAGTTGCGGGCGGCAGGTTCCCGTGTTCTCCGGCCGGTCGCCGCCAAATGCCGGGGACATCCAGGGATATGTCCGCTTGAGGGCGGCTCCGACCCCGCCGCGCGCCGCGTCAGTCGACGGGTTGGCGCTCGGGTGGAACGTAATCCTGGAGTCTGACGCGGATGTAGCCCGGCGGTCGGATGCCGCGATACGGCGCCGCCACTAGCTTTTTCGCCGTAGGCAACGCTGTACATCCGCAACACCACAGGAGAACCCCTCTGATGGCATTCTCTGGCCCCCGCCGCAGCACCGGCCGCCACGCACGCCGAGCAGCCGTACTGGCCTCGGCGTCGGCGGCGCTCCTGGCCGGCGTCGTCTCCACCGCCCCGTCGGCAGCGGCCATTTCGCACGGTACGGACGCCCCCGCCGGCGCGGCTCCCTGGATGGCGACACTGGCGTTCCCCCACGACACACCGCTCACCGAGCGCGGCTACTGCGGGGGGACGCTCATCGCCCCGGACCGGGTGCTGACCGCCGGGCACTGCGTGATGGACAAGTCCCCCGCGGACTTCGACGTCTACCTCGGCGCCGATCAACTCTCCAAGCCCCATGGGGAAGCGCACCACGCGCGGGGCTGGTTCCAGCACCCGGGCTGGCAGAAGATCACCACCGATGACGGCATGTTCGCGGCCCATGACATGGCCGTGGTCGTACTCGACCACCCCGTGAAGGATGTGCGCCCCGCGCGGATCGCGACCGCCGACGAGGTCGCCGCCAAGGTGGCGGGCGGAAGCGCCGGGACGCTCTACGGCCACGGCGCCACGGAGCACACCGACCCGAAGAAAGGCGGCCTGACCGACCGGCTGCGGCAGGGCACGATGAAGCTGCTCCCGCCGCAGCGGTGCGCCCAGGACATCCCGCAGAACTCCGTGGACAAGGCCGACTTCTGCACCACCGGCGTCCCGGCCGACAGCCACGCGAAGGCCCCGAGCGTCTGCCCGGGCGACTCCGGCGGCCCCCTCATGGTGTCCACTCCGGCCGGCCGCGAGGTCGCCGGCGTCCTCAGCGCGCAGAGCGGCGACGGCTGCGACGGCAGCGTGCACCAGGGCCAGTTCATGAACCCCGGCCCCTGGCGGCGGCAGGCCCTGCGCCCGAACCCCGAACTCGCCCCGACCGGCACGCTGCGCGTCCACGGGACCCCGGCCGCCGGCAAGCGGCTGAACGCCGCGGTCGACGCGCTCACCCCGAAGTCCGCCGCCGTGCACTACGTCTGGTACGAGGAGAAGTCCGACGACGACGGCTTCAAGTACAACGTCCCCATCGACGGGGCCACTTCTTCGGGCCTCACCGTGTCCAAGGACCTCGCGGGCAAGCGGCTGCTGTGCATCGCGACGCTGAAGTCCCCGGCGGGCGAGGTGCGCCTCCAGCAGTCGGTGCGTCCCGCCGAGTCCTGACAAATCGATTGACATGTAAAGGAGTTGTGCAAAGATCCAGGAGTTATCGTGACACGTCTCATCACATGGGGGCGTGTCGCGCTTCATCTCACGACTTCTGGAGACATGGATGCCTACTTCTTACGGACGTGCATACGGGCGTACGCGCGGGCGTACGCTGGGTCGCATCGCCGCCGGGGCCCTGGCCGCCGTCCTCGTCGGCACCACCGCCGGCACCGCGATGGCCAAGGACGCGGCCCCGACGCCGCTTGAGGACACGGTGCGCAAGGCCGCGAAGCACAGACCCGCCTCGCACGGGGCCCTCAAGTCGCTCAAGGGGGCTCCCGGCAGCGCTCCGATCTTCCCGGTCTCCGCGGTCAACGACTCGGGCGAGCTGTACTTCTACTGGCCGGACGGACGCGGCGGCCTGGAGACCCGCGACTACGTCACCGACGGCTGGGGGGAGTTCAACGCGGCGTCCACGGTCGACAACGACAAGGACGATTTCGCGGACGCCCTGTACGCCCGTACGAACAGCGGCTCGCTGATCTTCTCGACCGCGGGGAACGCGCGCGATATCTCGGGCGGCTGGGACAAGTACGACCTGGTGTTCTCGCCCGGCGACCTCGGCGGCGCGAAGGAGTCGGACGTCCTCGCGCGCGACAAGGACGGCGTGCTGTGGCTCTTCCTCGCCTACCCCGACGGCTCCTTCACGGGCGTCGCGCACCGGGTCGGCCCCGGCTGGGGCCAGTACACCGCGATCGCGGGCCAGGGCGACCTGACGGGCGACGGCAAGACCGACATCGTCGCCCGTGACCGCGACGGCGTCCTGTGGCTCTACAAGGGCACCGGCGACTACAACAAGCCGTTCGCCGCGCGCACGAAGGTCGGCCCCGGCTGGAACCAGTTCAACGCCCTGTTCTCCACCGGCGACGTGGACCTCGACGGCCGCAGCGACCTGATCGCCCGTGACAAGTCCGGCGCCCTGTGGCTCTACAAGGGCACGGGCAAGGCGTCGGCGCCGTTCCAGTCCCGAGTCAAGATCGGCAACTCCGGCTGGAACCAGTTCAAGCTGCTGTTCTGACGGGCGGGTGACCGCGTACGGGCGGGTGTCCGCGTACGGGCCGGTGTCCGCGTGCGCCCGTACGCGGACACCGGCGCCGCGGAGACCCCCCGGAGAGGTCATTCACCGGGGCGGGGCCCCGTCGGGGCGGTAGCTGGCTTTGATGTGGACGCGTTCACCCTGCGGGCCGAAAATACTGAGGAATTCCACGGAGTGCTCGTCGGCATTGCCGAACCAATGCGGGAGATGGGTGTCGAATTCGGCGACTTCGCCCTCGCCGAGGACGAAGTCCTTGTCGCCGAGTACGACGCGCAGACGGCCGCGCAGGACGTACAGCCAGTGGTAGCCCTCGTGTGAACGGGGCTCCGCCGCACGGCCGTCGGCCAGGCCGGCGGGCAGGATGTGTTTGAACGCCTGCAACCCGCCGGGGGTGCGGTTCAGCGGGACGACGGTCATGCCGTTGTGGGTGAACGGCTGCGGATACACCCGCGGATCGAGGTCGGCCGGCGCGCCGATCAGCTCCTCGATCGGCAGCTGATAGGCGCGAGCCAGCGGCAGCAGAAGCTCCAGGCCGGGTTTGCGCTGCCCGGATTCCAGCCGGGACAGCGTGCTGATGGCGATGCCGGTGGTCTCCGACAGGGCGGTCAAAGTGACACCGCGACGACGGCGCAACTCACGCAACCGCGGCCCGACCGCGTCCAGCACCGCACCGAAGTCATCGCTCATAGGCCCACCCTGCCCGCCCTTTGCACTTCCCGCAAAGAGGTTTGCCCGACTGCCGGGGCGGACGCGCCTTGGAGACGGGAAGCGGCCACGACGGACCTCGGGCGCACCCGAAGGCCGGTGAACCGTGCGCTGGATACTCCTTCCAGAAGCTGCGCGCGGTGTCGAACAGGCCGCCTGCCCAGGAGGGCGGTGTCGCGCAGCGGAGCGAGCAGCAGCTCGGTCTGGACGCGGATGCGGGAGGTGGCGCCCGCGAGGGCACCCCGTGTTCCGGAACGAGCGGTGACGAGCGGTATGCCGACTGCGTGTCGAGCCGTGCGCGTTGCCCTGAAGAAGACGCGTAACTCCCCGTTCACCGGCATTTATGATCTTGGGCATGGAGCGAATACCGGAAATGGTGCTACGGGGGCGGGGCGTCGTCTTCCGGTTGGAGGGGTACGCGGTGCGGGTGATGCGCGGTCGCATCACCTGGACGGTGCCGCTGGCGGCGATCGACCGCGTCGACTACGCGGGAGGACGCGTCCTGCTGAAACTGTCCCCCGACGCCGGCGGCGCCGAGGACAGCGCCGCTCTCACGCTCACCACCCGCAACACCACCGCCGCCGACGCTTTCGTCCAGCAGCTGCGTACCGCCCTGAGACGCCGGCCGGCCTCGCCCCAGGCACCGGCCCAGGTAGTGAGGGAGGTGACCGGGCGTCGCCTCCCACGTCTGCCGCCCATTTCCGCGGGCGGAAAGATCGCTCTGGGCATCGTGCCGTATCTCGCCTTCTTCTCCGTGGCCGTGGACAAGGGCGCCGAAGCGGGTATCGAAGGCCCGGTCGCCTTCATCATGCTCTACTGCCCTGTGGGCTGGCTGATGCTGCACGCGGGCTGGACCGAGGTGATGCGCGACGCGTTGATTCTGCGACGACGAGGCATCACCGTCCCCGGCCGTATCCGGGACTACGACTGGCACCACATCTCGGAGGGCCGGGGGGAATGGCGCCCCGTCTACGAGTTCCGGACGCTGGAAGGCCGGAACCTCGTCGTCACCCAGCCGGTCGGCCGCGAGCACAAGGGCGAAAGGGGCCCGGTGGACGTGACCTACGATCCGCTGTCACCGACTCGCGTCAGAAGCCTCCGCGACAAACGCCTCGCCATACGCGGCATCGCGCTGACATTCTTCGGCGTGCTCTCGGTCGTCTTGATGCTCATTCCGTTGTGGCTGTTCATCTCCGCGCTGCTGACGGGGTGGTGAACAACGAACCCAGCAGACCCACGGCCGGGGGAACACCACGCGTCAACCGCCGCGCCGGGTATGCCCGATGCGCCAGGTCTGCTGTTCAACAGAGTGCGCTTGCCGCCCGAATCCGCGCCCCAAAAGGCGCTTTTGTCGGGTGGCAACCGCTCCCTACCTACCGGTAGCCAGTAGCGGAGCCGCCCCGCGGGACGTATCCAGTCAGGGCATTCGTCGCCCACGGTCCTCCCTCCTGGCCGAAAGCCGACCCGAATAGACCGCCTGCCGCGCGGCGGGAAGCAAGCGCGCCACCTCGACCGGATGTGTCGGGCATCACTCTGTTCGCATGAACCGGGAGCCCGGGTCACCACGACGAAGAGGTGTGATGGGAGAGCCGCGCGATGCGGATACCGAGGCGGGCCTCGTGGCGGCCGTCGCCGAAGGGGACCGCGACGCCTTCGGACTGCTCTACCGTCACTACGCTCCTTGGCTGGCCGCTCGGTTGCGCCACCGCTGCGCGGACGCCTCTCTGATCGACGACATCGTCCAGGAGACGTTTCTCAGCCTGTGGCGCACCTGTGCTGCCGGCCGGCAGCAGCAGGTCGCGGACATGGCGGGTTGGTTATGGCGCATCGCCTCCCGGCGACTCGCGGACCAGGTTCGCGCGGGTGGCGCCCGTTCGCGGCTGCGTCAGGCGCTGCAACGGCTGCGCGCCTCCGACGAGCCGTCGGCCGAGGAGCAGGCGCTCGCCGGCGGCCGGCACGGCGATCTGGCCGATGCGTTGGCCCGGCTGCCCGTGGAGCTCCGGCACGTCGTACAGGCGACGGTCGTCGACGGCCTGACCGTACGGCAGACCGCGGCCCTCCTCGGAGTCCCGTCCGGCACGGTGAAGACGCGCGCCATGCGCGCCCGCAGATTACTGAAGCAGGAACTCGAAGGGGCCGCGCTCACAGCCCGGCCGGAGAGGAGGCGAGGGTGACGCGGCGGAGATCGACGCAGGAGAGCACCGACCACCACGCGCCCGACGCGCTGCTGCGCGGCTACGCGCGCGGAGAGACGGCGCCGCACGCCCTGCGGGCCGTCGAGTCGCACCTCGACGGCTGTGCGCTCTGCCGCTCGCGGCTGTCGGACCACACCGACCCGCACCTCCTGGACCAGGGCTGGGAGCGCCTCGACGTGGCGATCGACGCACCCGTACCCGGCACAGGAGAGCGGCTGTTGCTCCGGTTCGGGGTGCCGGAGCACGTGGCGCGGCTGTTCGCGGCGACTCCGGCGCTGCGCGCGTCCTGGGTCGGCGCCGCCGCCCTGACGTTGCTGCTCGCCGCGCTCATCGCGCGCCTCGCCGAGCCGGCCGGGACCCCGGTGCTCTTCCTCGGTCTCGCACCGCTGCTGCCCGTGGCCGGAGTGTCCGTCTCCTACGGCCGACGCTGGGATCCCGCACACGAGATGGGCCTGGTGACGCCCATGCGGGCCTTCCGGCTCGTACTGCTGCGCACCGCGGCGGTCCTCGGCACCTGCATCACCCTGACGGGCGCCGCCGGCCTGGCCCTGCCCGGGTTCGGCCTCGCCGCCTTGGGATGGCTGCTGCCCGGCTGCGCGCTCACCGCCATGACTCTCGCCCTGGCGGCGCGTATGGACTCCACGACGGCGGCCGGCGCGACCGGGGCCGGCTGGCTCGCCGTCCTGCTCGCCACCCACGCATCGCACGCGGTCTTCAGCGCCACGGGGCAGACCGCCTCGGCCGCGGTGCTCGCCGTGGCCTCGGTGTGCGTGCTGCTCTCCCGTACCGCCTTCGACCGGCCCGCCTACCGACAGGGGAATCTCCGATGACCGATCGCACCGTCGAGGTGCGGGAGTTGGGCGTACGCTTCCGGCGCTCCGTGGCGCTCGACTCCGTGTCCTTCTCGCTGCGGACCGGCGTCACCGGCCTGCTCGGGCCCAACGGGGCAGGAAAAACAACCCTGTTACGGGCACTGGCCACCGCGCTCGTCCCCGACACCGGGGAGATCCGAGTGCTCGGCAGGGACCCCCGCGCGCCCGGCCAACGGACGGAGATCAGGCGGCGCCTCGGATTCCTTCCACAGGACCCCGGCTTCCATCCGAACTTCACCGCCTTCGAGTTCGTGGACTATGTCGCCATCCTCAAGGAGATGACCCACCGCGGCCGCCGGCACGACGAGGTGCGCCGGGTGCTCGACGCCGTGGGCCTGAGTGCGCACCGCGGAAAGCGGATACGGATGCTGTCGGGCGGCATGAAGCAGCGCGTCGCGCTGGCCGCGGCCCTCGCGGGCGAGCCCGAACTGCTCATCCTCGACGAACCGACCGTGGGACTCGACCCCGAACAGCGGCTGCGTTTCCGTGAGTTGATCGCCGATATCGGTGAGGGGCGGACCGTCCTGCTCTCCACCCATCAGACCGAGGACGTCGCCGCCCTGTGCCGACGCGTCGTCGTACTCGACCACGGCGTCGTCAAGTTCGACGGTGATCCGGTCGGCCTGAGCGCGGTCGCCGAGGGCCGGGTGTGGAGCAGCGCCGAGCGCGACCCGGGGGCATTCGCCGGATGGCGTACGGGCAAGGGGACGTTCCACAACATCGGCAGCCCGCCGCCGGGCGCCTCGCTCGTGGACCCGGCCCTGGAGGACGGCTATCTGCTGCTCCTCCACGACACCGGGCGGCGGACCGGACAGGGGAGCTCGGCGTGAGCGGCACGACGGCCGAGGCCCCGGTGCGCGCCGAAGACCATGCCCCCTCCGCCACGGCGGGCGCCGCCACACGCGCCCTCACCCGCGCCGAAGCCGTCCGGCTGCTGCGGCACCCCGCCGTACTCGCCGCGTTCGCGCTGTATCTCGCGCAGTGGGCGTACGGCGCGTACTCCGGCGACGACCGCTATCCGGTGCTGCACGACGAGGACCGCTACACCCAGGTGCCGCTCCTGCTGATCGCGGCGGGAACCCTGCTCGCGGCCAACCTCGCCGCGCTCCGCTCGTACCGGCACGGCGCCGACGCGATGTTCGACCTCCTGGTGCTCCCGCCCTGGCGTCGCACCTGGGCCCTGTTGCTCGCCCTGCTGCCGGTGACCGCGCTGTCGGCGGTCCTGGCCGGCGCCCGCATCGGCTACGTGGCCGCTCAGGACGCGGCGATCGGCGGCCCTTCCATGGCGGAGCTCGCCACCGGCCCCCTCGTGGTGCTCCTGACCGGCGCGATCGGCGTCTTCGCGGCCCGCGTCGTCCGGTCCGTGGCGGCCGCGCCGCTCACCCTGGCCGCGCTCGGGATCGTGACCGTGGCGGGCGCGTTACAGCCGAAGTCGAATGCGCGCTGGTGGGGACTGGTCGGCATCGAGGACGAGAACGTACCGCCGCTGCCCACCGCGCTCACCCACCGGCCCGTGAGCTGGCATCTCCTCTACCTGGCCGCCCTGCTGACCCTGGTGGCCGCGGCGGCCGTGCTCCGCGCGGGCGGCCCCTCCACCGCGTTCAGGGCGACAGCCGGTGTCGCCCTTCTCGCGCTGATCGGCACAGGTGTCGCGCAGCAGCGCGGCCTGCCGGACGACGTCCGCCAGGCCCGTACGATCGCCGACAACGCCCCGTCGTCGCAACAGGTGTGCGTCGAGCGCGACGCCGTCGCCTACTGCGCCTTCCCCGAGTTCGAGGACCGGTACCGGCAGTGGGCGGAGGTGACGGGAGGAGTGCTGCACCGGGTGCCGCCATCCGAGCGGGAGCAGCGGTATACCGTACGCCAGCACGTCTTCCTGAGCACGGTCGACAGCGGCGTCGTACCCCCATTACCGGTGACACGTTGGGCCGCCGACGACCGGGCGGCCGGAACGCCGCGCGCCGTGCCCGTCGGCACCGACTGGGGCACGCACAGCGAGCTCGCGGGCGACCACACGCTCGGCTTCGCCGGGAGCTTCGCGTACCGCGCGGTGACCGGCGAGTCCCTCGCCGACGCCCGCGGCCAAGCGATCTGCCGTGCTCGCGGCGCGATCACTCTATGGCTCGCCGTCCAGGCGACCGACGGGACCCGGGAGGCATACGAATCGCTGTCCGGCCGCACCTTCGGCGGGCTCTCGCTCACCGCCTTCGACGCCGCCACCGGCTTCAGCGTCAACGTGCGGGAACAGGAGCTTGTACGGACCCTCCTGACGCGGCCCGGTGCCGACATCGGCGCCAAGGTGCAACGGTCGTGGACGCGACTCACCGCTCCGGACACCACGACCGACGAGGCTGCGGCCCTCCTGGGCGTCCCCGCCCCGCCGGCCGCACGCGAAGGTGAGGAGGGCCGGTGCCTGTGAACGCTTCCACAGGTGCGGTGCTGCGCACTCTCCTCGGCCCCGACCTGCGGGCCGCCCGCACCCTTCCGCTGCTCGGCGCGGGCGTGGCGGGAACAGCGACTACGAGCTGCCCCGCGCTGTTCTCCGCACCCGTCCAACCGGTCACGGCCGCCGTGCTGTTGCGGACCGCGACCGTACTCACCGCCGTCGGCCTCGCCTGCCTCCTCGACGACCCCGCCGCCCGGACGACCGTAGCGGTACCTGTTTCACGAGGGCTGCGAAGCGGGCTGCGGATAGCCGTGGGTCTGCCGGCCTTCGGCCTCTTCTGGGGCGCTTCGGCGAACCTCGCCCGGCTGGGGGTGGCGACCGAGGCACGGCAGTCGTTCCCCCTCGGCGGTCTCGCGCTGGAAGCCCTGACGCTCGCCGTCGGCACACTGGCCCTCGCCCTCTTCGGCGTACGGCACTCGGCACCGGGAACGGGCAGCCTGCTGGCCGCGCCCGCGGTGCCGCTCTTCGTCGTGGCGGCGCTGTTCCTCCCCGAGGGCCTGAAGCTGTTCCCAACACCGAGCGATCCGAACTGGCCCGATGCCGGCCTGCGGTGGTCGCTGCTGCTGGTCATCACCGTGATCGGCTGCGCGGCCCAGTTACGCGACCCGTCAACGACATAGCAGGCGGGCCGGGGTCACCACCCGCACGGGGCACCCCGGCCCGCCCCGCGTCACGCCGCCTCGACCCGCTCGAATGCCGGGTTCGCCGGGGGCGCGAACCACACGATGCGTGCCGTTACGCC
Organism: Streptomyces sp. NPDC050617; assembly: GCF_040654795.1. Taxonomy (NCBI): domain Bacteria; kingdom Bacillati; phylum Actinomycetota; class Actinomycetes; order Kitasatosporales; family Streptomycetaceae; genus Streptomyces; species Streptomyces sp. NPDC050617. Next base: position 297,060 of record NZ_JBFAIS010000001.1, on the reverse strand, counting down.
GGGTTCTCGGCCGAACCAGTAGACCGCCCGCTCGGGCGAGTTGAGCCTGTACTGCGTGCGGCCTCCAGCGCTGACCACGTGGACGCGCCCGTCCTCGTAGGCCAGCCCCCAGGCGACGACCACCCCGTCCGGGTCCTCCGTGTCCGTATCCCACTCCTGGACTACGGCGAAGAAGCGGGGTGCGTCGGATAGTGCGAGTTCGCACAGTTCCTGGTCGAACGTCACGGGGATGAGCGCGGGCCTCTGTGGGGGTGTTTTGGCCATGGAAGTCTCCCGTCAGGAGGGGGATTTGGACCAGGGCGCAGTTGTGCACGCACGGCACGGCCGCGCCAGCCGAAGTGGCTCGGGTCACACCGTAGCGTGAAACTTGAGATGAATATCGAGATTTGCCGCGATGAGTCTCAACACCCTCCATTAGGGTGACGCCAACACATCTCGCCCGAGGCAGAGAGGGACCGCCATGGCCCCGACCAACCGTCCACCGACCGTGCGACAGCGGCGCTTGGGCGCGGAGTTGCGCAGACTCCGCGAGCGAGTCGACCTGTCAGCCACCCAGGCGGGCGCGCTCGCAGGTGCCAACCAGTCGCGGATCAGCACCATGGAATCGGGCCGCTATGCGGTGAGTGCGAACCGAGTCCGGGAACTGGCCGCTCTGTACAACTGCGCGGACGACGAATACGTCGCGGCATTGACGGAGTTGACTGGACGGCAGTACCGAGGCTGGTGGGAGCAAGAGCGGGAAGTCCTCCCTGCCGGGCTCCTCGACCTGGCCGAACTCGAACACCACGCCACACATGTGCGCATCGCGACCATGGTTCACATGCCCGGACTGCTCCAGACCAGGGACCACGCGCGTGTGCTCTTCGACTCGACGGTCCCGCAACTTCCGCCCCACGCCGTGGAACACCGGCTCTCGTTCCGGATCAGGCGGCAGGGCATTCTCGACGGGGACAATCCGACCCCATTGACGGCGATCGTCCACGAGGCGGCTCTGCATATGGGGTTCGGTGGTCCGGATGTAACTCGGGGACAGCTTCAGCACCTCATCGAGATGGGCGAGCGCGAGAACATCACGGTCGTGGTGATCCCGTTCGGCGTCGGCGCACTCCACGGTTCTGGCCAACCCATCGACTACTTCGGCGGATCAGTACCGCAACTCGACACCGTTCAGCTCGACACCGACCACGGCAACGAACTACTCGACGCGCAAGCCCACCTCGTGAAATACCGGAGTGTGCTGGACCGCCTCGAAGGCTACGCACTCAAACCAGAGGCGTCCCGCGATCTGATCCACAGCATCGCCCAGAGTCTCTGAAGGGAAGCAATAGTGCCCGCCCCTGTCTGGCAGAAGTCCTCCTACAGCCAGGAAGGATCAAACTGCCTCTACGTCGCCGCGGCAGCCCCCCACATCATCAAGCTCCGCGAAAGCGACACCCCCGACGTCATCCTCACCACCACCCCCACCAGCCTCCACGCCTTCATACGCGCCGCCAAAGCAGGGCGGTACGACACCTCCCGCTGACGCGCGACGGGCCGCGCCCCCGCTTGGGGCGCGGCCCGTCGCGTATCGGCCCGGCGGCGCCAGCCGACCGGCGTCAGCCCACCGACGGCAGTCGGAGGGTGGCGACGGCCCCGCCGTCACCGGCGTTCGAGAAGTGCAAGGTCGCGCCGATGACCTTGGCCTGGCCGGAGGCGATGGTGAGGCCGAGGCCGTGGCCGCGGCCGCGTTCGGCTGCTCCGGTGCGGAAGCGTTGCGGTCCTTCGGCGAGGAGGCTGTCGGGGAAGCCGGGGCCGTGGTCGCGGACGGCGATGGTCGTGTCCTCGACGGTGATCTCGACCGGGGCGGCGCCGTGCTGGTGGGCGTTGACGATCAGGTTGGCGAGGATGCGGTCGAGTCGGCGGGGGTCTGTTTCCACTACGACGGGCGGCGCGGCGTCGGTCGTGAGGCGGGCGTCGAGGCCGGTGCGGGCGAGCGCGTCCCGGACCAGGTCGGGGAGGACGACGGACCGCAGGTCGGCGTGGGCCGAGCCGGCGTCGAGGCGGGAGATCTCCAGCAGGTCTTCGACGAGGGTGCGCAGCACTCGTACCCGGCCTCTGACGAGATCGGTGGCCTCGCCCTCGGGGATCAGTTCGGCGGAGGTGACCAGGCCCATCAGCGGGGTGCGCAGTTCGTGGGCGACGTCGGCGGTGAAGCGCTGCTCATTGCGCAGCCGGTCCTGCAAACTGTCGGCCATCGAGTCGACGGTGGCCGAGATCTCGGTGATCTCGTCGCCTTTCCGGCGGCCCGTCCCGGTTCTGGCGGCCAGGTCGCCGGAGGAGATGCGCCGGGCCGTACGCGCCACCCGCCGCAGTCGCCGGTTGGGGAGTTCGGCGGCGAGGGCGGACAGGGGGACGATGACGGCCAGCGCGACCAGTGAGTACTTCCACATGTGCCGGTCCAGGGCGCGGCGGCTGAGCTGGTCGGGGACCATGCTGACCGTGACTGCCGCCAGGCGCCCGTCAGACAGCCGTTCACCGGCCCACATCTTCGGGTCGTAATCGTTGCTCTCGTCGTACAGGTGGCCGTGCCCGTTCTCCCGGACCGTCCGCACCAGAGCCGCCGGCATGTCCTCGGGAGCCACCAGGCGCGCCCTGCCTCGGCCCGCAAGGGCGGTGTCCAGGGCGTTGTGCGCCTTGGCCGCGCCGTCGTTCATGGACCACTCGTACGTGCTGCGGTGCACCAGCAGCCCGACCGTCAGCGCGATGCCGCAGCACGCCACGGTGACCAGGAGGGCGATCCTCCAGCGCAGCGAGCGCCAGTTGAGCAGGGACCGCCGGCCTCCCATGTCAGCTCCTCAGCTTGTAGCCGAAGCCCCGGACCGTCTCGATGCGCTCGGCGCCGATCTTCTTCCGCAGCCGCTGCACGCACAGGTCGACCACCCGACTGTCGCCGTCCCAGCCGTAGTCCCATACGTTGCGCAGCAGGGCCTGCCGGTCCAGGACGATGCCCGGGTGGGCGACGAATTCCAGCAGCAGCCGGAGTTCGGTGGGGGCCAGGGCGACCGGCTCACCGGCCAGGAACACCTCCAGGCCGGCCGTATCGACGGCCAGGTCCCCGAAGACGAGGCGGGGGCGCCCACCGGATGGATCGCTCCCGTCGGGAGGGAACGGCCCACCCGGCAGGGGGACCGTGGATCCGCCCGGCGCCGCCGTCGCGGCGCCGGGCTCCGCTGCCGCCGCGACCGGCGCGAACGTGGCGCGGCGCAGCAGGGACCGTATCCGGGCCACCAGCACGGCGGTGTCGACCGGTTTGACGACGTAGTCGTCGGCGCCCGATTCCAGGCCGGCCACGATGTCCGGGATGTCTCCGCGGGCCGACATCATCAGGATCGGGGCCGTACTGGTCTCCCTGATCCGGCGGCACAGTCCGATGCCGTCGAGCTCCGGCAGCATGATGTCCAGCAGCAGCAGGTCGTGTCCGCCTTGCCGGAACAGTTCGAGACCGGTCAGTCCGTCACCGGCGGAGGTGACGCGGTAGCCGTAGCGCTCCAGCGCCAGCGTCACCGATCTGCGGATCACCTCGTCGTCCTCGACGAGCAGGACCGCTACGGGCGCCGAGGCGCTCTCCCCGGACAGTGGGGCCGACATATTCCCCCATGGGACGTACTGGGTGCTGGGGGACCATGATGCGACGAGAAGGTCCGCCTTGCCCAATCAGCCACCGTGGCAGGGGCCTGCCCATCAGCGCCCTTGAGCCGGGGTTTGCCCCATCAGCGCCCGTGACCGCGCCGTGCCCCATCAGCACCCGTGAGCAGGGTTCGCGCCATCAGCGCCCGTGACCGCGCCGCGCCCGTTCAGCGCCCGTGGCCCGTGCGCGACGTGGCGCCAGTGAGCGTGCACCCCTTGCGCGACAAGTCCAGCTTCGACCCCGCCGTCACGCAGGACGCGATCATGTCGACCTGCTGGCCGTAGCCGCGCCCCTTCACGGAGGTCACCGTTCCGTCCGAGCCCACCTCGCAGGGGTTGTTGTCGGTGCACTTCTCGCCGGCGACGTTGTGGGTGTTGTGGATGCCCACCACCGTGGTGCCGTCGGGGGCCAGCAGCGCCGAACCGGAGGTGCCGCGCTCGGGGGCGCAGTCCTTGCCGGTGGCGTAGCGGATCGAGTGGTCCTGGTGGTAGCCGCCCTCCCGCAGGTGCGGGACCACGGCCTCGGCGGTGCAGTGGAAGCGGCGGTAGGTGTCGGCCATGGTCAGCGAGTCGCCCGCGCGTGCCGGGGAGGACGTGAGCCGGAAGACCTTCGCGCCCTCGGCCTTCAACTGCGCGTAGGTCTGGTCCAGACGGTAGAGCGCGACATCAGTGCCCGTCATCGTCGCGTACACCAGCCGTTTCATATGGGCGGTGGTCTTCGGGTAGCCCTGGCGGTCGGCGATCGGCACGTCGCCGTCGGCCGGCTGGTCCGTCAGCGCGGCTCCGGGCGCGGGCCGCTTCCCCTCCACGCAGTGGCCGTTGGTCATCAGCAGCGCGGGGTCCTGCGGCCGGGAAGCCGGGGTCTTCACCACCGAGCCCACGCAGTTCCCCAGGTCTGTCGCGCCTTCCACGTTCGGGATCTTGTCGTCGGGCGGGACATGGGCGCCGCTGATGATGCCGTTGATCCAGTCGCGGTACTTGGTGACGTCGGCGTACAGCGTGTCGTCATTCGTGGTGCCGTTGCTGACCACACCGGCCACCGCCCATTCACCGCCCTCACGGACCAGCGCGGGCGAACCGGAGTCGAAGTCCAACGCCCTGACGCGGGCGTCGGCGCTGCCGACGCACATCTCTCCGACGGGCACGTGATTCGGGCACTTCGTCAGCGGCTGCACCTCGGTGTCGGCCTCGTGCAGCCGCTTCGGGAAACACCCCGGGTCGTCGTCATCCTGGCAGGTCATGCCCCACCCCATGATGCGGACAGGGGCGTGGTCCGCCGGCCTGGCCGAGGCGATCCGCACGGGCTTGGCCCGCACCGGGGTGCGCAGGTGCATCAGCGCCACGTCCCTGCCATAGATCCTGCCCTTGTCCTGGAAGGTCGACAGCCGGTAGTAGTGATCGACCTCCGCGACCTCGCCCCCGGACGCGGGATCCAGGGACCCGATCCGGACCTTCCAGCCCTTCGGGACCCCCGTTCTCGTATCGGTCGGGTTCTTGCCGGCGCAGTGGCTCGCGGTCAGCACCCACTGCGGTGCGAGAACCTCGACCCCGCAGCCGTGCCCGTCCGGGCGCGGCGACTTGGGGTAGGCAGGCTGGAACGACCCCATGAAGGAGTAGGCGTGGGTCGACTCGGTGCCGCCCATGATGGCCTGCGCCGGTGTCGCGGCCATCATGGACGCGGTCACGGCGGCCCCGGCCGTCAGGACGGCGGCCACCCTCCGACGTATCCGATTGCGCATCAGCGTCTCCCCTTTCGTCCGCCGCGGGCCATCCCCGCGGCGGTCTCGTACGGAGGAGGAACGGCGCCCGGCCGTCCCGTCCGGCCACTGATGCTGGCCCCGGCGGGCCGCCGGAAGAGCTCACCCGTGTATCAGACGGTCCGCGGCGACCGCTCAGTCGGGTAACAGCGCGTACACATCCGTATATCAGCGTCTATCCGCCCGTATATCAGCGTGTGCGCGCCGAGAACGCGGAAGGGCCGCCACCCCCCTCCCGGGGAGTGCGGCCCTTCACTTGCCGTACGGGGCGCTTACTCGCTGATCAGCGACCGCAGCACGTACTGCAGGATGCCGCCGTTGCGGTAGTAGTCCGCCTCGCCCGGCGTGTCGATACGGACCTTGGCGTCGAACTCGACGCCGCTGTCCGTGGTGACCTTGACCGTGTCGGGGATGCCGCCGTCGTTGAGGGCGGTGACGCCCGCGATGTCGAAGGTCTCCTCACCGGTCAGGCCCAGGGAGAGGGCCGAGGCGCCCTCCGGGTACTGGAGCGGGAGGACGCCCATGCCGATGAGGTTCGAGCGGTGGATGCGCTCGTAGGACTCGGCGATGACGGCCTTCACGCCCAGCAGCGCCGTGCCCTTGGCCGCCCAGTCGCGGGACGAGCCCGAGCCGTACTCCTTGCCGGCCAGGATGACCAGCGGGATGCCCTGCGCCTGGTAGTTCTGCGAGGCGTCGTAGATGTACGAGACCGGGGCGTCGGCGGCGTCGGCGGCCTGGGTGAAGTCGCGGGTGAAGCCGCCCTCCGTGCCGGGCGCGATCTGGTTGCGGAGCCGGATGTTGGCGAAGGTGCCGCGGATCATGACCTCGTGGTTGCCGCGGCGGGAGCCGTAGCTGTTGAAGTCGCGACGCTCGACGCCGTGCTCGGTGAGGTACTTGCCGGCCGGGGTGTCGGCCTTGATGGCGCCGGCCGGGGAGATGTGGTCGGTGGTGACCGAGTCGCCGAGCTTGGCGAGGACGCGGGCGCCGGAGACGTCGGAGACCGGGGAGGTCTCCATCGTCATGCCCTCGAAGTACGGGGGCTTGCGGACGTAGGTGGACTCGCTGTCCCACTCGAAGGTGTTGCCGGTCGGGATCGGCAGGGCCTGCCACTGCGCGTCGCCCGCGAAGACGTCGGCGTAGTCCTTGGTGAACATCTCCTGGCCGATGGCGGAGGCGACGACCGTCTCGACCTCGGACTCGGAGGGCCAGATGTCCTTGAGGTAGACCGGGTTGCCCTCGGTGTCGGTGCCCAGCGCCTCGGTGGTGATGTCCACCTTCATGGAGCCGGCGATGGCGTACGCGACGACCAGCGGCGGGGACGCCAGGTAGTTCATCTTGACGTCGGGGTTGATCCGGCCCTCGAAGTTGCGGTTGCCGGAGAGCACCGAGACGACGGCGAGGTCGTTGTCGTTGACGGCCTTGGAGACCTCGTCGGGCAGCGGGCCCGAGTTGCCGATGCAGGTGGTGCAGCCGTAGCCGACGAGGTTGAAGCCCAGCTTGTCGAGGTACGGGGTGAGGCCGGCGCGGTCGTAGTAGTCCATGACGACCTTGGACCCGGGGGCCAGGGTGGTCTTGACCCACGGCTTGCGGGTGAGGCCCTTCTCCACCGCCTTCTTGGCCAGCAGCGCGGCGCCGACCATGACGTACGGGTTGGAGGTGTTGGTGCAGGAGGTGATCGCGGCGACGGCGACGGCGCCGTGGTCGATCTCGTACGTCTGGCCGTCGGGGCCGGTGACCGTGGTCGGCTTGCTCGGCACGCCGTTCCGGACGGCGGGGGCGTCGGAGGCCGGGAAGGACTCCTTGCCCGCCTCCTCGTCGTCCGCGACGTAGTTGCGGACGTCGGTGGCGAACTGCTCCTTGGCGTTGGCCAGGATGATGCGGTCCTGCGGGCGCTTGGGGCCGGCGATGGACGGCACGACGGTGGCGAGGTCGAGCTCCAGGTACTCGGAGAACTCCAGCTCGCGGCTGGGGTCGTGCCAGAGGCCCTGCTCCTTGGCGTACGCCTCGACCAGCGCGAGCTGCTGCTCGTCGCGGCCGGTGAGCTTCAGGTACTTGATGGTCTCGCCGTCGATCGGGAACATCGCGGCGGTGGAGCCGAACTCCGGCGACATGTTGCCGATGGTGGCGCGGTTGGCCAGCGGCACGGCGCCGACGCCCTCGCCGTAGAACTCGACGAACTTGCCGACGACGCCGTGCTTGCGCAGCATCTCGGTGATCGTGAGGACCAGGTCGGTGGCGGTGGTGCCGGTGGGCAGCTCGCCGGTCAGCTTGAAGCCGACGACGCGCGGGATGAGCATGGAGACCGGCTGGCCGAGCATCGCGGCCTCGGCCTCGATGCCGCCGACGCCCCAGCCGAGCACGCCGAGGCCGTTGACCATGGTGGTGTGCGAGTCGGTGCCGACGAGGGTGTCGGGGTACGCCTGGCCGCCGCGGACCATGACCGTACGGGCCAGGTGCTCGATGTTGACCTGGTGGACGATGCCGGTGCCGGGCGGTACGACCTTGAACTCGTCGAACGCGGTCTGGCCCCAGCGCAGGAACTGGTAGCGCTCCTTGTTGCGGCCGTACTCCAGCTCCACGTTCTGCGTGAACGCCTCGGGGGTGCCGAAGCGGTCGGCGATCACGGAGTGGTCGATGACCAGCTCGGCCGGGGCGAGCGGGTTGATGCGCGCCGGGTCGCCGCCCAGCTCCTTGACGGCCTCACGCATGGTGGCGAGGTCGACGACGCAGGGCACGCCGGTGAAGTCCTGCATGATCACACGAGCCGGCGTGAACTGGATCTCCTGGCTGGGCTGGGCATTCGCGTCCCAGTTGCCCAGCGCCCGGATGTGGTCGGCGGTGATGTTCGCGCCGTCCTCGGTGCGGAGGAGGTTCTCCAGCAGCACTTTCAGGCTGTAGGGAAGGCGCGCGGCGCCCTCGACCTTGTCCAGCTTGAAGATCTCGTACGACTCGTCGCCCACGCGCAGCGTGGTGCGGGCGTCGAAGCTGTTCGCCGACACGACAGTCTCCTTCATGCATGAATTCGCGCGTACTACCGCGATCCTGCCGTCACAGGACCTTGCCGATCCGCTAAGGTCAACCTAAGTTAGGTACGCCTTACTGGCGCGGCAGCGGTACGCCTCTCGGCAGATATCTCGATGTCGAGATAACTCTAGTACATCGCCCCGCCCGGGTCATGTGCTGCCCGCCTTCCCGACCCACCGAAGGTCGAACCATCACGAAGCACCCTCATCGTGATCGATGAGGGACATATCCGACGCCAGTGCGCGGGCGGTGTCGGCGAAGTACTGCTCGTCGGCGCCAGGGGCGAGGCCGAAGGGGACGCCCTGGGTGAGGCCGACGAACAGCGCCCTGAGGGCGGTGGTCAGGCGTTGCGCCTGATGCGACGTCACGGCCCTTCCGTTGTGCAGCCTTCCGGTGAACAGCGCGACCAGGTGACTCTCCTGCGACCGGACTGACGTGGCGAGCTGGGACCCCAGCTCCGGGTCGTGCAGGGCCATGTCCAGCAAGGTGATCTGGAGCGACAGGCTAGACAGCGCGTCCGGGGCGTCGCTGCTGCGCCGGTAGTGCCGGGCGAAGGCGTCGACCGCTTCCAGCAGGTCTAGCCCAGGGGGGATCACCTGCTCGATCTCCTCGTAGTACGGCCGCAGGTAGTCGGCGACCAGGGCGACCACCAGGCCGTTCTTGCTCCCGAACAGGGAGTAGATGGCGCCGGTGGTCAGGCCGGCGCGTTCGGCGATCTCCTCCAGCCTCGCCCGGTACCCGTCTCGGGAAACGACCTGGAACGCCGCGTCCAGCAACGCCCGGCGGTTCCGCTCCTTGGCTTCCGCCCTCGTCATTCTCATAATCTCATTATTGCCGTAATCTCATTATGAAACCAGTCCGGACCAGCCTCAAGGAGGACGTTCATGACCCAGGTCGTGGCACCGCGGATGACCCGACAGGCAGTGGGAGCCATCACCGATGGCGTCTTCAAGGTGCTGCTCGCCGCCGTCTACATCGCCGGCGCCGCCCCGCTCGGCCGGCTGCTCGGCACGCCGGTCTGGCTGATGGTCGTCTCGGGCGTGGCCCTGCTGATCGGCGGCGGCATCGAGATCAGGTACATACACAGACGGTCGCTGCGCACGTACACCCAGTTCATGATCGCTTACGACAGCGGCTGGGTGCTGGCGACCCTGGCCGGCCTCCTGATGGCCTGGCAGGGCAGCAGCGCCGGGGGTGAGGTGTGGATGGCGTACCAGTGTGCCGCTCCCCTCGCGTTCGCCGCGCTGCTGATCGCCGCGGCCCCGACGCAGACGGCCCGGACGCAGACGGCATCGACACAGGCGGCCTCGACACAGGCGGCCTCGACGCAGACAGTCCCGGCGCAGGCGGCCTCGAAAGCTCAGGCGGAGGACGTCGCCCGTTGACGGTGAGGGCGACCGTCGCCGACCGTCGCCGCCCGGCGTCGGTGTCCTGTCCGCCGGGGCCCGCGAAAACCCGTTGGCGGGCCGCGGCGGCCACTGCTACTTTTCCGGCAGCCGTGCCGGAGAACGAGGAGGTGGTACCCGTGAACGCAGTATCGACATGGGTGCTCCCCTCCGGGGTCACGGTCGGGCGACAGGTCGTCCGGGAGCGCCATCTGTGAGCCCTCCCGAAAGGCACGACCATGCGATTCACCTCCGAGCGACGCCTCGAAGACGGCGTCCTCGAACGCGAATTCACCCTCGGCGAGATCCCCGGCATCCTGTGGACGCCCTCCTTCATATCCGCGGCCGCATCCGCGTCTGAACCAGCGCGGCTGATCCTGCTCAGCCCCCCTCCCCTCGGACTGCGCAAGGCGTACCCGCGGCTGGCGGCCCGAGCCCGGCACTCCGCGGCGGACGGCTTCGCCACGGCCGCCATCGAACTCCCCGGAAGCGGCGACCGGCCCCGCTCGCCCGCCGCCGAGCAGGCCCTCGCCGACATGCGCCGGGCGCTGGAGGCCGGCGAGCCCGTCGGCGGCGAGATCATCGACGCCCTCATCCTCCCCCTGGTCGACCAGGCGGTCCCCGAATGGCAGGCCGCCCTGGACGCCCTCCTCGCGCTGCCCGGGATCGGCGGCCCGGTCGGCTACTCGGGAGGCGTGATCTCCATCGGGGTCCGGCTGGCGGTGGTCGAGCCGCGCGTCTCGGCCGCCGTGCTGTTCGCCGGGAGTTTCATCCCCCGCGCCATAGTCGAGGAGGCCCGCCGAGTCACCATCCCCCTGCACGTCCTGTTGCAGTGGGACGACGAGGGCAACGACCGGCAGGCCGCCCTGGACCTGTTCGACGCCTTCGGCTCCGAGGAGAAGACCCTGCACGCCAACATGGGCGGGCACACCGGCGTCCCTCAGCACGCCGGGGACGCCGCGGCCCGGTTCTTCGCCCGGCACCTGAGGTGAGACCGGTCCGGCAGGCAGGCGCGTCGCAGCCGGTAGGCGGCGGTCGCAGCCGGTAGGCGGGGGACGGTACGGACAGCAGGAGGTCCCCTTCCCCCTCGTATTCTGGCCGTGTGCCGGTGAATTCAGGGGGCGGGGACCCGCGACCGCGTGGTGTGCGGTGGCGGGAGGCAGCGGTCACGGCGGCGGCGTTCGCGCTCTGCCTGCTCGCCGGCACGGTGCGGGACGACGGCGCCACGATCGGGGCGCCGCCCGCCGCCGCCTACCTCCTCGCCGTGGCGACCTGCGCCGTACTGCCCGTACGGCACCGGGCTCCCCTGGCCGCCATGGCCGTCACGACCGCGGGCGGGCTGCTGGCGCCGTTGGCCGGTCTGCTGCTGAGCCCGCCCCTCGTAGCGCCCGCCGTGATCACCGCCTACTCGCTCGCCGTACGCACCGAGTGGCGGCGCGCGGCGGGCGCGGTGGCGCTCGCCGCCGCGACGCTGCTGGTCGCCACCACCCCGTTCTTCGACGCCCTTTCGTGGCGGGACGCCAGCAGGATGGCGGCGGTGGCGGCGTTCCCGCTGATGGCGGGCGTACTCGGCAACTCGGTGCGGAACCGGCGCGCCTATCTGGCGGCCATGGAGGAGCGGGCCCGGCGGGCCGAGGAGAGCCGGGAGGGCGAGGCGCGCCGGAGGGTGGCCGAGGAGCGGGTGCGCATCGCCCGCGAACTCCACGACCTCGTGGCCCATCAGATCACCCTGGCCAACGCGCAGGCCACGGTCGCCGCCCACTTCTTCGACGCCCGCCCGGAGCAGACCCGCAAGAGCCTGCACGAACTCATCGAGACCACCGGCAGCGCGCTCGACGAACTGCGGGCCACGGTCGGGCTGCTGCGGCAGACCGGGGACGCGGATGAGGACGGGGATACGGGTGCGCCCGCCGAACCCGCGCCTGGACTCTCCCGGCTGCCCGCCCTCCTCGCGTCCTTCCGCCGCGCGGGGCTGGAGGTGTCGGTGCGCCAGGAGGGCACGGCCAGGCCCCTGCCGCCGGGCACGGACCTCACCGCCTACCGCATCGTCCAGGAGGCTCTGACCAACGTGACCAAACATGCCGGCGCCGGGAGCGCCCGGGTGCGCCTCGTCTGGGGCGGAGAGTCCGTGACCGTCAGCATCGCGGATGACGGTGGGGACGCTCGTACGGCGCCGAGTACGTACGCGGGACCGGACCGTACGCCCGGTTACGGGCTGATCGGGATGCGTGAACGCGCCACGGCGGTCGGGGGACGCCTCTCCGCGGGCCGACGCGCGGAGGGCGGCTTCCTCGTCTCCGCCGAGCTGCCGACGGCGCGGACGGCCGCCGGACCGGCGGACGGCGGACCGGCGAACGACGGACCGGCGAACGACGGACCAGCGGACGGCGGACCGGCAGACGGCGGAGAGCGGATCGGTGGTGTGTCGTGACAGTCCGGGTGCTTCTCGCCGACGATCAGGCGCTGCTGCGCGACGCCTTCCGCCTCCTGCTCGACTCCGCCGACGACATCACCGTGGTCGGCGAGGCCGCCGACGGACGGGAGGCGGTACGGCTCACCCGGCAGCTGCGCCCGGACGTGGTGATCATGGACATCCGGATGCCCGAGGCGGACGGGCTCACCGCCACCTCGGAGATCTGCGCGGACCCGGAACTGCGCGCCAGCCGCATCCTGATCCTCACCACGTACGAGACCGACGAGTACGTCGCCCAGGCGCTGCGCGCGGGGGCCGGGGGCTTCATCGGCAAGGGCATCGGGGCCGAGGACCTGCTGAACGCCGTACGGACGATCGCCGACGGCGACACCCTCCTCTCCCCCGCCGCGACCCGCTCCCTGGTCGCCCGCTTCCTGGCCACGCCGAACGACGACGCCGCCCCGGCGCACCGCGCCGAACAGCTCGCCGTGCTCACGCCGCGCGAACGCGAGATGGTGGCCCTGGTCGCGACCGGTCTGTCCAATCAGGAGATCGCCGACCGGATGTTCCTCAGCCCCTTCACCGTCCGCGCCCACGTGCAGCGCGCCATGACGAAGCTGGAGGCCCGCGACCGGGCGCAGCTCGTCGTCATCGCCTACCGGACGGGCCTGGTGTCGGCGTCGGGGTGAATCGGCGGGGCGGCGGGACGGGCTCGGGCAGCGCGAGAGCCGTGTACGCCGGGCGCACCGGCGCGGACGGCATGGTGACGAGACCGCGCAGCCTGGCGTTGCGCCGCTCCAGCGCCTCTTGCGTGGTAGGGAAGAGGCCGGCCGCGCCGTCGTCGACCAGCGCCTGGTTCACGGCCACGAATTCGCGCATGCCGCGCTCGTAGGCGGCAAAGGCTTTTCCGATGTGGCCTTCGGCGTCGTGCCGATCCCGGTGCGCCGCCAGGGAATTGGCGAGCATATAGGCGCCGACCAGGGCCAGACTCGTACCTTGTCCGGTGAGGAACGAGGGCGCGTACGCGGCGTCGCCTACGAGCGCGACGCGGCCCTTGGACCAATGGGGCATGCGGATCTGGCCGGCCGTGTCGAAGAACGCGTCATCCGCGACGCGCATGGCGTCGACCATGCCGGGGACCTCCCATCCCGCGCCCGCGAAACCCTCGGCGAAAAGGTCTCGCTGCGCATCGGGATCACGGAGAGCTTCGATGGGCGGCGTTTTCGAGCGATGGAAGTTCAGAAAGGCGTGGAGTTCGTCGCCGTTCTCGCCCGCGTCCCCGACCGCGTAGAGGGCGGCTGCTTTCCCCGGTGCGTTCCACAGGATGGCCTCGCGGGAGAGCCCGAAGGTGTTCGGCATGGTGAATATGGCGAAGCAGTAGCCGAGGTAGCGGTGGAATCGCTCCTCGGGGCCGAACACGGACCGCCGGGTCTGCGAGTGCATGCCGTCGGCGCCGACGACCAGGTCGAACGTGCGCTGCCGCCCGCCGCGGAACGTGACATCGACCCCGTGCCCGTCCTGGTCGAGGGTGTCGATGGAGTCGCCGAACAGGAATTCCACGTCGTCGCGGACCAGCCCGTACAGAGCCGCGGTCAGATCCCCGCGGCGTACTTCGAGATCCTGCCCTTCGACTCCGCCGACGACGGCGCTCGGGGCAACCGAGGCGAATGTCCCGCCGTCGGCGTCGAGGAATGTCATGCGGCGCGAGTCGATGTGCGCGTCCCGCAGGCGCGGCAGTATTCCCATGCGCCGGACGGCCTCCGTCGCGGTACCGCGAATATCGACCGGATAGCCGCCGTCGCGCAGCGCGTCCGCCTTCTCCACGACGGTGACCGCGAATCCGGACCGGCGCAGCCAGTACGCGAGGGCGGGCCCGGCGATGCTGGCCCCGGATATCAGGACTTCGCGCTTCGCGGCCGTAAGCGGGCCCGCCGTCGAACCTATGGGAGTCATGCCGGGGTTCCCTTCTTCGTCTGCGTCACGTGCGTGGTGTGCGTCTCAGGCGTCTTATGCGTCATGCGGACGACGAGGAGTGACAGTGCGGCGACGACTCCGGTGAGGGCGAAACCTATGACGAAGGCCGATTCGGTCGGCCTGCCCGTCGTCGGGTCGGCCCCGGCGGCGAGGATCGCGCCGCCGGCCTGGGCGCCGATGGCGACGCCGATCACGCGTGTCACCACGAGCAGGCTGGTGGCGATGCCGGTGTCCTTGGCGTCGACGGCGGTGGCGACGCCGGCGAGCAGCGCCGTGGTGCCGACGCCCGCGGCGAACGCGGTCAGCACCTTCGCGAGGGCGAGCTGCCAGGCCGCGGTGTGCACCGACGCCAGGACGAGCATCGTGGCCGCGGTGACGAGGGTGCCCGCGACGACCACGGCCCGCGGGCCGAACCGCCGCGCTGCCAACCCGCCGACGGAATCGCTCACGGCCCCGGCGAGGGCGCCGGGCAGCAGGAACAGTCCGATGTCGGTGGTGCCGGCCCCGAAGCCGTATCCGTCCGCCGAGAGCGAGAACAGCTGCGGGAGCAGGAAGATCATCATTCCGAGGCCGGTGGTGATGACGAGGGTGAGCACGCACGCGTGCCACATCGCGGGCCGCGCCAGCATGCGCAGATCGACCATCGGCGAGGCCGCCCGGCGCTCGACGGCGACCCACGCGGTGGCGAGGGCGGCCACGGCCACCGTGACGGCGCCGATCGCCAGCGGCGGCAGGCCGCCGTTCGAGACCGTCACGAGCCCGACCATGAACACGAGCAGCGTGCCGCTCAGCAGCACCACGCCGGGCCAGTCGATCGGGTCGGTCCGGCCCCTCCTGACGCTCCGGCCGCTCCCATCACTCTTGTCGCTCTCGTCGCTACCGTCGTTCCCCTCGCTCCCACCGTACGAGGGGACCGGCGGATCGTGCGGCATCAGCCGGGTCACGGCCAGCGTCGCCGCCATGACCACGACCGTCGGCAGCGCGAACATCCAGTGCCAGGACAGCCCTTCCGCGATCGGCCCGGCGACCGCCGTACCCACCATGCCGCCGCCGGTGAACAGCGCGACGACCACCCCGATCGCCACCTGCGACCGCCCTGCCGGCAGGTGCTTCCGCACGAGGATGAAGGAGAGGGGCAGCGCGCCCACCATGACGCCCTGAAGTACCTGGCCGAGCAGCAGCACCGGCAGATTCGGCGCCAGCCCGGCCAGCAGCCCGCCGGCCGAGACCAGGGCCATCAGCCAGGCCAGTACCCGCTTGCCGCCGTAGCGGTCGCCGAGTTTTCCCGCGATGGGCGCGGCGACCGCCCCGGTGATGAGCAACGTGTTGCCGACCAGCGCCCCTTCGGAGGGGCTGATCCCCAACTCGCGCTGGAGCAGCGGGAGCGCGGGCTCCACCACTGACTGCAGGGTGCCGAGGGCGAGCGCCAAGGCGCCGAGGGCGCCGATCGGGAGCCGCCCGATGCGGGCAGGGGAGATCACGGCTTCGGACATGGACGTCCTTGTCGGTGTCGGGAGAGAGGGAGAAGCGCGGGATTCGCGCGCCTCCCACATTTCCCGCCCGCGCCGCTCCCGGCATCGTCCTCAGCCGCCGTCTTCGCCTGGTGCGCCCGCACCAGGCGCTCGCCTGCCCTGGTGCGGGCGCACTACCGGTCGCGGCGGGCCGCGGGCGGTGCCGCGACGGCCTCCAGGTCGTCGAGGAGCCGGGTCGCCGCCGCCGTGAGTTCGCCCAGTGAGGCGGTGACGGGGCCGCCGTGCGGGTCGGTGTGGTGGGAGGCGAGGCGGCGGCTCGCGTCGTGGGCTTCCTCCCAGGCGCGTACGGCCCGTTCCTCGTCGGCGTCCGCCGCTTTGAAGCGGTCCGCGTCGACCGCGCACACCTCGCCGGCCGACCGCAGCAGTGCGGCCAGCGCGCCGAGTGCCGTCTCGGGAGGGGCGGCGAAGCGGGGGCGTTCCCGAACGGTTTCGGCCAGTGAGCGCATCACCGCCGAGAGGTGACCGGCCACCCGCTCCCAGCGGAAGTCGCCGCCGCCCGCCGGGGGGTGGGGCGCCGAGCGGCGCAGCCGGCGGCCGGGGTTGAGGCGGCGGCTCTCGTCGGAACGGCGGCGGGCCGATTCGAGTTCGGCCACCGTCGTGCCGAGCCGCAGCGCCCGCGCGTACCAGTCCTCGGCCGCCGCCGAGTCGTATCCGTTCTCGATGCCGTCCGCCGCGTCGCGCAGCAGGTCCGCGCAGTCCGACGGCACGCGGGCGCGCAGTTGGCGCACTCCGCCCGTGTGCACGGGCGGCAGGACGAGCGCGTTGACCAGGACGCCGACGACCGCCCCGAGCAGTGTCTCCAGGAGCCGGTGCACGATCTCCATGGGTCCGTACGAACCGTAGGTGAGGACGAACAGCGCGGCGGTCGGCGCGTACCAGCCCTGTTCCCCGAACCGGGAGTACTGGCCGATGAGCACCGTGATCGGCAGCGCGATGGCCATCGCGGCCAGTACGTCGTGGGTGAGCGTCGCCGCCGCGGCGGCGATCACGGTGCCCGTCGCGACGACGGCGAACTGCTGCGTCGCCGACCACACCGAGCGGTAGACCGTGCTCTGGACGAGGAGGACGGCGGTCCACGGCGCGAGCAGCGCCATCGGCGCGTTCCACCACCAGCCCGCGAGCGCCCACGCCGCCAGTGCCGCCGCGGCGGCCTTGAGCGCCTGTACGGCCGTATCGCGTTCCGGGCCCGCGGATGTCGCGGCCCGGCGGATGGAACGCGCTATGCCGCGGGCCTCGCCGGCGAGCGCGCTCCTGAGCCTGTCGGGCATGTGGCGGCCTCCTGAGTCGGGGCGGTGCGAGTTCCCGGCCGACCTCGCGTCATGCCAGTACGGCCTCGTGTCCGTACGGCTCCGTGTCCGTACCGCTTCGTGTCCGTACGGCTTCGTGTCCGTACCGCTTCGTGTCCGTACGGCTCCGCGTCCGTGCCGCTTCGTGTCCGTGCCGCTTCGTGTCATGTCCGTACGGGCCGCGGGCCGCGGGCCGCACCGGGCGGCCGCCTGCGGCGACTTTACACACACCGGGGGCATTTGGGGTGTTTTGCTCGGGCCGGGGAAGCGGTCGGCAAAAGCCGTCCCATGAGGCTATTTTCAGCCAAGATTAGGTTAGGCTAACCTTTGCCCCGTGAAGGTCGGTGAAGAACTCCCCCAGGCCGCGCGTACCCGCGGCCACACCCTCTCCGCCACGGGCGTCACCGTGGCGTACGACGGTGTCGACGTCGTGCACGAGGCGTCCCTCGAACTGTCGCCCGGACAGGTGACCGTGCTCGTCGGGCCGAACGGCAGCGGGAAGTCGACGCTGCTGCGGACCGCCGCGCGGCTCCAGCGGGCGCGCAGCGCGGCGCTGACGCTCGACGAGGGAACGGACTGCTTCGCGCTGACGCCCCGCGAGTTCTCGCGGCGCGTGGCGCTGCTGCCCCAAGGACGGCCGACGCCCAGCGGGCTGACCGTCCGGGACGTCGTGGAGTTCGGGCGGTATCCGCACCGCGGGCGCTGGGGCCGGTCCGACCCCGGCGGGCGCGCGGCCGTGGACCGGGCCCTCGGCATGACCGGCGTCGCCGACCTGGCCGAGCGGGGCGCCGAGCACCTCTCCGGCGGCCAGCTCCAGCGGGTGTGGCTCGCGGGCTGCCTCGCGCAGGAGACCGGCGTGCTGCTGCTGGACGAGCCGACGACCTACCTCGACCTGCGGTACCAGGTGGAACTGCTCGACCTGATACGGGACCTGGCGGACGAACACGGGATCGCCGTCGGCGTCGTCCTGCACGACCTCGACCAGGCGGCGGCCGTCGCCGACCGGATCGTGCTGCTCGGGCAGGGCCGCGTCATCGCGGACGGCGGGCCCGAGGACGTACTCACCCCGGAGCGGCTCACGGACACGTACGGCATCCGGATCGAGGTCTCGACCGATCCGCTGACGGGGCGGCTGCGCACCCGCGCGATCGGCCGCTACCACACGCGCCGGGCGGCGGACGGCGACGACGACACGGCGCGAGGCGACGACACCACCGCCCCGGCCGACGGCGCTTCGCAAGACGACGGCACCGCCCCGGCCGACGGCGTCCCGGCCCAGGACAGCGGCGCCCCATCGCGCCCGGACGGCGTCCCGGCTCAGGACAGCGGCGTCCCGGCCCGGGCCGGCGCCCCCACCACGTAAGACAGCAAGCAGAACGCGCGCCCCGCGCACAGTGAAAGGCTCAGTGCCACCCCATGAGACGACTCCTCCTCACCGCGGCCGCGGCAGCCGCCGCCGCGCTCACCCTCAGCGCGTGCGGTACGACCGAGCCCGCTGCGGACCAGTCCAAGAAGTCCGATGACGGGCACATCACCCTCACCGGCGCGTCCGGCACGAAGGTAGAGCTGGACCGGCCCGCGAAGAAGGTCGTCGGGACCGAGTGGAACGTCGTGGAGCACCTGGTCTCGCTGGGCGTGCAGCCGGCCGGCGTCGCGGACGTCAAGGGGTACAAGACCTGGGACAAGGCCGCGCCGCTGAAGAACGATCCGAAGGACATCGGCACGCGCGGCGAGCCGAGCATGGACACCGTCGCGGCCCTCGCGCCCGACCTCATCGTCGCCACCGACGGCCTGCCCAAGGCCGCCCTCGCGCAGCTCCGGAAGATCGCCCCCGTGCTGGACGTGAAGTCCGCCGACGGGTCCGACCCGATCGGGCAGATGACCAGGAACCTGGACCTCATCGCCCAGGCCACGGGCGCCACGGAGCAGGCCGGCAAGCTCAAGAAGGGCTTCGAGGCGAAGCTTGAGGAGGGCCGGCAGGCGTTGGAGAAGTCCGGACACAAGGGCACGAAGTTCGCCTTCGCGGACGGGTATGTGAACGGCAGCCAGGTCAGCATCCGCCCGTACCTCAGCGGCTCGCTGATCGGCGCGGTGAACGACAAGCTCGGGCTGAAGAACCCCTGGAAGCTCAAGGGCGACCCGGCCTACGGGCTCGGCTCCACCGACGTCGAGGGGCTGACCAAGCTCGACAAGGACACGGAGTTCGGGTACATCGGCAACGACGACGACAAGACCAGCTCGCCGTTCTCCGGGGCCCTCGCCGACAACGCGGTGTGGAAGTCGCTGCCGTTCGTGAAGGCGGGCAAGACGCACCGGCTGCCCGACGGCGTGTGGATGTTCGGCGGCACCGGGTCGATGGAGTCGTACGTCGACTCCGTCGTCGCCGCGCTGAAGAAGTGATGACGAGGCGCGCGTAAAGATCATGGCCGTCACCACCACCGCTCCCCCCGCCCCTCCCGCGCCCACCGCGGCCGCGGCCTCCCGGACGGGCGGCGCGGTCGGGGTGACGGCCGCGCTCGTCCTGCTGGTGGCCGTCCTCGCGGTCGTCGACATCGCCCAGGGCACCGCCGCCGTCGGCGCGGCCGAGGTGTGGAAGGCGTTCACCGGCCAGGCCGACCCGGCGGACGCGTCCGTCGTCGTCGCCTCCCGGCTGCCGCGCATGGCCGCCGGGCTCTTCGTCGGCGCGGCGCTCGGCATGTCGGGCGCCGCCCTCCAGGCCGTCAGCCGCAACGTCCTCGCCTCGCCCGACACCCTGGCCGTCAACGCCGGCTCCTACTTCTCGCTCGGGCTGGTCGCCGCGACCGGCGTCTCGCTGCCGGTGTTCGCGTCCTCCGGCGTCGCCTTCGTCGGCGGTCTGGCCGCCGCTGCCCTCGTCCTCGGGCTGTCCGGCCTGGGCACCGGGACCGTACGGCTGGTGCTCGCGGGCAGCGCCCTGACCCTCGGCCTCGCCTCCGTCACGGGAGGGTTGCTGCTGCTCTTCCCCGAGCAGACGGAGGGGCTGTACGCGTGGAACCAGGGCAGCATCGCGCAGAACGGCTTCGGCAGCGTGCTGTGGATGGTGCCGCTCGCCGTCGCCGCCCTCGCCGGGCTGCTGCTGATCGCCCGCCGGGTCGACGCCCTCGCGCTCGGCGACGACGCCGCGCGGGGCCTCGGCGTGCCCGTACGGGCCACCCGCGTGACCACCGTCGTGCTGTCCGCGCTGCTCTCCGCCGCCGCCGTCACCCTCGCCGGACCGATCGGCTTCGTCGGCCTGTGCGCCCCGGCCCTCGTACGCCTGCTCGCGCGCCGCTACCGCGGATTCGCCCGAGTCCGTACGAGCGTGACGCTGTCCGCTCTGGCCGGCGCGGCCCTCGTGCTCGGCTCGGACGTCGCGCTGCGGGCCATGGTGTCGGCGGACACGTCGGTAGCCGTGCCGACCGGCGTGGTGACGAGCCTGGTCGGCGCCGCCTTCCTGGTGGTGCTGGCGACCAGGGGCCGGGACACCGGCGCCGCCGCACCGCCCGACCGGCTGCGCATCCGCAGCCGGACCGTCTTCCTGACCGCGACCGCCGTGCTGGTGGCGGCGCTCGTCGCGCTGGCCGTCGGCTCCGTGCTGCTCGGCGACTCCAAGCTGCTGCTCGGCGACGTCGTGAACTGGACGCAGGGCAGGGCCGGCCGGGCCGTCTCCTTCGTCCTCGACACGCGGGTGCCGCGGGTGCTCGCCGCGGTCCTCGCGGGCGCGGCCCTCGCCCTGGCGGGCACCCTCGTCCAGGCCGTGACCCGCAACCCGCTCGCCGAACCGGGCGTCCTGGGCGTCTCCGGCGGCGCGGCGCTGGGGGCGGTGATCCTGGTGACGACCGTGCCGCAGGCCGGGCCGGCGGGGCTCGCCGGCGCGGCCTTCGCGGGCGCCGCCCTCGCCTCGGCGCTCGTCTTCGGGCTGTCCGCGCGCGGCGGCTTCCGGCAGAACCGCCTGGTCCTGGTCGGCATGGGCGTCTCCACCGCAAGCGCCGCCCTGATCAGCCTGTTCATCGTCCTCACCGACCCGTTCAACGCCACCAAGGCGCTGACCTGGCTGTCCGGCTCGACGTACGGGCGCACGATGCCCGACCTGCTGCCGCTCGCGATCGTCCTGGCGGCGGCCGTCGCCGTGGCGGTCGTACGGCGCACCGAACTCGACCTCGTCTCGCTCGACGAGGACACCCCGAAGCTGCTGGGTCTGGGGCTGTCCCGGTCGCGCCTCGGCTTCCTGACGCTGGCGGTGCTGCTGAGCGCGGCGGCCGTCGCGTGCGCCGGGACCATCTCCTTCGTCGGCCTGGTCGCCCCGCACGCCGCGCGCGCCCTGGTGGGCCGCCGGCACGTACGGGTGGTGCCGGTGGCGGTGCTGCTGGGCGCGGTGCTGGTGGGGCTGGCGGACATGCTGGGGCGGACGGTGATCGCTCCGGCGCAGCTCGGCGCGGGGCTGCTCACGGCCGTCATCGGGACGCCGTATTTCCTCTGGCTGCTGGTACGGACTCGGGCGGCGGGGCGATAGGGGCGGGGCGATGGGGGCGGGGCGATAGAGGGCTGAGCTGTCGACGGTGGGACGGCAGGCGGCGCGGGGCCGGGAGTCGGACCGGATACCGGGCCGGATGCCGGATGGGGACCGGATGGGGACCGGATGGGTGCCGTTGACAGGCTTCCGGGGCCACGGGAGCCTGTTCGGGTATCGATTCATTCCGTCATTTCGTTATCGGAAGGCTTGTCATGAGCCCCATGAATCGCGAATTCCCTTCCATCAGCGTTCCCCGCTCCCCCAACGCGTCGTCCGAACGGACGATGGAGGGTGTTTTCACCAAGCTCTACGACAACAACACCTGGAATCTCTACCTCGCGGGCGAGAGCCGCGCCGGGCAGGGCGGGGGCGGCGAAGAAGGGGACACGTCGCGTTCGGGCAACGGCTCGAACCTGGCGCAGACCGCCACGCTCCGCACCGAGCTCCCCGGCCTGCTCGCGCGGCTCGGCGTCCGTACGCTGCTCGACATCCCGTGCGGGGACTTCTACTGGATGTCCCGGCTGGACCTCGGAATCGACGCCTATATCGGCGCCGACCTCGTCCCCGAAGTCGTCGAGCGGAACACCCGCGATTTCGCGGGGCCGGGCCGTGAATTCCGCGTCCTCGACATCACCCGGAGTCCGCTTCCGCGGGTCGATCTGGTCTTCTCACGGGATTGCCTGGTGCACTTCGGCGACGCCGCCGTGCGGGCCGCGTTGGAGAACGTCAAGCGCAGCGGCGCCACGTATCTCGCCGCGACCACCTTCACGGGCCGGACCGAGAACGCCCCCGATATCGAGACGGGCGGCTGGCGCTCGCTCAATCTCTGCCTCGCGCCGTTCTCCCTCCCCGCCCCGAGCCATGTCATCAACGAGAACTGCTCGGAGGTATACGTGGCGCGGGAAGGCGATACGGGCGTGCGGTACGGCTTCACCGACAAGTCGATCGGCGTCTGGCGCGTGGCCGACCTGTAGGCGCAACGGCTGTAGGCGCAACGGTTGCGGGCGCAGCGGTTGCAGGCGCAGCGGTTGCGGGCGCAGGCCCGTAACCACAGCACAGGTCAGAGGCGGTCGCCGGCAGCCTCGTCGGGCAGGCCGCCGAACGCGTCCACGATCTTCCAGGCGTCGCGGCACATGGACTGATGACGCCGCTCGCCGAGCGCGTCCTGGATCCGCCGCTCCACGGCGGCGGCCCGGCGATCGGCGTCCTCCCAGACGCGGCGTCCCTGCTCGGTCAGCTCGACGAGCAGGATGCGCTTGTGGACCGGGTGGCGGCGGCGGTGCACATGGCCCGCCTTGAGCAGCGCGGTCACGTTCTGCGCCACGGTCTGGGGGCGCATCCCGACGTCGCGGGCGAGGTCGGCGGCGGACATCGGGCCGTACACGGCGAGCCGGTAGAGCGTGCCGAACTGGGCCATGGTGAGACACAACGGCTTGAGCTCGTCGTCGAGGGCCTTCAGCAGGGTTCTGTTCACCTGCCACAGGGCGTATTCGAGCCGCTCCTCGTGCGCATCGCCGACCGGTTCGACGCGCGACGGCGTTCGGGGCATCGCTGGTTCCACCTCTCGTGCTCGCCCAAGTCTGGCATGCCCGGTGCGCGGGCCCAGAGTTTGACCGGCAGAAGATGACAGGTCTACTGTCAACTTAACAGTAAGCCTGTCACAACATCAGGAGCACTTCCATGTCAACTGCCGAGCCCCGCCCGACCTTCCTCCTCGTCCACGGCGCCTGGCACCGGCCCACCTGCTGGGAGCCGCTCCAGGCCGCCCTCGCCGCCGAGGGGTGGCAGTCCCGCACGGTGACCCTGCCGAGCGGCGGCCCGCAGCCCACGCCCTCCGCGGGCATGTACGCCGACGCCGAAGAGGTCTCCGCGCAGCTGCGGCGGATACCGGGCCCCGTGGTCGTCGTCGGCCACTCCTACGGCGGCTTCCCGGTCACGCAGGCCGCCGGGGACCACCCGAACGTCACGCGCCTCGTCTACCTCGCCGCGTACGTGCCCGAGGAGGGCGAGTACACCCGCGGCATGCACGGCGCCCCGCAGACCGACGACCTGGAAGGCTCCGTTCCCGGCTTCGAAGACGCCCGGGGCCTGCTGTACCAGGACCTGACCGACGAGCAGGCCGAGCTCGCCATCGGCCGGCTCGTCGAGCAGAGCAAGCGGTCGTTCCACGAGCCGATCACCCAGGCGGCGTGGCGGACCGTGCCCTCCACGTACGTGCTCTGCGAGCAGGACCGGGCGCTCAAGCCCGCGATGCAGGAGAAGATGGCCGCGCGCACCGGGCGCGTCGAGCGCATCGCCAGGAGCCACTCCCCCTTCCTGTCCGCGCCCGCCGAACTGGCGGCCCTCCTCGGCAGCATCGCGTCGACTCAGGACTGACCGGACAGCTCGTCAACTTCTTTCCATTGAGAGGTTGTTGAACGGGCCGGGAGGCGCCGTCACATCGGCAACGACAGCAGCCGCACCGGTCCGCCCGGCCACACCGCGTCCTCCCGAAGGGGCAGCCACATCGAGCGGAGCGGCATGACGATCGGCCCGTCGGGCTGTTCGATCCGCACGTCGTCCTTCAGCAGCCGCCACCCCAGCCGCTCGTAGACCGGGACGCGGTCCGGCCGGCAGAAGAGGAACCCGTACTCCAGGCCCCGCCCGCGCCCGTGCTCCACCGCGGACGCCACGACGGTACGGGCCAGCCCGCGCCCCCGCTGTCCGGGCGCGACGATGACGCTGCCGACCCCCGTGGCCCGGAACCGGGCGCCGCCCACCGACAGTGGCACGGGCACGTACCCCGCGTGCGCCACCAGGCGGCCGTCGAGCCGGACGCCGAAGTGCTCCTGCGTGGGCCGCCAGACCAAGCCGGACCCCTCGACCTCGAAGGGATCGTGGTCGTCCCCCCTGATCTCGTCGAACTCGCTCGACGTGTACCGCGCCAGCCGCGTGACGGCCGGCGGTTCGCTCATCGGATTCCGGTCCATCCCCGCATGATGGCGTCGCCCGGCCGGGCGCGGCACCCTTCGTCCTCGTCCCGTCTGGGGGAAATCCCCCGGGCGGAGTTGGTGGTCAGCCGCGTTCCGGGGCGGCCCGCCGGTGCCTAGCGTGACATTCCACGAGCGCATGCCCGTACGTACGGGAGCACATACCCACGCGCTCCAGGGAGTTGTGATGATCGAGATCCGTAATCTCACCAAACGCTACGGCGCGACGGTCGCCGTCGACACGCTGAGTTTCGATGTGCGGCCGGGCAGCGTGACCGGTTTCCTCGGCGCGAACGGGTCGGGCAAGTCCACGACGATGCGCCTGGTCACGGGGCTGGACGCGCCGGACGCCGGGCACGCGCGGATCGGCGGGCGGGCCTACCGGGAGCTGCGCCGACCGCTGCGCGAGGTGGGGGCGCTGCTGGAGGCGCGTACGTTCCATCCGGGGCGCAGCGCCTACCGCCATCTGGCGGCGCTGGCGGCGGGCAACTCCATCCCGCGCCGCCGGGTCGACGAGGTGCTGGCCACCGTCGGGCTGAGCGCCGTCGCGCGGCGGCGGGCGGGCACGTTCTCGCTCGGCATGGCGCAGCGGCTCGGCATCGCGACGGCGCTGCTGGGCGACCCGGCCGTGCTCCTCTTCGACGAACCGGTCAACGGGCTGGACCCGGCGGGGGTGCGCTGGATAAGGGAGTTGATGCGGTCGCTGGCGGCGGAAGGGCGCACGGTGCTGCTGTCGAGCCATCTGATCGGTGAAATGGAGCTGACCGCGGACCACTTGGTAGTGATCGGCCAGGGGCGGCTGCTCGCCGACACCTCGGTTGCCGAACTGACCTCGGGGGGCGGAACGTTGGAGGAGGCGTTCTTCCGGCTGACCAGTGGGAGCGTCGAGTACCGCGGTATCGGCACCAGCACAAGCACCGGCACCGGCGCCGCGCCTCGCGACGAGTGGAAGGAGTGGACGGCATGACCGTGGCGGCAGCGGGCCTCCCCCGCGTTCCGAGGGCCGGGCAGCACGCCTTCCGGGACGCGGTCCGGATGGAGTGGATCAAACTCGGCAGCCTCCGTTCGTCCGTATGGGCGCTGGTCGGCGTCGTCGTCGGCATGATCGGCATCGGCGTCGCCACGATGGCCAACACCAAGCCGCCCAGCGCGGCCAAGGCCGCGGCCTTCGACCCCACGAACAACGTGCTCGCGGGGATCGCGCTGGGGCAGCTGGTCGTGGGCACGATCGGCGTGCTCGTCGTGACCGGCGAGTACTCGTCGGGTTCCATCCGGTCCACCCTGGCGGCGGTGCCGCACCGGCGGCGGCTGCTGGCCGCCAAGGCGACGGTGATCGGCGGGCTCACGCTGGTCGTGGGCGAGGTCATCACCTTCGTCACCTTCTTCGCGGGCCGGGCGGCGCTGTCCGACTCGGTGCCGCACCCCGCGCTCGACCAGCCCGGCGTCGTACAGGCGCTGCTGCTCTCCGGCCTGTACCTGTCGCTGATCGCGGTGATCGGGGTGGGGCTCGGCGCGGCCATCCGGCACACGGCGGCGGCGGTCGCCGCGCAGGTCGCGCTGATCTTCGTCGTCCCGGCGGTCCTCGCCGGCTTCACGGGCACCACGGTCGCCAAGTTCCTGCCGTCGATCATCGCCTCCAGCTCCCTCGCCGTGGCCAAACCCGACCCCGACACGCTCCATCCCTGGGTGGGCTTCGCCGTGCTCTGGCTGTACGTCGCCGCCGCGCTCGTCATCGGCGACCGGGTGCTGACGCGGCGAGACGCCTGATTGGATGTCAGACCGGGGCGCGGCGCGCGTACATGGCACACCGCACGTACGGGATCCGGCGCGCGTACGGGATCCGGCGCGCGTACGGGACCCGGCGCGCGTACGGGACCCGGCGCGCGTACGGGACCCGGCGCGCGTACGGGACCCGGCGCGCGTACGGGACCCGGCGCGCGTACGGGCTGCTGGGCTCGTACGGACAGCTGTGCTCGTACGGGCTTCAGCGGGCGTACGCGCACTGCTCCGCGACCCGTTCGCGCACCGCCGGACATGGGCGGAACTCGCCTACTGCGCAGTGGGGTTGCCCCTCGGGCTGGCCGGTTTCGCGTTCATCGCCATGCTGCTCGCACTGGGCGTTGTCCTGACGCTCCCTCTGGTCGGCGCACTCGTCGGTGTGTTGGTGCTGGCGGCGGACGCGGCGCTCGCCCGGGCTCTCGGCAAGGTCCACCGCGCACTGGCGGCCGGGCTGCTCGGCGAGCGCGTCACCGCGCCGACGCCCTTCCGCTCCCGCGCGGGCGGGGTGCTGGGCCGGCTGGACGCCCGGCTGCGGGACGGCGACGGCTGGCGGGCCGTGGCGTACGTCCTGGTGAAGCTGCCGGTGGCGGCCTTCGGCATGTCCTACGCCATCTGCTGGTGGCTCTTCTCGCTGCTCGACGTCGTCTTCCCGCTGTACTGGATGGCGGGGGCCATGGGCCCGATGGACGTGCTGCCGCCGGTGCCGGGGGGCCAGTTGCACGTCAGCTCCTACCCGGGCGCGCTCGGCGCGCTGGCCGTCGGGGCGGGCGGGGTGCTGGTCGCCCCGTGGCTGACGCGGGCCGTGGTCGCGGCAGATCTCCGGCTGCTGCGCGCCCTGCTGGGGCCGGGCCGGCTGGACCAGCGGGTCCGCGACCTGGAGGAGACGCGGGCGCTGGCGGTGGACGACGCGGCGGCCACGCTCCGGCGGCTGGAACGCGATCTGCACGACGGGGCGCAGGTGCGGCTCGTGGCGCTGGCGATGAGCCTCGACATGGCGAAGGAGAAGCTGGGCGAGGCGGGTCCGCCGCCGGACGCGGACGGCGCCCGGCGGCTGGTGGACACCGCGCACCGCAACGCCGCCGCGGCCCTCACCGAGCTGCGCGACCTCTCCCGCGGCCTCCACCCGCCCGTGCTGGACGACGGCCTGCCCGACGCGCTGGCCGGCCTCGCGGCCCGGAGCGCGGTGCCGGTGGCGCTGACGGTGGACGTGCCCGTACGCCCCACCGCGGCGATCGAGGCCATCGCCTACTTCTGCGCCGCCGAGCTCCTGACGAACGCCGCCAAGCACAGCGCCGCCCGGAACATCGCGATCGAGGCCGTACAGCGCGACGGCGCGCTCCGGCTCCGCGTCGCCGACGACGGCCGCGGCGGCGCGCGCCCGGCGGCGGGCGGCGGACTGGCGGGGCTGGCGCAGCGCGTACGCACGGTGGACGGGACGTTCACGGTCGCGAGCCCGGCGGGCGGCCCGACGGAGGTGACCGTGGTCCTGCCCCGACACGCTTGAATTCCCCGAGGCGGCCACGCCTGGGAGAAGCCTCCGAAAGGATGGGAGCATGCGGCCATGCGCGTCGTGATCGCGGAAGACGCCCCCGTATTGCGGGAGTTGCTCACTCAGCTGCTGGCGGACCGCGGCCATGAGGTGTGCGCCTCGGTCGCCGACGCCGGGGCGCTGCGCGCGGCGGTGGCCGAACACCGTCCGGACGCGACGGTGGTGGACATCAGGATGCCGCCGACCCACACGGACGAGGGACTGCGGGCCGCCATCGACATCCGCGCCGCGCACCCCGGCACGGGGGTGCTGCTCTTCTCGCAGTACATCGAGACGCGGTACGCCACCCGGCTGCTCGCGGCGGGCTCGGCGGGCGTCGGCTATCTGCTCAAGGACCGAGTCGCGAACGTGGCCGAGTTCACCGACGCGCTGGCGCGTGTGGCCGCGGGCGGCACCGCCCTCGATCCGGAGGTCGTCACCCAACTGGCCGCCGGCAACCGGCGGTCCGAGGATCTGGCCGCTCTCACCCAGCGCGAGCGCGAGGTGCTCTCCCTGATGGCCGAGGGCCGTTCGAACGCGGGGATCGCGCAGTCGCTCGTGGTGACGCCGGGGACGGTGGAGAAGCATGTGGCCGCGATTTTCGGGAAGTTGGGGCTTCCGGCGGCGGAGGAGCAGAACCGCCGGGTGCTGGCGGTGATCCGTTACTTGGGATCGTAGGGGCGTGAGGGCCGGCACCCGGCGGGCCGGGGCTGCGGCAGCGCCTGAGCAGCGTCGGGGCGGCCCTCACCCAGGAGCGAGCCCGGCCCGTACCAGCGCCAGGATCTCGTCGTCGGCGAGCCCGAGCTCCCGCGCCTGGGCCACCAGCTCCCGCGCCCCCTCGACGAGGCGGGCGCGGGAGGGGGAGGCGCCGGCGGTGATGACGGCTCCCCGGCCGCGGCGCAGCTCCAACAGCCCCTCGTCACGCAGGCGTTGGTAGCCGCGCAGCACGGTGTGGACGTTGACGCCGAGGGAGCGGGCCAGTTCGCGGGCGGCGGGCAGGCGTTCGCCCGTACGCACCGTGCCGTCGGCGATGGCGCCGCGGACGCACCCGGCGATCTGGTCGCCGAGCGGGAGCGGGGAGCTCGGGTCGACGCGGAAGAGCATGTCAGCTCCCACTACTGCCGGGGCCCGAGGGGGCGGGCCGACGGTCGATGAGGGTGTTGAGGAGCCCGGCGGCGGTGCCGGCGTCGTCGGTGGTGACGACGAATTCGCTGCCGGTGGTGAGCCGCAGGCTGATGGCTTCGCCGGAGCGCAGTACGACGCCGCTGCGGCCGGGCCGCACCCGGTACCCCCAGCCGCCGAAGTCCTTGAAGATGCGGATGTCGCAGGCGCGCGCCTCCTCGATGCGGCTGAGCGGTATGCGTATGCGCGGGAGGGGGACGACGCGCGGGGCGAGGCGGAGGCCGTCCTGGTCGACGGTGACGCGGACGGTGCCGAACAGCGCGGCGGTGAGGCCGAGCAGGAGCGGCGGGACGCCCGGCCACACCCCGACGGTGAGCATGAGGACGATTCCGGCGCAGGCGGCCGCGGCGCCGAGGAGGGCCAGGAAGAGGGAGCCGATCGTGCGGGTCCAGGCGGCGCGCTCGCCGGCGGCGAGTCCGAGCCGTACGGGCTCGGGTGCGGCGGCCTCACCCGTCGCGGGGCGGGTGGTCGAGGGCACGAGTCTGGTGATGAACCAGCCGATCGCCGCCGCGACGGCCGCGACGCCGAGGGCGACGGCGACCTGCCACGCCGGGAATCTCACGTCCGCCGCGTCGGGAACGTCCACGCCGGCGTAAATGAGCGCGGCGAAGAGGTAGCCGACGAGGGCGGCGACGGAGTAGCCGATGGCCATGAAGGCGCTCCGGGCGCGGACCGGGGCGCTGGAGAGGAGGTGGAAGGAGGCGAAGACGGCTCCGAGGACCGGCTGCATGATGAGCGGAACCCAGAGGAACGCACCCAATGAGGTGAATCCGTCGGGCCTGCCGCCGGAGCCGAAGTGGGTGGCCATGGGGTCGGGGAGCCGGGGGCGCAACGGGATGTACAGGGCGACCACGACCAGGGCTCCGACCAGGAAGGGCAGGGCCGCGAGGGCGACTGCCCAGGGCTTGCGGTGCGTGACGGCCGGTGCCGGAGTGCGCGAACCAGACATATGAACCTCCCGTTGTTCTCCCTGTTGTTTGCATAGTAGTAGAACAACCGTCGATTAGGCGGGAATCTCATATCTGAGATACCGTCTGCCGCATGACAGACGCGTACCTCGCCCGCATCGGCAAGCTCATCCGCGACGCCCGACAGCACCGGGGATGGACCCAGACGCACCTCGCGGAGGCTCTGGGCACCAGCCAGAGCGCGGTCAATCGCATCGAGCGCGGCAACCAGAACATCAGCCTTGAGATGATCGCCCGAATCGGTGAAGCGCTCGACAGTGAAATCGTCTCGCTCGGGTACGCGGGACCCATGCATCTGCGCGTAGTCGGCGGGCGCCGGCTCTCGGGCTCCATCGACGTGAAGACGAGCAAGAACGCGTGCGTGGCGCTGCTCTGCGCGACGCTGCTCAACGCGGGCCGCACGACGCTGCGCCGGGTGGCCCGGATCGAGGAGGTCTACCGGATTCTGGAGGTGCTCGGCTCCATCGGCGTACGGGCCCGCTGGATCAACGACGGCAACGACCTGGAGATCGTGCCGCCGGCCGAACTGGACCTCGCCGCCATGGACACCGAGGCGGCCCGCCGGACCCGCAGCGTCATCATGTTCCTCGGCCCGCTGCTGCACCGGCTGGACCGGTTCAAGATCCCGTACGCGGGCGGCTGCGACCTCGGCACCCGGACCGTGCAGCCGCACATGACGGCGCTGCGCCACTTCGGCCTGGAGGTGACGGCGACGGACGGCACGTACCACGCGGAGGTCGACCGGTCCGTGGCCCCCACCCGCGCCATCGTGCTGACCGAGCGCGGCGACACGGTGACGGAGAACGCGCTGCTGGCCGCCGCCCGGCACGAGGGCGTCACCGTCATCCGCAACGCCAGCTCAAACTACATGGTCCAGGACCTCTGCTTCTTCCTGGAGGAACTGGGCGTACGGGTGGAGGGCGTCGGCACCACGACGCTGACCGTGCACGGCGTGCGCCACATCGACCGCGATGTGGACTACGCGCCGTCGGAGGACCCGGTGGAGGCGATGAGCCTGCTGGCGGCGGCCGTGGTGACGGAGTCGGAGCTGACAATCCGTCGGGTTCCGGTGGAGTTCCTGGAGATCGAGCTCGCGGTCCTGGAGGAGATGGGCCTCGACCACGAGCGCACCCCGGAGTACCCGGCCGACAACGGCCGCACCCGGCTCATCGACCTGACCGTACGCCCGTCGAAGCTCCGCGCCCCGATCGACAAGATCCACCCGATGCCGTTCCCGGGCCTGAACATCGACAACGTCCCCTTCTTCGCGGCCATCGCCGCCGCGGCCCAGGGCCAGACCCTCATCCACGACTGGGTCTACGACAACCGCGCCATCTACCTCACCGACCTCACCCGCCTCGGCGCCGACGTCAAACTCCTCGACCCCCACCGCGTACTGGTGGAAGGCCCCACCCGCTGGCGCTCCGCCGAAATGATGTGCCCGCCCGCCCTGCGCCCCGCCGTCGTCGTCCTCCTCGCCATGATGGCCGCCGAGGGCACCTCCGTCCTGCGCAACGTGTACGTCATCAACCGCGGCTACGAGGACCTGGCCGAGCGCCTCAACTCGATCGGCGCCCAGATCGAGACGTTCCGGGACATCTGAGGGAGGCGGGCCGCCGCACCTAACCTGACCTGCACGCATGCGGGCCGGGAGGGGGCGCGTCGGCACCTCTGGGACTCCTCTGGGACTTCGGGCCAGGATCGGGCAGTTCCCGGCCGCCCCGGCTACAACTATGCAAAGACCGCGTCGATGGCGACGCTGCCCCGTGCCCCCGCGCGCGGCAGAAAGTGCGCGTACTTCCGGAGCGTGAAACCAGGGTCCGAGTGACCGAGCCACCGGGCCAGAGAGACGACCGACTCGCCCGCCTCCAACTCCTGGTGAGCCGGTCCGGAGATTCGTGTGCAGTAGCGGCAGATGCGGTCGATGATCTGGTCGGCGGTCTTGGCCCATGTGAACGGCCGGAAGTCTGCTGCCGCGTGACGTCGTGAGCATGCCCCGATCACCATGCCGGTAGCGGTGTTGAGTGCCGCGAACAGGTCCACGGCGCCGTGCCGGACGTAGTCGAAACTGCGTCGTTCCGGCGTGCCGGGGATCATCGGCAGTACCGGCGCGGTCCGCTCCAGGGTCTGTATCCCGGGCTTCTCGTCCACGCAGAAGACCGCTGCTTTCGCCGGCGGGGCAGGTAGAGCCCCACCACATCGCGGATCTTGTCGATCAGCAGCGGATCGGGACTCGTCGCACAGTCCCTCCGGCCGGCGGACGAGGAAACGCGCCCGCCACGTGCTCACCCCCAGGGGGGCAGCGACCGCGGTATTGCTGCGGCCCTCGGCACATGCCAGCACGATCTGAGCCCGCTTGGCCAGGCCCTGCGCGGTCGAACGACGCGTCGCCCAACCGCGCAGGATCTCGATCTCGTCCTTCGTCAGCTCCAGCGGCTGCAGCTTGGTCCCCATGCCCCCAGCACACCGCTGCAAACCACTCTGCCCGACGGGCTTCAGATTTGTGGTCGCTTACATAACCTCGAACGACGCGCTTGCGATCGCAGCAAGCACGCTGACTTGCACTGGCCCTTCCGTTCGAAACCAAACCAACGCCGGGAGTGACGACGAGCGAATCAGTTCGAGATTCAGCCCTTCAGGCCAGGACGAATTGCTCGGTTCCAGTAGCGTTGCAGCTACCTGATCGAGCGGCGCGTCACCAGGACCCGGAGGCCGCTCGATCGAGCAAAAGTAGACGTCCCGAAATGCGAGCGTCACATCCGGCTTCTCGGGACCCCAGCGAAGACCGATCTCCAGCGCATCGATGTCATCGATGCGCTCTAGTGAGAGACGATCCAGAAAATACCCCTGGCAACCTGAGGCGACTTCAAGGAATGTCTGCAGTGAACTCACCGAATCACCATCTCCCCAGTTGAATGCTCCTGCGTAATCTGGCCATCCGGACCATACCTCTGACGGTAGTTCTTCTGGTTCGGACCAGCATCAATCGAGGGCCCAAGTCTCATCACCTCGCCGTTCGGCCTGATCCAGACCTGACTACCGTCAGGGTGGTCGTAACAGCGGTATCCACCCTTGGTCTCCGACGTGAACGAGAAGCCTTGACCAAATATGCCCTGCTCGGCTTCGCCCAGAGTCTTCCCGTGAAGGTTGGATACACCAGTGATACCACAAGATCCATTGCTATTGTGAACGAGGACTGGAGTCCTGCCCGCCAGCACATAGTACGTGTGAGTTTCGTCAACGGTGAGATTGTAGACGTTGCGACTCTCGGTCCATGCCCGGGTAGCAATGACCTCTCGCGGCTCGCCAAGTCAGAAATGGACTGACCCGCCATCTCGTGAGCTCCCTCGAGCCCATCGACAGGAAACCCAGCGTGTCTAAGAATATCCGTTTCTTCCTCACTCGACTTGGAGTCACCCCCGTCACCGTTGCCGTCTTGTTTGACGGCTTCTTCGCGGCGCTTGCGTTCCTGCTCGCGCTCGTATTCCTCGGCCTTCTTGGCTGCCTCGTCAGCTTCATGGGCATATTTGTCGGCGTTTTTTGCTGCTTCTTCCGCCGACTTGGCGTGTGTTTCGGCGGATTCGGCGAGCTTGCCGGCGTCGGTGGCGTCCTTCTGTGCCTGGGTTGCGGCGCCCTGGGCGACGGTGGCTTCGTGTTCGGCGAGGTCGGCAGCACTGTTGGCGGCGGAGGCGTGCTGGTCGGCTTCGGCCGCTGCGCCGCGGGCGCGTGCTGCTTCGGCTTCGGCTTGGTTGGCGGCGTCGCGGGCGTAGGCAGGCACGGCCGACGACGGGCCGTGCCGAGAGTCGAGAGAAGATCGCTCCAGCCGGAGCACGACGGTTCTGTAAGCCGTAGAGGGCATGGACGGGTGAGCATCGAGCCCCCACCGAGTCCATCGGTACCGGCGCGACGGCGAAAGCATCGGAGGCAGCAACTCATTGGCGACGCCAAGATGCGGACCATATACGGACCAACGCTCCCCAGCAGCGAACGCAGCCGCCGTCGCAGCAGGGCAACACCACAATGAGCCCTGTACCACAACGAATCTGTTGGGCGCCTCGTAGCTGAGCGCGACTGCTGGGCACGGCAAAATCCTCGACGATCTCGCCCCCATCGAGCCAACCATCAAGCCGCCTGACCAGCCACTCAGCATGGCCCCGCGATCGCCTGAAGTCGCTTCGCCACCAGACGTACGTTCACCGCCGGATGTGCACGTTACTCAAAGCAGCTGCCTGCCAGTTCGAGGCCGCCCCGCTTCGCATAGTTGGCGACGCGCCGCCACTCCGCGATCTCGCCGCAATTGAGGTCGGCAATCCGGACCCATCCCTCAGCAACGAGCCCCTCGATCAGCTCCTACGCCGTCGCTCGCCAGGCTCGCGCGACGGGACGCTCGCTGTTATAGGGCGTCCACTCATGGTCGGGGCTCACCGTCTTCGCTTGTCTCCCCCGGTACATCTGAGGGGTGCGGGACTGGAGGCCGCTTCGCGAGTTCGCGAGTCCCTTGCCCCTTGTCGCTGAACCGTGACGCGGCTGTAGCGCCGCCAACTCACGGCGCCCTGTGCTTCGTTGACGAGGTCCGTCAGAATGAGGGCTGGCCGAAGAAGCACCACACGACCGGTGTCGGCCATCGCGCCCCTTCATGGCGGACCGCCCGGGTGACATGCTGGCCGTTCCCGAGGTTTCGCGTGAACCGCCTCGGAGCGGCCTGCCCGGGGGCAAGAGGGAGGGCTGGAATTGAACGGGGAAGGCATTGTCACCGTACGGATCGCCGCGGGCCAGGACTACGACGCGCAGGAGTTGACCTCACTGGCGCGGGGGTTGCGCCGGGAGCTCCTCGAACTCGATGTAAAAGACGTCGAGTTGGCGGCGTCAGAGCATCTTCCGG
Organism: Streptomyces sp. NPDC050617; assembly: GCF_040654795.1. NCBI lineage: Bacteria > Bacillati > Actinomycetota > Actinomycetes > Kitasatosporales > Streptomycetaceae > Streptomyces > Streptomyces sp. NPDC050617. The sequence goes on along the minus strand of NZ_JBFAIS010000001.1, from coordinate 262,205 downwards.
CGGGGGCGAAGGGGTTGAGCGCGGCCGTCGGTACGCTGCTGGTGCGCATGGGCGTCTCGGTCGCGGTCCGGCATCTCGTGGAGGCCGTGCGCAGGTGGGCGGCGCGGGACGCCGTGCGGTCGGCCGAGATCGAAATCGACGGTGTACGGCTGAATGTGACGGGCATTTCGGACGACCAGCAGAAGCAGTTGATCGATGTCTACCTCGAACGTCTCGGTTCCCGCCCCTGAGCTGTCGGGCGGCCCGCGTTCGGCGCTGGTCGTCGCGACATCGGAGTATCAGGACCGCGCGCTGGCGCAACTGCGTTCCCCGGTCCAGGACGCGCGCGAGCTGGCCGACGTACTGAGCTCCCCCGAGGTGGGAGGGTTCCGGGTCACCACGCTCAGCAATCCCACGGAGCGCCAACTGCGGCGCGGGGCACATGATTTCCTTCGCGGGCGCGGGCCGGACGAACTGCTGGTGGTGTACCTCTCCTGCCATGGCGTGCAGGACGGGCGCGGGCAGCTGTACTTCGCCGCCTCGGACACGGAAAAGGACCTGCTGGCTTCGACCGGCGTGCCGTCGAAGTGGCTGACCGACCGGCTGGACGAGTGCCGGGCCAAACGCCAAGTGCTGATCCTGGACTGCTGCTTCTCCGGGGGATTCACTCTCGGCGCGAAGGGCGGCGGCGACGGGCTACTTCTGGAGCAGCAGTTGTCCAGCCAGGGGCGCGGGAGAATGGTGCTGACCGCCTCGCGGGAGGGCGAGTACTCCTTCGAGGGAGCGTCGCTGCTCACCGGCTCCGGCGGGGCCGGGGGAACCGGAGGCGAGGCGCGGAACGCCGCGTCGGTGTTCACGGCCGGGCTGGTGAACGGCCTGCGCACCGGTGCCGCGGACACGAATCAGGACGGCTGGGTGTCCGTAGAGGATGCGTACCAGTACGCGTTCGACTACGTGCAGGCGCGGAACCAGAACCAGACCCCGCAGCGCTGGCTGTTCGGCGGCGAGGGGACGATCTGGCTCGCGCGCAACCCGGCGGGCGTCCCGGTCAGTGCGGCCCCGCTGCCGGAGAGACTGGTCGAAGCGCTGGAGGACGGACGTCCGTACGTACGCCTCGGCGCGGTGAACGAGCTGGCCGAGTGGCTCGCATGCGATGACCCGGCCCGGGTGCTGGCGGCCTCGGAGCGGCTGCGGGCCATCGCGCGGGAGGACGCCCCGCGCGTCGCCCGCGCCGCGCACCGGGCTCTGGAGGAGGCCGCGGACGGCGGTCCGCGCGCCGCCCCGAAGGGCACGCCCGTTTCTGCCGGAGCCGGTCCGGCGGGCGGTGCGGCAGCTGGCTCCGGGGCCGCTCCGGCGGGCGGGCCGGGCGGCGGGGCCCCGGTCGACGGCCGAGACGACGCCCGAGTCGACGCCCACGTCCACCCCGGATTCGTCTTCACGAGAACGAAGAAGCCCGACCGGCTCTCGCCCGCCGCGATGCTCGACGCCTTCGCGGCCACAGGGGAGAAGCAGTGGAGGCGGGCCGCGCTCGACCGGGGGCTGCATCCGGCGCCCATCCCGCTGCGCTGGACATGGACACGTCGCGCGGTGACGGGGCCGGAGTCGGCTGCCTTCGGGAACGCCGACGACCCGCTCCTGATCCCGCTGGTTCCGGGCGTCCGCACGGCCGAGGCCGGCACCGTACGGGAGGGAGGCGCCAAGGGCCTCTTCCATGTCTACGGCGGGCTGCGCTCCGGCAGGACCGTCGTCCTCGGCGCCCCCGGCAGCGGGAAGTCCGACGCGGCGGTGCTCACCCTGCTGCGCGCCCTGGAACACCGCAGGGGGCTCTCCCCGGCCGAGCGCGCGAACTGCCCGGTGCCGGTTCTGCTGAGCGTCGTGGGCTGGGACGGCCGGGACCTGAACGACTGGCTGGTCAGCCGGCTCACGGACGACTACCGCCTCGCACGCGAGAGCGCGGCCCATCTGGTCGAGGACGGCGTCATCTCGCTGTTCCTGGACGGATTCGACGAAATGGCGCCCGCCCTGCGCCAGGCCGCACTCCGGGAGATCGACCGCCACGCCGCGTACCGCGTCATACTCTTCTCCCGCCCGCACGAGTACGAGGAGGCCGTACGGTCCGGACTCCTGCATGGGGCGGCGGCGCTGGAACTGTCGCCGGTGACGCGCGCCGACGCGGTCGGCTTCCTTGAGCACTGCCAGCCCGTGCCGGCTCCGGAGCCCTGGCGGCGGCTCATCGCGCACCTCAACGAGCAGCAGGACAGCGTCGTCTCCGCGGCCCTGGACACGCCGCTGACACTCACGCTCATGCGTGACGCCTTTCCCGACGACCGGATCGCCGACGTGGACGAGATGCTCGTGCCGGGGCGGTTCGGGTCGCGGGACGAGGTCGTCGAGTACCTCTTCAGCCGGTTGATCACCGTGCGCTACAGCGCGTCCGGACGGCCTGCCGCCCACCCGTCGTACGCGCCGGAACAGGTGGAGCAGTGGCTCGGCAACCTCGCCGCCATCATGGTCCGGCGCGGTGAGCGCAGCATCGACTGGCGCCGCATGCAGTGGTGGGCGCCGGCTTGGCCCCGTGTGCTCATGACAGCGCTGGTCGGCTTGACCGTCGGCGTGCTCGGCGGCGTCGTGGCCTTCGGCCTCGGTGGGTATACCAACGAGCCGTGGTTCTCCGGGGTCGGCGGCGGAATCGCCTTCGGAATCCTGATGGGCATCGGCGTCGGTACGGTGGTGGGGACCATCACGGAGTTCCGCGACCCCGATCCGCGGCGGCGCGGAAGGCTCTGCGTGCCCGGCAGCAGAGGGCGACGGAACTTCAACCTGCCCGTAGGCGCGATGGCCGGCATCGTGATCCTCAGCATGAGTCTCGGCAGGTGGAGCGTCGAGGCGGGGTCGCTCCTGGACTACCTCTCCGCCGCCCTCGCCACCTTGGCCGTCGGCGGGGCGGCCGCCTTCGCGGCCGCGCGTGTGCCGGCGGCTCCGGGGTGGACCATCCTGTCCAGATGGCAGGGGCTGCGCTCCTGGGCCCTGCTGGGCACAGCGACCGCGGGCGGGCTCTACCTGGGCCTGCTCTACTGGCGCGAACGACATTCGCTCCTCCAAGGACAGGCTGCCGGAATCATCGGCGCGCTCCTGCTCTCCCTCATCGTCGCCTCGGCACGCCCCAAGGCTCATGCGGACCCGGTCACCGACCCGCACACGTCATGGCGCCAGGAGCGCTGGTTCGCCATGGTCTGCGGCACCCTCTTCGGCCTCTTCCTGGGGCTGGCGGCCGGGTTGAACCACCTCGTGAAGAACGACGCCGGCGTCGCCTCCCTGCCCTTCGTCGTGGTGGGCGCGGCCGTTCCCTTCGGTACGGCCGGCGGCATCACCGTGTCGGACCACTGGCGGACCACTCTCCTGTTCGTCCAGCTGTGGGCGACCGGCCGCTTCCCGCTGCTCGGCATGCGCTTCCTCAAGGACGCCTACGACCATCGCATCCTGCGCGCGGAGGGCCCCAGGTACCAGTTCCGTCACGCGCTGCTGCAAGACCAGCTCGCCCGGAAGCGGGACGGCGGGAACGGCGGGAACGGAGTCGCATCCCGCGTGCACCGGCGCCTCTGAACGGTCGGGTACCGCTCATGGGGCTCGGCTCATGGGGCGCGGCTCATGGCGCTCGGCGGAGACGCGGAGGCTTCCGGGGCGGCGGAACGGCCGGAAGGATCTCCCAGAGCGGCCGTCTGCCCCGGGCCCATTCGTCCAGCACGTGGCGGTCGACCAGGTGCAGGCGCTGCTGCCGGGCGAAGTCGCGAGCGGGGCCGGATATCTTCCCGTTCGTCACCATGACGACGACGTCACCGCCGTGCACCGGGCGGCCGGTCCCGTTGAGCGTCTGCAACTCCGGGGTTCCGATGGCGGAACCGTCCAGTCCCTTGCTGCGGTGCTTGCACTGCAGCACCCAGAACCGGCCGGCGGGATCGTGCCCCTTCACATCGGCGCCGAGGTCGCCCCTGCCGCCGCAACGCAGCGCGTCGCGTGAGCCGTCCCGCGCGAGCAGGTCGCGTACGGCGACCTCGAAGGCGCTGTGGTGCATGGCGTCCAGTTGGCCGAGCGAGTAGGTCAGGCTCGCGGCCCGCATCCGCGCGGATCGCATCCGGTCAACCTGCCGGTACGCCAAGCCGACGAGTACGCACAGCGCCGGCAGTCCGAGCACGATCAGGACCCACCAGTGCGCCCACGCCCACTGTCCGACCTTGACCAGCACCAATGCGGCGAGGCCCAGCGCGCCCAGCACGACGAGCAGATCCCCGTCCTTCTTCCGCCGCCGACGACGCGGGCTCACCGAGCCCCTCCCGCCACCCCGCGCCACGGCCCCCCGCCCACTACCAGCCCCCCACAACCACCACCGCTGTACCCCCAACTCCCCGTCATGTTCCCCCTCTTCCCTAGTCTCCCCACCTCTATGACAGCACCCACCACTGACAACGTGCCCCGTCAGGGACTGCCTTGCTCCCCCGGCCGTTCCACTCCGCCGAGCCGCATCACGGTGCCGACATGGAAAAGAGCGCCCCGATCGATGCGGCAACCGCGATCACCAAGACCAGTTGCAACTGCATCAGCATGGACAGGCCGTTCGCCGGGCTCTCGCCATTCGCCACCCTGTCCAGAAGCCGTTTCCTGAACTCTCTGCGATGCCCGATGAAGCCGGCGGGAAATGCCAAGATTGCGAACGAGTACATCGGAAGCACTTCCCCTGCTCCCAGCCCTTTCGCCATGGCAGCGATCACGCAGAATGCTATACCCAACACGGGCGCAAGGAGCATTCGGATGCGGTATTGTTTATTCGGCATGAGTGGAATGAAGAATGCCAGAAAAATCGCCGTGACCGTGACGGATGCACCCCACCAAAAATTCAGCGAAATGAAGGGGAGTCCCATATCTTCTGCCTTTACTCGAAATCGACCCGGGGCGTGCCGCGTACTGTTTTACGGCTTTGCCGTGGAGAGCCACGCTGCGAGCGCCCCCGTAGCAGCCAGCGTCGCCAGAAGTTGCACCAAAGCCCTGCGGGACAACTTATTCTCCGGACGATCTCCATGGATCGCTATATCCTGAGCCTTTTCTCTCACTTCCCGCCGGTTCCCCAGCATCCCCAGAGGGATTCCAAGCATCGCGCTCGAATACAGCGCCAGCAAAGTATGCGTATCCATATGCTTCACAATTCCGGCCACCAAGGCGACTGACGCCCCAGCCACCGGAGACGAAGACACCTGGATCTTGTAACGCCGGTTAGGCATGAGAGTGATGGAAAATACCAGAAATACAATCACGCTGATCACAGCGATGATCCACCACATAGGCATGGATATAACAGGAGGTTCCACGTTACTTTCCTCGGGTCAGCGGGGCCCGCCTGCACGGGCCCCGCGGCATTCTATTTCCCTATTTCCCTTGAGCTCAACAGAGCATTCTCAGTCATCCGGACAACAGGGTGACCAAGGGAGAAATCGCGTCATAGACAGCTCTGTCCACCTTCGTGAACACCACACCCCCAATTTTCAGGACCTCTTCACCGAAATCCGCCCCCACTTTCCCGATGGTCAATTCAACCACCCCTTCTATGAATTTCTCGCTACCGAACCCGTCAGAAATGCCGTAGAGCGCGACACTGAGAATTCCTGCCCCTTTGGAGAAACCCGCCAAAAAAGGAGAGGCGAGATTCGCCCCAGGGAAAGGTGACAGTGTTGCAGCCAACAATCCAGACGTTGTGCTTGCCGTCCCCAACGCCCCCGCCCAATCGTCGAGGTCCCATCCGTCATCCTTGGCTTTGCCAGGTGGATGAACGGAGTCGTTGCTGGGGTTGTCGGCGGGGTCGGTGCCCTTCTGGGCGTTTTCCCGGGCTTGTTCCGCCGCCTTGGCCGCGGCTGCGGCCTGCTCCTGACGCCGTTTCTGGGCGGCGATTCCGTGAGCTTCGCTCGCGGCTTGTGCGGCTTCCTTGGCGTCCTTGCCGGCGGCGGTGGCCGCTCTGCCGGCGTCGGCGGCCGAAGTGCGTGCGTTTGCCGCTGAGGAAACGGCCTGTTCCGCCGAGACGGCGGCCTGGTTCGCCGAGTAGTTGGCCTGGCGGCTGGCCTGACGAGCGGTGCTCGCGGCGTTCTTGGCCTTCTTGGCCGAATCGGCCGCGTCGGCCGCCGATTTGTCGGCCTCGCGGGCCTTGTCCTGTGCCTCGTCGGCGTACCCCTTGGCCTGCGTAGCCGAGGTGCGGGCCTTGTCGGCCCACTCGCCGGCTTCGTCGGCCCTGTTGTGGGCCGTGGCGGCTACCGCGGAGGCTTCGGCCGCGTTCTGGTTCGCGAGGGCGGCGGTACGGGCGGCCGTGGCGATCAGGGCGCGTACAGATGCCACGTGAGCTGCGGTGTCCTGATCCATCTGAGCCGACGTGTACTGCGTGCGGATGACGAACCGGTGCTGCATCCAGGCGGGACCGTCCATCGCGACCTGAGCGGCGGCTTGCACATTGGGACCGGCGTCGTGCATGACCGTGGCGGTTTCGACTCGGTCGTCCTCCTCGAGCGCCGTGCGGTAGCCGTTGAGCAGGAAGTCGTAAAGAGCCTTGGTGCTGCCGTCGTCGATGGCGGCGCTTCCCGCGTTCTTGACGGCCCTGCCCGCCCCGTTCATGAGCTTGGCCACCTGAACGCGGTAGTCCTCGGCCTGAACGTCGTAGACGCCTTGGCTCAGGAACGTCTCCACGCCCGCGTCGTCGCCCTCCAGCGTCTTACGGGCGGCCTCCGCCAACCGGGGGCCGCCGATCTTGGCGAGGTAGAGGACCCGCTCCCGGTCGTCCTGGTGCAGGGCCTTTTCGTAGTCCGTCCTGACCCAGACGGCGACGTCCTCGTCGGTACCCGAGAGGGCGGTCTCGGCAGCCTGGCGGGTCCAGGCGCCGCTGGCGGACAGCAAGTTGACGGCGGCCTTGCGGCCGAGAGCGGCCATAGCCGCGGTGTCGGTACCGGACGCGGCCGCCTTCTTCAGCAGATCCTTGGTCGCCTGGTCGATGGCGGCCGCCTGGTTCTTCTGAGCGAGCTGGTGGTCGCGGTCCTCCTGATCGGCCTTCGCGATGTCCCTGGCTTCCGCCATACCAAGCGTGGTGTTGTCGTCGAGTTGGGCCTTCTCGCTCTCACGAGCGAGCTTCTCGACCTTCTGCGCTGTCGCTACGGCGTCGGAGGCCGTCTTCGCCGCCTCGACGGCCGCGTTGGCATGCGCGGTGGCCTTGTTCGCCCAGTCCTGGGCCTTGCCCGCCTCATTCGCGGCGTCGTCGGCGGCCTTGGCCGCCTTCTCCGCATGGTCGGCGGCGCTGTTGGCGCTCTGCTGTGCGGAACGGGCCGCGGCAGCGGCTTGGGAGGCGAGTGATTCGGCCCGGCCCGCCGCCTGGGTGGCGGTAGCGGCCGCGCTACGGGCGACGGCCGCGGCTTCACGGGCCCTGCGCGACTGGGCCGTGGCCTCGCCGGCCGAGCTGCCGGCCGAGGCGGCGGCGTCCGCCGCGTCGGCGGCGTTCTGCGCGGCCCGCGCGGCGGCAGCGCCGGAACGCCCGGCCTCTGCACTGGCGTCGGCCGCGTGTGAGGCCGCCGACGCCGCGGAGCGCGCCCCCGCGGCCGCGTCACGTGCTGCCTGGGCCGCCTGGCGCGCCGCCTTGGCCTCGCCGGCGTTCTTCCCGGCCGCGGAGGCCGCGTTGTAGGCACGTGCGGCGGCCTGCCCCGCGGCGGCGGCCGCGGAGGCGGCGGCCTGGGCGGCGCTCGCGGCCGTACGAGCCGCGGAGACCGCGGTGTCGGATGCCTGAATCGCCGTCCGCGCGGCGTCGGCCGCGCCTTCGGCCGCCTGCGCGGCCCGTCCGGCGGCCTGCCCTGCCTTCTCGGAATCACCCTTCGCCGCCGCGGTCTCCTCGGCTGCCTTCTGCGCGGCTTCCTTGGCCATCCGCGCGGCGTCCTCGGCACGATCGGAAGCGTCCTTGGCGGCGTCCGTCTGCGCCTTGGCCCGCTTGCCCGCGTCCTCGGCGACCTGCGCGAGCTGAGCGACCGTCAGAGTCTCCTGGTCCCGCGACCGGGCCAGTTGCTGTCCGGTCTCCAGGAACTCCCTTACGTCCTGGGCGCTTCCGTCCATCGCCCGCTGCGCGGCCTTCTGCACCTCCGGGCCGCCCGCGTCCATGATCTTGATGAGCTCGAAGCGGTCGTCCTCTTCCTGGGCCCCGGCCCGGCCCACGGAGAGGAACGTGTCCAACGCCTTGGCGGAACCGTCGTCGAGCGCCCGCTGGGCGGCCCTGCGCACCCCGCGGCCGGCGCCGTTCATCGCCTCCACGACCGCGACCCGCCGGTCGTCCGCCAGCGGGCCCTCGTACCCGGATTTCACGAACTCCTTGAGGTCCGCGTCCGATCCGTTCAGCGCCTTCTGCGCGGCCTCGCGGACCCCCTTGCCGGCGAAGCTGAGCATCTTCACGACGGCGAACCGCTCGTCCTCGACCGAAGCGCGCTCAAGGCCGGTGGACAGGAACTTGCTGATGTCGGCGTCGGTGCCGGCCAACGCGTTCGCGGCCGCGTCCTTGGTCGCCCGGCCGCCCAGCCGCCACGCATCGACCACCTGCGCGCGTGCGTTCGGCGGCGGGCCGGGGTCCGTCGCCTCGGCCGGCAGCGCGTGCGCAGCCGTCGTGCCGAACACGGTCACAGCCAGTGCGAGAGCTGTGGCGGCGGAAAGTCTCAGGCGCAGACGTGGTGCGCGCAGCGCACTCGATAAAGGTCTCTTCACGGTTGATTCCCTTCGAAGAATCACGGGATCCGTGCCGAACGCACCCCCACGCAACGGCACTTGCCGCAGCATGCCGCGCCTGATCATATAGCGAAACGGAAGCCGAACGATCTTTGCAATGCATTTGCCCAAAGAGGCAGGGACCCCCGTTGCCCGGTTCACCCCAGGCCAATCTTCAGGAATTCTTCAGGAATTGATGCTGCATCACGCAACGGTCACGGGACTGTGCCAGCTGAATCCCCCAGGAGCGACGCGCCATCAAACCGGGCCTCGCCACTCACCCGAGTCAGTGATATCAATAGGTCGCCGAGCCGAGGCCGCCGTGCCGCCAATGGGCCATACACCACATCCCCGCAGCCTCCGCCTCAGCCAGCCCATTTTTCATTTGCCTGTGAGACACGCCCGCGCGCTGTCACGGGTGTCTTCTTCGCTCCGCCCACCACGAAGGACAAAGGATCGATGAGACCTACTTCTCGCCTGCTCACCGTGGGCGCCGTCCTCGGCGCCACAGCGCTGGGCAGCTCCGCGACGGCGATCGCCGAGAGCACGGACTCTCCCCCGTCGGCCGTGGAGGACTTCGACTACCCCCAGGCCGACAAGATCTTCCAGGAACGCGGCATCAAGCTCAAACGCGGCGACGGGCACATCACGCTCACTACGTGCGACGGCCGCCCCGGACTCGTCGAGGTGTACGCGCGGAGCACGGACCCTGCGGACACGTCCGGCAAACGGCACTTCTGCTTCCGTGTCACGGGGAAGGCGGGCTACTTGAGCCTGGAACTTCCTGCCGTGTACACGGCAAAGGGCAATGACTACGCGGTCAACCTCAACATGATCACAGCTGATTCTGAGAAAACCTTCAGTTTGGACAAGGACAAGTGGACCTCGGTCGGAGAGGCATCCGACCCCCAGGGACGCGATTTCACCCTGCTGGAGATCGTCGCCAAGAAGTGACGGCCACGCCGACTGCCATGGACACCGAGTTGCACTCTAAATCCCAAAGAAATAGTCAAGGAAGACACATGTCTGGCAAGGTTGCACGCTCCGCGTGGGCGACGGGTTTCCTCGCGACCGGCATCATCGCCGGACTGTTAACCAGTACGCAGGCACACGCCGTGGTCGGCGACGAGGCCAAGGACGGTCAGTACGCGTTCACCGCGAAGCTTGCCATCGGTGATGGCAAGCGCAGTTGTTCGGGGGCGCTGGTCGAGAGTCAGTGGGTGCTGACCGCTTCTCGTTGCTTTGCGGATGATCCGGAGCGGGGTTTTCAGATTGCCGGGGGTGCACCGAAGGATAAGACGGTCGTTACCGTCGGGCGTACGGATCTCACGGGCGGGGCGGGTGCGGTGGTGGACGCGGTGGAGCTCGTACCGCGTGGTGATCGCGACCTTGTGATGGTCAAACTGGCCCGGCCCGTCACGGGTATCGCCCCCGTCTCGGTGGGGACGTCCGTGCCCGGCGAGGGCGAGGAGGTGCGTGTCGCCGGGTATGGCCGTACCAAGGACGAGTGGGTACCCGACCGGCTGCATTCCGCCGCGTTCGCGGTGGGTTCGGTCAAGGACACCGCTGTCGGCCTCAGTGCCGAGGTTTCCGGTGCGGCCAGTGTCTGCAGGGGGGACACGGGCGGGCCGGCATTCCGGGAGTCCGGTGGGCGGATCGAGCTGGTCGCCGTCAATTCCACTGCCTGGCAGGGGGGTTGCTTCGGCAGTGACGAGAAGGAGACGCGTACGGACGCCGTCGAGACCCGCGTGGACGACGTCGCGGACTGGGTCCAGTCGGTCTCCTCGCGCACGCTGCTGCCGCGGGCGGACTGGAAGAAGGCGGACTACCTGGCCTCGGGTTACTTCACGGGCGGCTCGGCCGGCGGCAAGCGGCACATGGACATGATCGTGCGCTGGGCGGATGGTTCGGTCACCCTTTACCAGGGCGCCGATCACAAGGACCCGAAGTACCCGTTCTCGACGCAGTACCAGCTCGCGCAGGCGGGGAGCACCTGGCAGTACGCGCGGGCGATCACGGCCGGCAGTTTCACGGGCAGCGGCAGTGACGGGCTGGTGGTGCGCTGGGTCGACGGGGAGGTGACCGAGTACGCCCATGTCGACCGGGACGGGTTCCACGGGGAGAAGACGCTGTTCCCCGAGCGCAAGGACAACCCGTACTGGAAGAACGCCCGGGTGCTCACGGTCGGGGCCTTCGCCGCCAACAGCCGTCCGAACGACGTTCTGGTGCGATGGGTGGACGGCGAACTCAGCTACTACCCGGGCGTCGACGGCACCGGAACCCACGGCGAAATCCAACTCGTGGGCTGACATGGGGGCGTGCGCAGCACAGCGGGCCGGGTGGCTGGTGTGCCGTCCGGCCCGTTCTGCGGTGGGGTTTGTTTCGCGTGGGGGTTATGCGCTGACGCCGGGGGCCGTGCCGCTGCCTGCTGTGTATGAGGCCGCGCCGGTGCCTGCGAGGCTGCCGCCGTCGACGATGAGGTACTCGTCGCGGATCGGGCGTTCGGCCAGGTAGTCCTCCAGGATCTCGCGGGTGCCCGCGGCGTAGCGGGCCTGGGCGGAGAGGGTGGTGCCGGAGACGTGCGGGGTCATGCCGTTGTGGGGGGCGGTTCGCCAGGGGTGGTCGGCGGGCGGGGGCTGCGGGTACCACACGTCGCCCGCGTAGCCCGCCAGCTGGCCGGACTTGAGGGCGGCCGTCACCGCGTCCTGGTCGACGATCTGGGCGCGCGCGGTGTTGATGATGTACGAGCCGCGCTTCATGCTCCCGATGAGCTCCTCGTCGAAGAGGCGCTCCGTCTCCGGGTGCAGCGGGCAGTGGATGGAGACCACGTCGACGGCGCGCGCCAGCGACCGCGCGTCCGGGTGGTACGTCAGCCCCAGCTCCTCCTCGGTCTCGCGCGGCAGCCGGCGCTTGTCCGTGTAGTGCAGCTTGACGTCGAAGGGGGCCAGACGGCGCATGACGGCGATACCGATCCGGCCGGCGGCGATGACGCCGACGTTCATGCCTTCCAGGTCGTACGCGTCGCTCACGCAGTCGGCGATGTTCCAGCCGCCCTCGGCCGCCCACTTGTGGGACGGGAGGTAGTTGCGGACCAGCGCGAGGATCTGCATCACCGCGTGCTCCGCGACGCTGATGCTGTTGCTGTACGTCACCTCCGCCACGGTCATTCCGCGCTCCATGGCCGCGTCCAGGTCCACGTGGTCCGAGCCGATGCCCGCCGTGATCGCGAGCTTGAGGTTGGGGGCCTTCGCGATGCGCGCCTTGGAGAGGTAAGCCGGCCAGAACGGCTGCGAGATGACGACGTCCGCGTCGGGGAGTTCGCGTTCCAGCTCCGAGTCCGGGCCCTCCTTGTCCGAGGTGACGACCAGCGTGTGGCCGCGCTCCTCCAGGAACGTGCGGAGGCCGAGCTCGCCCGACACGCTGCCGAGCAGTTCGCCGGGGGTGAAGTCCACGGCGTCGGGGGTGGGCGTGGTCTGTCCGCCGGGATAGCCGCTCACGGCCGGAATGTCGTCCCGAGCGTACTTCGGCGGGAAACCGTCCACCGGGTCCGGGTACAGAACACAGACTATCTTCGCCATTATTAACTCCTCTGCGCTGCGGAAGCTGCCGGATGTCTCTTCGGCGCCGGATGTTTCTTCGGCCGTGCGCCGAATTCCGAACTGCTCTCCACCCTGGTCCCGTTTCCCGGCACCGTCAAAGAGGCATTTTGGAATGCGTGATAAGCCCGCCCTATCAGTACGCCCGTCAATATCCCCAGCAGCACGCCTCAGCCGCGCTCAGCCCGTCAGGGAATCCGTCGGCAAGCGCTCCAGCACCGCCGCCACATCCGTCCTGCGCGCCAGCTCCGCCAGCGCCCGCGCCATCACCGACCCCGGCTCCCGCACCGTCGTCACCAGCCCCATCGGCACCGTGTGATCCGGCTCCACCAGCGGCAGCACCCGCATCCCGCGCGGCACCCCGAACACGTGCAGCCACGCGTACGGCACCACGCCGACCCAGCGGCCCGTCCTGACGTGGGCGAACAAGGACGCCACCGAGTCCGTCTCCACCTCCGGCTCCGCCCGCGCCCCCGCCGCCTCGAAGATCTCGTCCAGCACGCGGCGGCCCTGCATGGTGCCGACCAGCAGGCACAGCGGCAGCCGCGCCGCCTCCGCCCAGGTCGCGTTACGGGCTCCGGGGCGCCCTATGGCCGTTCCCGTCAGCAGAACGTAGCGCTCCCGATAAAGCGGAACCACCTGGAATTTCTCCGAAATTCCAGCGCGCAGGTAAGTAATTCCCGCGTCGATCTCGAAATCCTGGATCTTGCGGAGCATATCCTCCGATCTGAGATCGGACAGAACGCGTACGCTGGCCAGCGGATGTTCCGTGCAGAATGGTTCCGTGAGCAGCGATACGGCCGTCGCGGCGGTCGGCACCGAGCCGACGCGCAGTTGTCCGCTGAGGCCCGTACGCAGGGCGTCGACCTCGTCGGTGAGGGCGTCGCGGTCGGCGAGGATGCGCTGCGCCCAGAGGACGATGCGTTCGCCTTCCGGTGTGAGGCTCTCGAACTTCCGGCCCCGGCGGACCAGGGGCACGCCGAGTTCGTCCTCCAGCTTCCGTACGGCCTCGGAAAGGGCCGGCTGGGATACATAGCACGCCTGCGCGGCGCGGGCGAAGTGCCGCTCCCGCGACAGCGCCACCAGATATTCGAGTTGGCGAAACAGCACCTTCCTGGTCTACCCGATCTTGGAGGGACACGCCAAACTTGTGTACGACATCGGATGAACTGGAAGGCAGAGTTCCATGGCAGCACGCGGCGAATTGATCGCAGCGCTCAAGGAGGGGCGGCTCGCCCACGAGCTGGGCGAGAGCAGCGCCGACTGCCCGTACCCGGCCGGCGATCCCCTGCGAGCCGCCTGGCTGCGCGGTTTCGCCGCCGCCCGCTCCCAAGGCCAGGAGGCGTGAGCCCGTCGGTCACGGCAGGACCGCTATGCCGTCCAGCTCCACCTTCGCCTGCTCGTCCCAGAGCCTCGCCGCCCCGATGACCGCCATCGCCGGGTAGTCGCTCCCCGCCAGCCTCCGCCATACGCGGCCGAGTTCGGGCGCGTGCGCGCGGTACGCGGCCACGTCGGTGGCGTACACCGTGACCCTGGCCAGCTGGTCGGGGCGCCCGCCCGCCGCGCGCAGCGCCGCCAGGAGATTGGTCAGCGCCTGCTCGAACTGCGTCACCAGGCCGCCTTCGACGACCTTGCCGTCCCCGTCCAGCGCCGTCTGCCCGGCCAGGAAGACCAGCCGGCCGCCGGTGGCGGTCACGGCGTGCGTGAACCCGGTGGGCGGCGACAGCTCGGCCGGGTTGATCCGCACCAGTTCCGGCCCGGCGGGCTCGTCACTCATCGGTCCTCCTTCTGCGACTCGTTCAGCACCCCGACGGGGCCCGCTGGTTCCTGCGCCCGCCCCCGGTACAGCTCCTTCGCGATGATCGTCCGCTGCACCTCGCTCGCCCCCTCGTAGATGCGCGGCGCGCGCACCTCCCGGTAGAGGTGTTCCAGCAGGTGGCCGCGGCGCAGCGCCCGCGCGCCGTGCAGCTGGACGGCGGCGTCCACCACGTACTGGGCCGTCTCGGTGGCGAGCAGCTTGGCCATGGCCGAGCTGCTCGCCACGCTGCCGACGGCCCCGGCGCCCGAGGCCCCCGCGTCGTACGCCGCCGCGCCGGAAGCCCCCGCGTCGTACGCCCCCGCGGCCGCGTACACCAGCAGCCGCGCGGCCTCCGTCCGCGTCGCCATCTCGGCGAGCTGGTGGGAGACGGCCTGGAGGTCCTTGAGCGGGCCGCCGAACGCCTGCCGTTCCCCCGCGTGCCGCACCGCCGCGTCGAGCGCGGCCTGCGCCATGCCGACGGCGAACGCGCCGACGCTGGGCCGGAAGAGGTTGAGGGTGCGCATGGCGACGCGGAAGCCGCCGTCGACCTCGCCGAGCAGGTCGTCGCGGGTGACGGGGACGCCGTCGAAGGCGAGGGTCCCGATGGGGTGCGGGCTGAGCATGTCGAGCGGCGCGCCGGCGAGGCCGGGGCGGTCGGCCGGTACGGCGAAGGCGGTGACGCCACGGGCTCCCGCGCCCGCGGTCGTACGGGCGAAGACGGTGCAGAAGTCGGCTTCGGGTGCGTTGGAGATCCAGCACTTCTCGCCGGTCAGCCGCCATCCGGAGCCGTCCGCCTCGGCGCGCAGGGCGAGGGCGGCGGCGTCGGAGCCCGCGTCGGGCTCGCTGAGGGCGAAGGCGGCGACGGCGCGGCCCGCGACGACCTCCGGCAGCCATCGGGCGCGCTGTTCGGCGGTGCCGGAGAGGGCGACGGGGTATGCGCCGAGGCCCTGGAGGGCGAGGGCCGTCTCGGCCTCCGTGCACTCGGCGGCGAGCGATTCGCGCAGCAGGCACAGGTCCATGGCGCGTACGGGCCCCTCCGCCGGGAATACCCGGGCCAGCAGTCCCAGGTCGCCCAGGGCCGTGACGAGCGGCCGGTTGACGCGGCCGGGCGTGCCCTCGGAGGCGAGCGGACGGAGGTGTTCCGCGGCGAGGGCGCGCAGTTCGGTGCACCACTGCCGCTGGTGCGGCTCAAGCGCGAAGGGGGTGGTCACCGGGCGCCTCCTTTATCGCGGTCTGTTGACTGCCGTCACCAAGACGTTACGCTGACACTGGATCGTCGCTGCCTGCAAGACCCCCACTTCCCATTTCGTCGCAAGTCCGGCGCAAGTTCCGCGCAAGCACGGCGCAAGGGGGCGCATGCGTCATGGAGCTCAGTCCTTCGGCCCACGTCGACACCTTTCCGCGCGACAACCTGCCACCCGCCGACGAGTGGCCGCAGCTGCTCCACGAGCCGCCCGCCCCGCACTACCCCGAACGGCTCAACTGCGGCGCCGAACTCCTCGACGCCACCGTCCGGCGGCTCGGCCCGGACTCCGGACGCCCGGCCATGCTGGACGGGGCGGGCGGCGTCTGGTCGTACGACGAGCTGCGCGGCCACGTCGACCGGATAGCGCACGCCCTCACCCTCGATCTCGGGGTGGTCCCCGGCAACCGCGTGCTGCTGCGCGGGCCCACCTCGCCCTGGCTGGCCGCCTGCTGGCTCGCGGTGATGAAGGCCGGCGCGGTGGCCGTCACCGTGCTGGCCGCGCAGCGCGCCTCCGAGCTGGCGACGATCTGCGGCATCGCCCGTATACGGCACGCCCTGTGCGACGCGGACTGCCTCGACGACCTCGTACGGGCGGACATACCGGGGCTGCGCGTGACGGAGTACGGCGGCGAGGGCCCCGGTGACCTGCTGCGGCTGGCCGCCGGCAAGCCCGCGTCGTACGAGCCGGTGGCGACGGCCGCCGACGACGTGGCGCTGATCGCCTTCACCTCGGGCACGACGGGCCGTCCCAAGGGCTGCATGCACTTCCACCGCGATGTGCTGGCCATCGCCGACACCTTCTCGGCGCATGTGCTGCGGCCCCGGCCCACCGACGTGTTCGCGGGCAGCCCCCCGCTGGGCTTCACCTTCGGGCTCGGCGGACTGGTGATCTTCCCACTGCGCGTCGGGGCCTGCGCGCTCCTCACGGACCGGGCCGGGCCCGAGCGGCTGCTCGCCCACATCGCGGAGCACCGCGTCTCGGTGCTGTTCACCGCGCCCACCGCCTACCGCGCGATGCTCGGCAAGCTCGGCTCGTACGACACGTCGTCGCTGCGCCGGTGCGTGTCCGCCGGGGAGAATCTGCCGGCCGCCCTGTGGCGCGACTGGCACCAGGCCACCGGCCTGCGCATCATCAACGGCATCGGCGCGACCGAGATGCTGCACATCTTCATCTCGGCCGCCGACGACGCCGTCCGGCCGGGCACGACGGGCGTCGCGGTGCCCGGGTTCCAGGCGCGGGTCGTCGGCGCGGACGGGCGGCCGGCGGCGGACGGCTCGCCGGGGCTGCTCGCGGTGCGCGGGCCCACGGGCTGCCGCTATCTGGCGGACGACCGGCAGCGCGGGTACGTACAGGACGGCTGGAACCTGACGGGGGACACCTACGTCCGCGAGCCCGACGGCTACTTCCGCTATGTGGCGCGCGCCGACGACATGATCATCTCGGCCGGGTACAACATCGCGGGCCCCGAGGTCGAGGACGCGCTGTCCCGGCATCCCGATGTGGCCGAGGCGGCGGTGGTGGGGCGGCCGGACGCGGAGCGCGGGGAGATCGTCGTCGCCCATGTGGTGCTGCGGCCGGGCCTGGCGGGCACCGCGGAGACCGTCGCCGCGCTCCGCGAGTTCACCAAGAAGGAGATCGCGCCCTACAAGTGTCCGCGCGAGATCGTGTTCGCCGAGACGCTCCCCCGCACGCCGACCGGCAAGCTCCAGCGCTTTCGGCTGCGCGGCGGCGCTTTACAGTTTCCCCCGTGACCGACCAGCACGCTCCCCGTTCCCTCATCGTCACGTTCTACGGCGCGTACGGGCGCGGGGACGCCAACTCCCCCGCCGGCCCGGTACCGGTCGCCGCCCTCATCCGGCTGCTGGGCGCCGTGGGCGTGGACCCGCCCTCGGTGCGGTCGGCGGTCTCCCGGCTGAAACGGCGCGGGCTGCTGGTCGCGGACCGCACGGCGGGCGGGGCGGCCGGGTACGCGCTCTCCCCCGACGCCCGGCAGCTCCTCGACGACGGCGACCGGCGCATCTACACGCGGCCCTCGGCGCGGTGCGGCGACGGCTGGCTGCTCGCGGTCTTCTCGGTCCCGGAGGAGGAGCGCAACAAGCGGCATCTGCTGCGTTCGCGGCTGGCCCGGCTGGGGTTCGGCACGGCGGCGCCGGGCGTGTGGATCGCTCCGGCGCACGTCCACGACGAGACGCGGCACACCTTGGAGCGGCTGGGCCTCGACGGCTATGTGGATCTCTTCCGGGGCGAGCACGCCGGGTTCGAGCCGACGGCGCACGCGGTGGCGCGGTGGTGGGACCTGACGGGGCTGGCCAAGCGGCACCAGTCGTTCCTGGACGCGCACGAGCCGGTGCTGGGCCGCTGGGCGCGCCGCCGCGTCGTGCCGCCCGCCGACGCCTACCGGGACTATCTGCTCGCGCTGGACACCTGGCGGCAGCTGCCCTACGCCGATCCGGGGCTGCCGCCCGCGCTGCTGCCGCCGGACTGGCCGGGCGCGCGGGCGGCGGAGGTCTTCGGCGCGCTGCACCGCAAGCTGCGGGACGCGGGCGCGGTGTACGTGGCGCGGTGGCTTTCCTGACGCCCCGTCATGTATCCAGGGTGAGCCTGGGCTTGGGGCCGTCCGTGCGGCCCGTCGGGGGCGTGCGGCTGCCCGCCCGGTACGGCAGCGGCCAGGGCGCGCCGGGGCCCGTATAGGACTGGTCGGCGGCGGCGTGCAGGGTCCACTGCGGGTCGTAGAGGTGCGGGCGGGCCAGCGCGCAGAGGTCGGCGCGGCCCGCCAGGACCAGGGAATTGACGTCGTCCCACGAGGAGATGGCGCCCACCGCGATGACCGGCACGCCGAGCGTGTTGCGTATCCGGTCGGCGTACGGCGTCTGGTACGAGCGGCCGAAGTCCGGGGCCTCGTCGGGGACCACCTGGCCGGTGGAGACGTCGATGGCGTCGGCGCCGTGGGCGGCGAAGGCGCGGGCGGTCTCGACGGCGTCGTCCCCGGTGGTGCCGCCCTCGGCCCAGTCGGTCGCGGAGATACGGACGGTCATCGGCTTCTCGGCGGGCCACACGGCCCGTACGGCGTCGAACACTTCGAGGGGGTAGCGCAGCCGGGCGGCGAGGTCACCGCCGTAGGCGTCGGTGCGCCGGTTGGTGAGCGGGGAGAGGAAGGAGGAGAGCAGATAGCCGTGGGCGCAGTGGAGTTCCAGGAGGTCGAACCCGGCGCGGTCGGCGGCCTCGGCGGACCGTGTGAACTGCTCGCGTACGGCCGCCAGCCCGGCGGCGTCGAGCGCGTGCGGGGTCTGGTTGACGCCGGGCCGGTACGGCAGCGGCGAGGGCGCGTCCAACGGCCAGTTGCCGTCCGGCAGGGGCTGGTCGATGCCGTCCCACATGAGGCGGGTGGAGCCCTTGCGGCCGGAGTGGCCTATCTGGGCGCCGATGGCAGCGCCGGGCGCGCTCGTGTGCACGAAGTCGGTGACGCGCCGCCAGGCCCGCTCGTGCTCGGGCGCGTACAGGCCGGCGCAGCCGGGGGTGATGCGGCCCCGCTCGCTGACGCAGATCATCTCGGTCATGACCAGGCCCGCGCCGCCGAGGGCGCGCGCCCCGAGGTGGACGAGGTGAAAGTCGCCGGGCACGCCGTCCTCGGCGCTGTACATGTCCATCGGCGAGACGACGACGCGGTTGCGCAGGGTCAGCCCGCGCAGGGTCAGGGGCGTGAACATGGGCGGCGTGCCGGGCGGCACGGCTGCCTCGCGCTCGACGGAGCCGACGAACTCCGCGTCGCGCAGCCGCAGGTTGTCGTGGGTGACGCGGCGGCTGCGGGTGAGGAGGTTGAAGGCGAACTGCCGGGGCGGCTGGCCTGCGTAGACCGCGAGGTCCTCGAACCATTCGAGGCTGGCGCGGGCCGCGCGCTGGGTGGACTGCACGACGGGGCGGCGCTCCTCCTCGTACGCGGCGAGCGCCTCGGCGACCGTGGGCCGCTCGGTGAGGCAGGCGGCGAGCGCGAGGGCGTCCTCGACGGCGAGCTTGGTGCCGGAGCCGATGGAGAAGTGGGCGGTGTGCGCGGCGTCGCCGATCAGCACGGTGTTGCCGTGCGACCAGTGTTCGTTGACGACCGTACGGAACGCGGTCCAGCTCGACTTGTTGCCGCGCAGCGGCCGCCCGCCGAGGGCGTCGGCGAAGAGCTTGCCGCACTGGTCGATGGAGCCCTGCTCGTCGCAGCGGTCGAGGCCGGCGGCGCGCCAGACCTCCTCGCGCATCTCGACGATGACGGTGGAGGCGCCGGAGCCGTCCTCCCGCGCGGCGGCGTAGGGGTAGCCGTGCAGTTGGACGATGCCGTGTTCGGTCTCGGCGGTCTCGAAGCGGAAGGCGTCGAAGGCGAAGTCGGCGGCGAGCCAGATGTAGCGGCAGCGGTGCGTGGTGACGCGCGGCCGGAAGGCGTCGCGGTGGGCGTCGCGGGTGCGGCTGTGCACCCCGTCGGCGGCGATGACCAGGTCGTACGAGCGGGCCAGCGCGGCGGCGGGCGGGGCCTCGGTCCGGAAGCGGAGTTCGACGCCGAGCGCGGCGCAGCGCTCGTGCAGGATCTCCAGGAGCCGGCGGCGGCCGAGGGCGGCGAAGCCGTGGCCGCCGGAGCGCTGGACGGCGCCGCGGTGGACCACGTCGATGTCGTCCCAGCGCACGAATTCGTCCGCGAGCGCGCGGTAGACGACGGGGTCGGCGTGTTCGATGCCGCCGAGCGTCTCGTCGGAGAGGACGACGCCGAAGCCGAAGGTGTCGTCGGGGGCGTTGCGCTCCCAGACGGTGATCTCGCGGCGGGGGTCGAGGCGCTTGAGGAGGGCGGCGGCGTAGAGGCCGCCGGGGCCGCCGCCGATGACGGCGACGCGGTCGGCCGCCGCCCCCTCCGTGCCCGCCGCGGCCATCAGCGCCCCTGCCATTTCGGCGGGCGCTTCTCGGAGAACGCGGCGTGGAACTCGGCGTAGTCGGCGCTGTTCATCAGCAGCGCCTGCGTCGCCGCGTCCATCTCGACGGCGGCGGACAGCGGCATGTCGAGTTCGGCGGTGAGCAGCGCCTTGGTCTGCGCGTAGGCGAGGGCGGGGCCCTCGGCGAGGCGGCGGGCGAGGGCGGCGGCCGCGGCCGGGGCCCGGCCCTCGTCCACCAGCTCGCTGATCAGGCCGATCCGCTCGGCCTCGGGGGCGCGCACCGGCTCGCCGAGCATCAGCAGCCGGGTCGCGTGGCCGAGGCCGACGACGCGCGGCAGCAGATAGGCCGCGCCCATGTCGCCGCCGGAGAGCCCGACGCGGGTGAACAGGAACGCGAAGCGCGCGGAGGGGTCGGCGACGCGGAAGTCCGCGGCCAGGGCGAGGACCGCGCCCGCGCCCGCGGCGACGCCGTGCACCGCGGCGACCACGGGGAAGGGGCATTCGCGCAGCGCCCGTACGACCTGGCCGGTCATCCGGTTGAAGTCGAGGAGCTCGCCGGTGTCCATGGCCAGGGTGGCGCCGATGATGTCGTCGACGTCGCCGCCGGAGCAGAAGCCGCGGCCCTCGCCGCCGAGCACGAGGGTCCGTACGGAACCGTCGCGGGCCAGCTCCGGGAGGAGGTCGCGCAGGTCGGCGTAGGCGCCGAAGGTGAGGGCGTTGAGCTTCTCGGGGCGGGCGAGGGTGACGGTCGCGACGCCGTTGTCGAGGGTGAGGCGCAGATTCCGCCACTCCTCGGCTTCGGTGCGGTGCGCGGACCCGGTGAACGGACTCATGGGGCATGGCCTCCTGCAGCCGGACGGCTGGTGTTGCCTGCCTTTCGAAGTTATCACCGAAGCGTGACTGTCGTCACGAGTGCGCTATACAGCGGGCGGGGGCCATCGGACAGGAGCCGCAGAGTTCAAGAGGCCGAAAGTTCGAGGGGGCCGTTAGTCCCACGAGCGGCGGACCGGGGACTCTCACACCACCAGCACCGATTTCGTACTGTTGAAGTCGGAAAGATTCCAAAGAGTCCCCAAAGAGTCCTTCTATGAACGGACCGATACGTTGCCCGATACCGCCCGCCCGGCCTTCTGGCGCATCTTCCTGCCGCACACCACGGCCGCCGTGCCGATCGCGCGCGCCCTGATCCGGAGCGCGCTCACGGACATCGAGGCGGCGGCGGACAGCGATACGGCGGAGCTGCTCACGGCGGAGCTGGTGGCCAACGCGGTGGAGCACACGGGCGGCGACGACCCGATAGAGCTGGTGGTGGAGCTGCTGGAGACCGGCTGCCAGGTCGAGGTGCACGACCGCGACCCGGCCCCGGTGGGCGGTCTGGACGGCATCCCCGCGCCGTCGCCCTCCCCGGACAGCCTCGACGAGCACGGCCGGGGGCTGCTGCTGATCCGTACGCTGAGCGCGGCCTCCGGCTACCGCCCCACTGAACACGGCAAGGCCGTCTGGTTCACTCTCCGCCCGGCGTGCTGACGCCCGCGGCCGCGCCCGCCGGGACCCGCGGGCCGTCCGTGTCCGCCGCGCCGCCGATGCGTGAGCGGGGACGCCCGTAGAAGACGTACACGAGCGCGCCGACCACCAGGAACGCGGCGAACTGCGCCCAGGTCGCCGGCCCCGTCCCGTACATCAGATACAGGCAGAAGCCGACGCCCAGGAGCGGCGTGAAGGGGAAGAGCCGGGCCCGGAAGGGCCGCGGCAGGTCGGGGCGCGTGCGGCGCAGGGCGATCACAGCGACGTTGACCACGGCCATGACGGCGAGGGTGCCGATGGTGGTCAGGTTCAGCACGACGTCCAGCGGCACGAACGCGGCGGGTACCGCGAAGACCACGGCGACGATCCAGGTGCCCGCGACGGGCGTCGAGGTCTTGGGCGAGATGCGCTCGAAGACGCGCGGGATCAGCCCGTCCCGCGACATGGACATCAGGATGCGGGTCTGCCCGTACATCACGGCCAGCACGACGGAGGCGATGGCGACGACCGCGCCGAAGGCGATGACGCCGCCGCCGAGGGTCGAGCCGGTGACCTGGTTGACGATGAGCGAGAGGGCCGCGGGCCGGTCGGCCACGGCGTCGGCGGACATCGCGCCGACCGCGGCGAAGGAGACCAGGCAGTAGAGCAGCGTGACGACGCCGATGCAGATCATGATCGCGAGCGGGACGGTCCGCCGCGGGTTCTTGACCTCCTCGCCGGCCGTGGTGATCGCGTCGAAGCCGATGTACGAGAAGAACGCGACCGACGCGCCGGAGGTGACCCCGGCGACGCCGTGCGAGGCGAACGGCGAGAGGTGCCCGGCCCTGAAGGCGGTGAACGCGATGGCGCAGAAGACGACGAGGACCGCGATCTTCAGTACGGCCATGAACGCGGTCGCCCGCGCGCTCTCCCGCACCCCGCGCACCAGCAGCGTCGCGGCGAGCAGCAGCACGGCGACGGCGGGGAGGTTGACGACGCCGCCCTCGCCGGGGGCGTTGGACAGGGCGGCGGGCAGCTGGTGGCCGATGAGCCCGGCGAGCAGCTCGTTCAGGTACTGGCCCCAGCCGACGGCGACGGCCGAGACCGAGACGCCGTACTCCAGCAGCAGGCACCAGCCGATGACGAAGGCCGCGCCCTCGCCGAGCGTCGCGTAGGCGTACGCGTAGGAGGAGCCCGAGACGGGGATCGCGCCGCCCAGTTCCGCGAAGGAGAAGGCGGTGAAGACGCAGGTCACGGCGGCAATCACAAAGGAGACGGCGGCGGCCGGGCCCGCCTGGGCGACCGTGTCGGAGAGACCGACGAAGATGCCGGTGCCGACGATCGCGCCGACGCCGAAGCACACGAGCTGGAAGAGGCCCATGGTGCGCTTGAGGCCATGCCCTTCGAGGTCCGCGCCGGACTCGGCTATGAGCAGATCGGGGGACTTGACGCGTAGTCCGGACGGGGGCATGGGGTGGTTCTCTTCTCTGGTCGTGCACAAGCGGGTGGGGTCCGGGCATGCGCGCCCGGACCCCACCGAATAGGTGAATAGTAACCGCTATCGATGCATGATCGCCCAATGGGGCGTATGGCTATGCGGCCAGGGCGTCCCTGCCGCCGCCCAGCGTCGCGACCAGCACGGCCTTGATGGTGTGCATGCGGTTCTCGGCCTCGTCGAAGACGACGGAGCACTCGGACTCGAAGACCTCGTCGGTGACCTCCAGGGAGGTCAGCCCGTACAGCTCGTGGATCTCCCGGCCCACCTTGGTGCCGAGGTCGTGGAAGGCGGGCAGGCAGTGCATGAACTTCACGTCGGGGTTGCCGGTGGCGCGCAGCACGTCCATGGTCACGGCGTACCCGGAGAGCAGCTTGATCCGCTCCTCCCACACCTCCTTGGGCTCGCCCATCGACACCCAGACGTCGGTGGCGACGAAGTCCGCGCCGCGGACGCCCTCGGCCACGTCCTCGGTGAGCGTCACGCGCGCGCCGGACCCCTCGGCCAGCCGCCGCGCCTCGGCCACGACCTCGTCCGCCGGCCACATCCGGCGCGGCGCGACGATCCGTACGTCCATGCCGAGCAGGGCCCCGGTTATGAGGTAGGAGTTGCCCATGTTGTAGCGGGCGTCGCCCAGATAGGCGAACGCGACCTGCTCCAGCGGCTTCGCGGTGTGCTCGACGACCGTGAGCACGTCGGCCAGCATCTGGGTGGGGTGCCACTCGTCGGTGAGCCCGTTGAAGACGGGAACGCCCGCGTGCCGCGCCAGCTCCTCGACGACCTCCTGGCCGTGCCCCCGGTACTGGATCCCGTCGAACATCCGGCCCAGCACCCGCGCCGTGTCCTTCACCGACTCCTTGTGCCCGATCTGCGAACCGGCCGGGTCGAGGTAGGTCGTGGACGCCCCCTGGTCGGCGGCGGCCACCTCGAAGGCGCAGCGGGTGCGGGTGGAGGTCTTCTCGAAGACCAGGGCGATGTTCCGGCCGCGGAGCCGCTGCTCCTCCGTGCCGGCGCGCTTGGCGGCCTTGAGCTCGGCCGCCAGCTCGATCAGGCCGCGGAACTCCTCGGCGGTGAAGTCCAGCTCCTTGAGGAAGTGGCGGCCCGTGAGATCTATCGCCATGGGGGGTGCTCCTCGGTCACGACTACAGGGGTACAGGGGTACAGGGTCAAGGGGAGGTACAGGGGTACAGAGGTACAGAGGTACAGAGGTACAGAGGTACAGAGAATTACGGAAGTCTATACGAAACCGCGTATAGGGATGCAGTTGCCCCCTGGTCCCCGAAGTGACGACAGGGTCCACGCTCCCCGGCCGCTCTATACAGGGTCTCTCTCCACCGGGCAGCTCATACAGCGCGGGCCGCCCCTCCCCCGGCCCAGCTCGCTGCCGGGGATCGTGATGACCTCGATCCCGTGCTTGCGCAGAAACGTGTTGGTGGTCGCGTTCCGCTCGTACGCGACCACCACGCCCGGTTCGAGGGCCAGCACGTTGCAGCCGTCGTCCCACTGCTCGCGCTCCGCCGCGTGCACGTCCTGCGTCGCCGTCAGCACCCGGATCGCGTCCAGGCCGAGCGCCGCCGCTATGGCGCGGTGCATATGGCCCGGCGGATGGTCGGTGACCTTGAGGTCCTGCTCGCCCGCGCCCGGCTCGATCGTGTACGAGCGGAGCATCCCGAGCCCCGCGTACTGCGTGAAGGTGTCCCCGTCCACCATGGTCATCACGGTGTCCAGGTGCATGAACGCCCGCCCCTTGGGCATGTCCAGCGCCACGATCGTACGGGCCGACCCGGCCGCGAAGAGCCCGCGCGCCAGCATCTCCACGGCCTGCGGCGTGGTCCGCTCGCTCATCCCGATGAGCACCGCCCCATCGCCGATGACCAGCACGTCCCCGCCCTCGATGGTGGACGGATAGGCCGCCTGCCCCTCCGACCAGACGTTAAAATCGGCGCTCGCGAACAACGGGTGGTGCCGGTACACGGCCTCGTAGTGCACCGTCTCGTGCCAGCGGGCCGGCCAGCGCATCGCGTTGATGGAGACCCCGTCGTAGACCCAGGCCGAGGCGTCGCGGGTGAAGAGGTGATTGGGCAGCGGGTTGAGCAGGAAGTCGTCCAGCTCCATCGCGTGGAACCGCACCGACACCGGCTCGGCATACCCGGCCAGGAACTCCCGCTTCGTCATCCCGCCCACCAGCGCCTCGGCCAGCTCGGGCACCGACAGCTCGTCGAAGGCCGCGCGCAGCGGCCCGGTGGCGAGCGGCCCGTACTCCTTCTCGTCGAAGACCCGGTCCAGGACGAACGTACGGGCCGCCGGCACCGCGAGGCTCTCGGCGAGGAGGTCCTGGAAGAGGTGGACCTCCACGCCGCGGTCGCGCAGCACGTCGGCGAACCCGTCGTGCTCGGCACGGGCCCGGCGCACCCACAGGACGTCGTCGAAGAGCAGGGCGTCCTTGTTGGACGGCGTGAGGCGCTTCAGCTCCAGGTCGGGGCGGTGCAGGATGACGCGGCGCAGCCGCCCGGCCTCGGAGTCGACATGGAATCCCATGCGCCCATCCTGGCCCGAACCAGCCGTGATCACTCGGCGCGCGACGCGCCGCGTTCCGGCGCGGAGCCGGACCGGGGCACGTCAGAGCCGGGGGTCGACCGGTTCCGATTCCAGGGCCAGTACCGCGAACACCGCCTCGTGCACCCGCCACAGCGGCTCGCCGTCCGCCATGCGGTCGAGCGCCTCCAGCCCGAGCGCGTACTCGCGCAGGGCCAGCGAGCGCTTGTGCCCCAGATGCCGTATGCGCAGCCGGTCCAGGTTCTCCGGGCGTGTGTACTCCGGGCCGTAGACGATGCGCAGGTACTCGCGGCCGCGGCACTTGACGCCGGGCTGGACGAGCCTGCCGTCCGGTCGGCGCAGATACGCCTGGAGCGGTTTGACGACCATGCCCTCGCCGCCCGCCTCGGTCAGGTCGAGCCACCACCGCACACCGGCGGCGACCGACGCCTCGTCCTCCGTGTCGACGACGAGCCGGCGGGTACGGGTCAGCAGTCCGCCGCCGCTCCGTCCGCTCTCGCCGGGGCGCGTGTCGGCGTCGACGAGCCGGTCCAGCCAGGCAAGCTGCTCGTCGTGCGGCACGGCGGCGAGGCCGCGCCCCTCGGCGGCCAGGATCTGGAACGGCGCGAGGCGCACGTCGTCCAGGCTCTCGACCGGCCAGCAGTAGCGCCGGTACGCCTCGGTGAAGGCCGCCGCGTCGGCGGCCCGCTCCCGCTGGAGATCGAGGAGGCCGGACACGTCCACGCCACGCGCCGCCGCCGACTCCAGGGCCGTGAGCGCCCCCGGGAAGACGGCGCGGGAGGCCGCGCCGACGGCCGCGTACTGGTGGCGCAGCAGCCCGCCGGACTTCAGGGACCACGGCATCAGCTCCGCGTCGAACAGCAGCCAGCCCGTGGCCAGCTCCTCCCACAGCCCCGCCGCGCCGACGGCGCTCCGCAGCCGCGCGAGAACCGCCTCGGTCTTCGCCGGATCGTCGAAGAAGGGCCGGCCGGTGCGCGTGTGCAGGGCCCCCGTCACCCCGTCGGCCGCGCCGAACCGCTCCCACGCGACGTCCTGGTCGCGGCAGAGCAGGACCACCGCCCGCGACCCCATGTGCTTCTCCTCGCACACCACGTGGCGCACGCCGTCCGAGCGGTACCCGGCGAAGGCTTCCGCCGGGTGCTCCAGATAGCCGTCCTCCTTCGAGGTCGCGCAGGGCGCCATGGTCGGCGGGAGGTAGGCGAGCAGCCGCGGGTCGATCGCGAAGCGGCTCATGACCTCCAGCGCCGCGGCGGCGTTCTCCTCCCGCACCGCTATCCGGCCCATGTGCCGGGTCTCCACGGCCCGCCGTCCCGCGACGTCGGTGAGGTCGAGCGGCCGGCCGTCGGCCCCGCCGGGCGCCTCGGACGCGAGCGGTCTGACCGGCTCGTACCAGACCTGCTCGGCCGGGACGTCGACCAGCTCGCGCTCGGGCCAGCGCAGCGCGGTCATCCTGCCGCCGAAGACGGCGCCGGTGTCGAGGCAGATGGTGTTGTTGATCCAGGAGGTTTTCCGTACGGGCGTATGGCCGTAGACGACGACGGCGCGGCCCCGGTACTCCTCCGCCCACGGGTAGCGCACGGGCAGGCCGAACTCGTCGGTCTCCCCGGTCGTCTCCCCGTACAGGGCGTGCGAGCGGACCCGGCCGGAGGTGCGGCCGTGGTACTTCTCGGGCAGCCCGGCGTGGCAGACGACGAGGCTCCCGCCGTCGAGCACATAGTGACTGACCAGCGACTCGATGAAGTCGCGGACCTCCGCGACAAAGGCGTCGTCCTCCTTCTCCAACTGCTCGACGGTCTCGGCGAGCCCGTGCGTGTGCTGGACCTTGCGGCCCTTCAGGTAGCGGCCGAGCTTGTTCTCGTGGTTGCCGGGCACGCACAGCGCGTGGCCGGCGGCGACCATGCCCATGACGAGGCGGAGCACGCCGGGGCTGTCCGGGCCGCGGTCCACGAGGTCGCCGACGAAGACGGCCGTACGCCCCTCGGGATGCACGGCGTCCACCGGCCGGCCCACGCCGTCCCGCTCGACCGCGTACCCGAGCTTGCCGAGCAGCGTCTCCAGCTCGGAACGGCAGCCGTGGATGTCGCCGACGATGTCGAACGGGCCGGTGCGGTGCCGCAGGTCGTTGTAGCGCCGCTCCAGGACGACCTCGGCGGCCTCCGCCTGCTCCACGCCGCGCAGGACGTGCACCTTGCGGAACCCCTCACGCTCCAAGTGGCGCAGGGAGCGGCGCAGTTCGCGCTGGTGGCGCTGGATGACATGGCGGGGCACGCCGGCCCGGTCGGGGCGCGCCGCGTTGCGCTCGGCGCAGACCTCTTCCGGCATGTCGAGGACGATGGCCACCGGCAGCACGTCGTACTCGCGGGCCAGCTGTACGAGCTGCTTGCGGCTCTCGGCCTGGACGCTGGTGGCGTCGACGACGGTGAGCCGCCCGGCCGCGAGCCGTTTGCCCGCGATGTAGTGCAGGACGTCGAAGGCGTCCCGGCTGGAGCCCTGGTCGTTCTCGTCGTCGCTGACGAGTCCGCGGCAGAAGTCGGAGGAGATGACCTCGGTGGGCTTGAAGTGGCGCGCCGCGAAGGTGGACTTGCCGGAGCCGGTGGCGCCGACGAGGACCACGAGGGAGAGGTCGGGCACGGCGAGAGCGCGCTTGGCGCGGGTGCCGGTGCCGGTGCTGCCAGCACCGGTGTCGGTGTGGGTATTGGTGTCTTTGTCGTTCATGCCGCCTTCTCCTCCTTCTCGGTCTTGGTCCCGGTCTTGGTCTCGGGCTCGGGCTTGGTCTCGGGCTTGGCGTCCATGTCCTGGGCGGCCATGGTGAACACCGCGAGCTGGGTAGGCGGCCCGACCTCCGGGTCGTCGGGGCCCACCGGCCGGAACTCCACCCCGTAGCCGTGCCGCTCGGCCACGCCCTCGGCCCAGGCGCGGAACTCCGCGCGCGTCCACTCGAAGCGGTGGTCGCTGTGGCGCACATGTCCGGCGGGCAGGCTCTCCCAGCGCACGTTGTACTCGACGTTGGGCGTGCTCACCAGCACGGCCCCCGGTCTGGCCGCCCCGAAGACGGCGTACTCCAGGGCCGGCAGCCGCGGCGGATCGAGGTGCTCGATCACCTCGCTGAGCACCGCCGCGTCGTACCCCTTGAGCCTGGCGTCGGTGTAGGCCAGGGAGCCCTGCAACAGCCGCACCCGCGCGGCCTGCCGCTCGGACATCCGCTCCAGCCGCAGCCGCCGCGCGGCCTCCTTGAGCGCCCGCATCGACACGTCGACGCCGACGATGTCGGTGAACTGGGCCTCCTTCAGCAGCGCGCCCACCAACTGGCCCTGCCCGCAGCCGAGGTCGAGCACCCGCGCCGCCTTGGCCGCGCGCAGCTCCCCGAGGATCGCCTCGCGGCGCTGTACGGCCAGCGGTACGGGCTTCTCCTCGGTGTCGCTCTCCTCGTCCACCGCGTTGTCGAGCTCCTCCGCCTCGCTGTCGTCGGCCTCGGCGAGCCGGGCGAGTTCGAGGCGGTCGAGCGCGTCCCGCGTCAGCCCCTGGCGCCGGGCGAGGTAGCGGCTGGTGATGAGGCGCTGCTCGGGGTGGTTCTCCAGCCAACCCTCGCCGGAGCGCAGCAGCTTGTCGACCTCGTCGGGCGAGACCCAGTAGTGCTTGGCGTCGTCGAGCACCGGCAGCAGTACGTACAGCTGGCGGAGCGCGTCGGCGAGCCGCAGCTCGCCCTCCAGCACGAGCCGTACGTACCGCGAGTCGCCCCACTCGGGGAACTGCTCGTCCAGCGCCACCGGCTCCGCCGTCACCGCCCAGCCGAGCGGTTCGAACAGCCGGGTCACCAGGTCCCCGGCGCCGCGCGCGGGCAGCGCGGGCACCTCGATTCGCAGCGGGAGCGGCCGGCCGGGCAGCTCGGGGCGGGCCCGGCACTGCCCCTTGAGCGCACTGGAGAACACGGTGCCGATCGCCACGGCGAGCAGCGAAGAGGCCGCGTACGGACGGTCGTTGACGTACTGCGCGAGCGCCGAGTCCGCCCCGCCGCCGCGCCCCTTGCCCCGCGCCCGCCGCACCAGCGCCACGGCGTCCACCTCCAGCAGCAGCGCCGCCGTGCACCGCTCCGCCGTGGCCTCGGGGTAGAGGACATGCGCGGTGCCGTACGAGGTGGAGAAGCGCTGCGCGTTGTCGGGATGCTTGTGCAGCAGGTATCCGAGATCGGTCGCGGGGCGCTCAAGGCTGCCGGTCGTGGTGATTGTCAGGAACACACGTGCCATTATCTCCCCCTTCGACCTGCGCTTCTATCGGTTTTCACCAAGGCCGGGCCAGGGCCGGGGCCGGGATCGGGATCGGGATCGGGATCGGGATCGGCAACGATGCCGGTGACGAGCCCTACGACGCGGAGTCTCGCCGCTTCGCGTCGCCACGCTCGGCATCGCTGTGCACGGCATCCCCCGCGATCGTCCGCGCCAGTTCTCCGATCCGGTCCGGGCCGACCCGGCAGCAGCCCCCGATGAGCCGGGCGCCCGCCTCCCGCCACGCTCTGACCCGCGCCGGATCGAAGGTCGGCCTCCCCCTCCAGTTCCGCGCCTCCGCGTCCCATGCCTCCCCGCTGTTCGGATACACCACCACCGGCTTCCCGGTGGTCCGCGCCGCGATCTCCACGGCCCGCTCGGCGTCGCCCGGCTCACAGCAGTTGACGCCGACCGCGATCACCTGGTCATTGCCCGCCGCCAGGCGAAAGGCGTCCGCCAGCGGCTGCCCGGCGCGAGTGGTCTCCCCCGCGACGGTGTAACTGAGCCATACGGGCACCCCGCACCCCTCGACCGCCCGCAGCAGCGCCTCCCCTTCGTCCGCGTCCGGCACGGTCTCCAGGGCGAGGACGTCCGGCTCCGCCTCGGCGAGCGCCGCCACTCTGGGCCGGTGGAACCGCTCCAGTTCCGCCACGCTCAGCCCGTACCGCCCGCGGTACTCGCTGCCGTCCGCCAGCATCGCGCCGTACGGCCCCACGGACGCGGCGACCCAGACCGCGTCCTCCACGGCGCCGGCCGCCCGCCGGGCCAGTTCCACGCTCCGCCGCAGGAGCGCCCCCGCCTCGGTCCGCCCGGCCCCGCGCCGCGCGAACCCTTCATACGTGGCCTGATAACTGGAGGTGATCAGTACCCGCGCACCGGCCCTCGCGTATGCCGTGTGCGCCGCCTCGATCTGTCGCGGGTCGTCGGCGAGGAGGCGCGCCGACCACAGGTCGTCGGAGAGGTCGCAGCCCTGTGCCTCCAGTTGGTTGGACAGTCCGCCGTCGAGGACGAGCGGCCCACGGGCCAGGGCCGTGGCGAGCGGAGTAATGGGAGCAGCGGTCATGGGTGGTCCTCGGGCCACGCGGTGACCGGCGCGCCGGGCCGCGAGGCAAGATGGGGGGTATGGATCTTCGCATCTTCACCGAACCTCAGCAGGGCGCAACCTACGACACCCTTCTCCGTGTAGCGCAGACCGCGGAGGAACTGAACTACGGGGCCTTCTTCCGCTCCGATCACTATCTGCACATGGGGGACGTCGACGGTCTGCCCGGCCCGACCGACGCCTGGGTCACGCTGGCCGGGCTCGCCCGCGAGACCAAGCGCATCCGCCTCGGCACCCTGATGACGGCCGGCACCTTCCGGCTGCCGGGCGTGCTCGCCATCCAGGTGGCCCAGGTCGACCAGATGTCCGGCGGCCGGGTGGACTTCGGCCTCGGCTCCGGTTGGTACGCCGAGGAGCACACCGCATACGGCATCCCCTTCCCCAAGGAGAAGTTCGGGCGGCTGGAGGAGCAGCTGGAGATCATCACGGGTCTGTGGAACACGCCCGTCGGCGACCGCTACTCCTTCGACGGCACGTACTACCAGCTCGCCGACTCACCCGCGCTGCCGAAGCCCGCCCAGCCCCGCATCCCCGTGCTCGTCGGCGGCCTCGGCACGAAGCGCACCCCCGCCATCGCCGCGCGCTACGCGGACGAGTTCAACATTCCCTTCGCCTCCCCTGAGGACTCGGAGCAGCAGTTCGGTCGGGTGCGGGCGGCGGCCGAGGAGCGGGGGCGCAAGGCGTCCGAACTCGTCTACTCCAACGCCCTCGTCGCCTGTGTCGGCAAGAACGACGCGGAGGTCGCGCGCCGGGCCGACGCGATCGGCCGCAGCGTGGAGGATCTCCGGGAGAACGGGCTCGCCGGCTCCCCGGACGAGGTCGCCGAAAAGATCGGCAAGTTCGCGTCGATCGGATCGCAGCGGATCTACCTCCAGATGCTCGACCTGTCCGACCTGGACCACCTGGAGCTCATCGCCGACAAGGTCATGCCGCAGGTGAGCTGAACCAGCCGATCGATGCGCCCGGGCCGATGTGGTAGCCGGGCCGACGTGACGAACCGGCGCGGTGGCGTCGGTGCGGTCGCGTCCACGCGGTGACGTGGCGTCGGCCCGGTGGGGTGGTATCGGTGCGGTGGTGTCGGCGCAATGGGCTGACGCCACCGCCGCCCCCACCGCATCGGTCGTCGCCGCCCCCGACTTCCCCGCCATAAGCGTCATCCCCACCCCCTCCGTCGCCACCACAACTGCCACTGGACACGACCGCCCCCGTCGTCATCATCACCACAGCCCCCCCGCCGTGCCGCGCCCGCGCCAGGCGTGCGCCGCCGTCTCCCCCGGTGGTGGCAGGCCGCCGCCCGTCACCGGCTATTCGCCGCTCGCCCGCCGCGCCCACACGTCGTAGGGCACCCGCTCCCGCCCCTCGAAGCGCTTCAGCAGTCTGAGCACCCGGTCGCTGGACTCGTCGGCGGCGTCGATCGCTTCTATGCACTGCCAGTACACGCCGTCCTCGTCGGAGGCGGAAGCGACCGTGACCAGAGCTATTCCCACATCCCCGAGCAGTCCGCCGAGCCCCAGCAGGGCCCGCCGCGGGTCCCGCATCTCGGAGAGCTGAGCGGCCCGCACCCCGCCATCGCGCAGGACGGACTGCCGTAACGCGCCGCAGGCCCGGCCCCCCGCCTCGCTGAGGCCGCACGCCTCGGCCCGTATCTCCCCCGGCCCCGTGGCCGCGAGGTGACTGCCCATCGCCTGGGCCAACGCCTGTACCTGCCATGCCTCCATGACGATGTCCCGCACGCCGCTGGCTCCTGCCAGGGCGTGCCGTGTGGCCCCGATGAGCCGCATTGCCTCCATATTCCGTCCCCGCTCTCCGCCGTCTCGACCTCACTACCCAGAGTGATGACTAACCGCCGGAAAAGCCAGGGGAAAACAGAAATCTGTGGATAGAAGTTACGCTGTGGATATCTCGATCACTCCGGAGAGTGACGAACCGACGAAACCGGACCGTTCCACTCCGCCTCCACGCCGCCCTCGCTCTCGTCCTCGCCCCCGCCCTCCGCCTCACCGTCTTCCGCCTCGCCCCTGTCCCCCGCCTCCGCCCCGTCCCCCGCCTCCGCGGGCGCCGTGGACACCGCCGGGAAGCGGTGCTCATTGCGGTCGATCTTCGCCGCCAGCGCCGCCAGCGCGTCGACCCCCAACACCTCGCAGAACTGCAGCAGATACGCCAGTACGTCCGCGACCTCGTCCTCGACCCGCGCCGCCGACTTCGGGTCCGCCATCACCCGCGCCGACTGCTCCGGGGTCAGCCACTGGAAGATCTCCACGAGTTCGGACGCCTCGACGCTCAGCGCCGCCGCCAGGTTCTTGGGCGTGTGGAACTGCCGCCAGTCGCGCGCGGCCGCGAACGCGACGAGCCGGCGCTGCAACGCCCGTACGTCCTCGCCGGAGCCGACGGAGCCGACGGAACCGGAGTCAGGGCCAGAACCGTTGCCAGGGCCGGCGCCGCAGCCATGAGCAGCAGTGCGGCCATCAGCGGTACGGCCTTCAGAAGTACGGGCGGCAGCGGTACTGCCGTCAGCCTTGTGCGGTGCGGAATCAGGGGTTTCGATCACGCCCCAGGTCTACCACCGTCACGTCCCCGCCCCACTCGGCGCCCGTCTCCCCCACCCCGAGAGCCTCCGCCGACCCCACCGTCCCCACCAGCCGGATGTGCCCCCGCGCGCACATCCGCACCGCGAGCGCCAACAGCTCACGCGCCTGCCGCCGGTCGAGGCACCGGTCGAACCCGTCCAACAGCAGGGTCAACGACTGCCGGGCCGCGGGCACTTCCGCGGCCCGTTCCATGGCGAGCACCCCCGGGCCGGTCAGCAGGACCAGCGCCAGCGCCAGATAGCGCAGTTCCCCGTCGCCCAGCCGCTCCACGGGCATCCCGTCGCCGTCCGGCGCCGCCGCCAGCACGGCCCGTACGAAGCCGCCCTCCGTCTCCCGCGCCGCGAGCCCGTCCACCTCGGCCCCCTGGCAACCGGCCCGTACCGCCGCGACCAGGGCCGTGTGCCGGATGGCGCACTCCGTGCTCGTACGCCCCAGCACCGCGGCAACGTTGTCGCACCCGCTCCGCAGCAGCGCGTCCCGCGCCTTGGCCGGTGCCCGCATCAGCTCCGGCCGCGGGTCGCAGGCGAAAACGGAGCGCAGCGCGACCACGACCTGTTCCGCTGCCTGGAGCACGAGCCGCTGGCCTGCCGTCTTGCCCGCGACACGCAGCGGCAGCAGGGCCGTGCCGAGCAGGTCGTCGGGGAGCGGGGCGCGGGTGACAGGCACGGTGCCGGCGGTATGCCAGGCCGCCTGGACGCTGCGCCGCTCGGGGTCGCGCAGCGCGCTGGACAGCAGCGTGCACCCGGCGCCGGTGAGCCGCTCGCCGACCAGGCGCAGTTCGGGCTCGGCCTGCACGGCCAGGTCGAGGCGGATCTCCCCGGCCGGCCCGTCCACCGTGCAGCCGATGCGGAAGCCGCGCCGCCCCTGCGCGTCCGGTCTGGCCCGCCGCGGTACGCACGCGGCGCTCCCGCCGGCCACCGGGGCCAGGGCGGCGTCGAGGGGCTCACCGCCGGCGAGCCGGGCGAGCGCCTCGTACGCCTGGAGGACGGTGGACTTGCCGCTGCCGCTCGCACCCGTGAAGAGGGTGAGCGGGCCGAGCGGGAAGGCCGCTCCGCGGTGCGTTTTGAAGGCGGAGAGCCTGATCTCGGTGACGGTAGGGCGGGCGGTCGGGCGAACTGTGGCGGCCGGTCCGGCGCAGCGTGCGTCCATGCCCGGACCGTATGCACCGGCCCGAACGGCGAACCGTTTTAGCTGACCGGTCTTCCTACGATCGGGGTACGCCGGAACCGATCGCCGGTTCCTCGACCTCGGTGCCCACGGGCGCCAGCAGGAACACGTTCGCGTCGACCCGGTGCATGGCGCTGCCCAGGCCGAAGACGACTCCGCTGGAGAAGTCCAGGATCCGCTTGGCGACCTCGCTGTCGGCGACGCTCAGGTCGAGCAGGACCGGGATCTGGGCGATCAGGTACTCGGCGACCTCTCGGGCGTCGGCGAAGACCTGCACGCGGATGACGACGAACCGGCGCTGCTCCTCGTCCGGTTCCTCCTCGGGCAGCGCCCGGTGGTTGGGCCAGGAAGGCCATGCGTTGCGACTGCGCAGGGGGACGACCTCGGCCAGGCCCTCCCACTGCTCGTCGGTGGCGTCGCGACCGATCACCGGATCACCCCGTTGGGAAGTGTGCTGGCTATGTACATCCCGCAATCTTAAAGATGAACACACAATCTCTGCGCCGAATGACACGCATCCGGCCGCGTATGAGGGATCCCGTAGCAAAGCCGGTACAAACCAGCTCCGTGACGCAGGCCGAACCGGTGGAGAGACAGAGAAGTGGCGCGGCGAAAAAGTGGTGAATCGGTGAAGCGACGGCGGGGAGGCGGAGAAGAGGCAGGGAAGAGGCGGAGAAGGGACGGAGAAGGGGCGAAGAAGGAACGGGGCCAGGATGAGGAAGGCACGAGGAGGAAGGCATGAGGAGGAAGGCATGAGGAGGAAGGCATGAGGAGGAAGGGGCGAGAAGGAAGGAGTGGGGAAGAGGGGGTGGGTAAGAAGGGGTGAGGAGGCAGAGGTGAGGAAGAAGGGCGGAAGAGGAGGCAGCGGTTGCCGCCGGCTAATGCCACGGCTATTGCCGTCCGCATACGCCCCACGAACCCGCACGACGTGCCCGCACGACGTGTTCGACGCCGCGCGAAAGCGTCCTGTCCGTTACTGGACCGGCCACTCCGCATCCCCGACGAGGGGCGGGAGCTCGCTGACCGCGATACCCCCTTCCACCAGACTGCCCATCACCAAGTGCGCCCCGCGCCGGCTGACGCTCGTGACCATCCGGTACGGGCTCCCGCCGCACCGCAGGTCGCGGACGATGCCGCCGTCGGCGCCGACCGCCAGGACCCGGAGGGTGCGGCTCGGCCGGGGCCGGACCCGCCGAGCCGCGGCCCACGCCGCCCGCCGCACGCTCGGGCTCCTGCGGTGCAGCCAGCCGAGGCCCGGCCGGCGCGGCGCGGCGAGGGCGATCCAGAACACGCCGTCGGCGTCGCGGGAGATGTTGTCGGGGAAACCTGGCAGGCCGTCAGCGAGGATGTCGTGGCGCCCGGCCCGGGGGCCGGTCAGCCAGTAGCGGCTGACGCGGTACGCGCCCGTCTCCGCCACGGCGACGAAGGACTCGTCCGGGGCCAGCGCGACACCGTTGGCGAACTGGAGCCCGTCCAGCAGGACTTCGGGCTCGCCGCCCGGCCGCAGGCGCAGCAGCAGGCCCGTACCGGTGTGCTCCAGAATGTCGCCGAGCCAGTCCTCAAGACCGTACCGACGGCTGGAGACCGTGAAGTAGACGGTGCCGTCCGACGCCGCCGCGGTGTTGCTGCAGAAGCGCAGGGGCGCGCCCGCCGCCTCGTCGGCGAGGGTGTCCACGGCCCCCGTCTCCGGGTCCGCCCGCAGCAGGCCGCGCTCCGCGTCGCATACGAGCAGCCCGCCGCCGGGTACGGCCTCCAGGCCCAGCGGCCTGCCGCCCGTATGCGCGACGGCCTCCGGCCGGACGTCGCCGCCGGGCGCCTCCGGGAGCGCGAAGCGCCAGATGCGCCCGTCCGCGGCCCCGGCCAGAATCCGGCCCGCGCCGTCCACGATCACGTCCTCCGGGCCCTCGATGCCGGGGGCGACGACGCGCGGTACGGGCAGCCGCCCCGGCTCTCGCGCATGCGCATGCGCATGTGCTTGTGCTTGCGCGTGCGCTTGTGGTTGCGCTTGCGCTTGCGCTTGCGCTTGCGCGGGAGAGGGTCGCGATTCCCCCGTACGCGTACGGGAAGGTCGCCGCCGGGACGTACTCATGCCGGATCACGGGAAATAGCCATGCCGCCTCCAGTTATTCGCGCCCCGCCCGCCACCTGCACTGTTTTCCGTTCGACGGGGCCGGTCTCTTCGCTCGTTCCTCGGACGGTGCCACAGGAGTACCCGCACGCTCACCGACGACACCTGTTCCGCCTCATCCGCCAATCAAGTGAACGCCTGGCCGGCGACGTAGTCAGCACTTTAAAGACTTCCCACCCTCTTGTCCTTTGCCGCACAAGGAAGTTGATCAGCAATCAGCTGACGGCCGGTAATTCGCGGTGCGCGGCCGAAAGGGATTGGCCCCGCGCCGTCACGGGCAGTCGTCTGTCCATGGCTGCCGAAGAAGTCGATCATGCGGATCACATCGATCACCATGAGGCGCCGGTACTCGACGCTCTGGTCCGATACCGCGAATCGAAGGAACTGCCCTTCACCCCGCCCGGCCACAAACAAGCCCGCGGAGCGGACCCGCGGGTGCGCGAAGTCCTCGGCGACGCCGTCTTCTACGGTGATCTGCTGGCGTCGGGCGGCCTCGACGACCGCCGCACCACCGGCCGCGTGCTGGAACGGGCCGAGGCGCTGATGGCCGACGCCGTCCACGCCGAGCACACCTTCTTCTCCACCTGCGGCAGCTCCCTCTCCGTCAAGGCCGCGATGCTCGCGGTCGCCGGTCCGCACGAAAAGCTGCTGGTGGGCCGCGACGCCCATAAGTCGGTGGTCTCGGGGCTGATCCTCTCCGGGGTCCGGCCGGTGTGGGCGGACCCGTGCTGGGACGACGGGCTGCACCTGGCGCACCCGCCGTCCGCGGCCGAGTTCGAGCGGGGCTTCGCGGAGCACCCGGACGCCATGGGCGCGCTGGTCACGAGCCCCACCCCGTACGGAAGCTGCGCCGACCTCCCGGCCATCGCGGAGGTGTGCCACCGGCGGGGCCGGCCGCTCATCGTGGACGAGGCGTGGGGCGCGCATCTGCCCTTCCACCCCGACCTGCCCTCCTGGGCGATGGACGCCGGCGCCGACGTCTGCGTGACCAGCATCCACAAGATGGGCAGCGGGCTGGAGCAGGGTTCCGTCTTCCACCTCCAGGGCGGGCTGGTCGACCCCGCCGTACTCGCCTCACGCGCCGATCTGCTCGGCACCACCAGCCCCTCCGTACTCCTCTACGCCGGAATGGACGGCTGGCGACGGCAGATGGCGCTGTCCGGGCACCGGCTGATGGCCCACGCCCTGGACCTGGCCGCCGAGGTCCGCACGGCCGTCGAGTCCATCGAGGGGCTGCACGTCAACGGCCGCGACGACTTCTGCGGGCCGGGGCTGGCCGACGGATTCGACCCGCTCCCCGTGGTGATCGACGTCCGGGGACTGGGGACCACGGGCTACCGCGCGGCGGACTGGCTCCGCGAGCACCACCACGTCGACGCGCACCTCGCCGACCACCGCAGGATCAGCGCCCAGATCACGCACGCCGACGACGCCGCGACCGCGGGAGCGCTGATCGAGGCCCTGCGCGACCTGTCCGGGAACGCGCGGCGGCTGCGTCCGGCCCCCGTCATCGACGTCCCGCCGTCCCGCGACCTCCGGCTCGAACAGGCATGCCTGCCGCGCGACGCGTACTTCGGACCCACCGAGGCCGTGCCGGTGGCGGAGGCCGCGGGGCGGGTGGCCGCCGAGATGCTGACCCCGTACCCGCCCGGCATCCCCGCCGTGCTCCCCGGCGAGCGGCTGAACGGCCCCGTGCTGCGGTATCTGGGGACCGGCGTCGCGGGCGGCATGAACCTTCCGGACGCTATGGACCCGGCGCTGCGGACCGTGCGCGTATGCAAGGAGGGTTGAGCGGACCCAGCCTCAGGGAAAAGCCGCTCAAAGCGGCTCAGAGCTTGTCAGCTGATGGAGT
Source organism: Streptomyces sp. NPDC050617 (assembly GCF_040654795.1). NCBI lineage: Bacteria > Bacillati > Actinomycetota > Actinomycetes > Kitasatosporales > Streptomycetaceae > Streptomyces > Streptomyces sp. NPDC050617. Next base: position 223,265 of record NZ_JBFAIS010000001.1, on the reverse strand, counting down.
TCGGCGAGAGCGCGGTGAACCAGAGGAAGATGACGGTGGCCACGCCCATGATGGGGGTGAGGATCTCCGTCTCCAGCTTGTTGCCGCTGTGCTGGATCACCACGATCTCGTAGCGCTTCTTGTGCGGCCACAGCCACGGCGCGCCCATCTTGGTGATGGAGTCGCCCAGCAGATGCGCCAGGCAGCCCAGCCCGATGGCGTACGGCAGCCAGCCCGGCGCCGAGGGGATGAACTTGGCGAGCACCGCCGTGCCCATCCCCGCCATCGCCACGATGGTGCCCCAGGCGGAGAAACCGTGCCCCGGCGGACAGAGGTTGAGTGCCCGTACGGCCAGTGCCAGCAGGAAGAAGGACATGCCGAGGGTGAACGGGCGGCCCAGGTAGGTCACCCCCGCCCAGCTGCCGGCGGTCATGAAGGCCACGAAGAACAGCGAGTGCGTGGCGTGCCGGTGGCCGCCGGAGATCCAGGCGACGAAGCGGCACAGCGTCTTGGAGATCGGACCGAGGAAGTTGGCGATGGTGCCGTCGTGGTGGTCCAGGTCGGGCAGGAGCGCGGCACCGGCGCAGAGCACGGTGCCCATCAGTATCTCCTGCGGCGAGAGGTGAGTGTGCATCAGCACGGGCGGCAAGTACGACGCGGTGCCCGCGAAGATCAGCGCACCGCTCATGGCGTGCGAATGGCCCATCATCGCGCGTTCGTTCCTTCCCGCCCCGGCGGCACGTTCATGACGTGCCCTCACTTTCGGCAGAGACGCTATCAGCCTGATCAGAGCGGGTACGCGAAGGGTGCGGGGGCAGCGGACAGCCCGCCCGGAGCCGGCGAGCAGCACGCTCGGAGCCGGCGGGCATCGTCCTAGGAGTCGGCGGACAGCGCGCTCGAAGTCGACGGGCATTGCCCTCGGGGCCGCTCGGACATCGCGCTCGGGCCCGTCGGGCGGCGCGGGCGCCGCCCGCCTTCGGAGTCGCCCGGCCGGGTTCCCCTGCCCACCCCCGTGGGGCAGGGGGCCCGAGCGGTGAGGACATTGCGGCGATGTACGGCCCCGGCCCGGCGAGGCGCCGGAGCGGTCCGCACGCTGACCTGACTGACGCTATCGCCGGCAGCCGCGGACGTGTGACGGTCAATCGACCGACAATCGGCCGACAATCGACGGCGGGCCCCGGCAGATCCCGGCAGGTCCGGCAGAACCGGCAGAACCGGTGGATCCCGGCGGCGGGCGGGGGGCGGCGTGGCACTCGGAATGGGCGGACCGGACGGACGGGGCGGACCGGACGGACGGGATAGAGGGGAGGGACGGGGCGGACCAGACGGACCGGAGAGGTTGCCGGACGGATCGCCGGACGGATCGCCGGCCGGATTACCGGACGCGTTACCGGGCGGTCGGACCGGCGGCTCGCGCGATACGGACGGGCCCGGACCCGCCGAGCGGGAGTTCGTGAGCTTCGGCCGCAGGTACGCGCACCGGATCCGCGCGGTCGTGGTGTGCTCGTGCGCGCTGCTTGCCGTGCCGGCGATGCCGGTGGACTCGATGCCGGCAGCCGCGGCCATCGCGGCGGGGATGCTGGCGTGGAGCCTCGCGCATTACCGGATCGGCGCGGCCGGGCGGCGGCCCCGGCTGCTGCTCGTCGCCGACGTGGCGGTGCTGACCGGGCTGTGCCTCAGCCAGGCTCTGACCATCCCCGCGTCGCAGACACAGCACGGCAGCACCTGGGTGCTGGTGGCCGTCAGCATCGTGGCGGTGTCGTACCAGCTGATGTACCCGGCGCCGCTCGCGCTCGCGCTGGCCCTGTATCTCGCCGCCGCCGATCTGGCAGGGGCTGTACTGGACCGGCCGGACGGCTGGGCGTACGCGCTGCCCAACGCGGGGTGGCTGCTGGTGCAGTCGTCGCTCGCCCAGGGGCTGTACCGGCTCGTCCTGCGCAGCAGCCGCACCGCCGACGCGGCGGCCGCGCGGACCGCCGCGGCCCGGCGCGGTCACGAGGTCGCCCAGGCGCAGCGCTCCGCGGAGCGCGAGTACCTGGCGACGCTGCACGACACGGCGTGCGCGACTCTGCTGATGGTCGCGGTGCGCGGGGAGTCGATACCCGGAGATGTGCTGCGGCGTCAGGCCGCCAAGGATTTGCGGCAGTTGGCGGCCGAGCGGGTGACGACCGGGGAGTCGGAGGTGGCGGACGAGCTGCGCGAGGAGATCGCCGGGCACCCGCTGCGGGTACGGGCGGAGTTCGCGGACGGCCTCGGCAGCGCCTGGGGTCCCGCGGTCGTGGCGCTGCGCGGTGGGGTGGCCGAGGCGCTGCGCAACGTGGCGCTGCACTCGGGCGTCGGCCACGCCACGGTGCGCGCGGAGCGCGTGGGCGACCGGGTCACCGTGACGGTCGGCGACGACGGCGCCGGGTTCGATGTGACGCTCGTGCCCGCCCACTGCCGGGGCCTGGCCTGGTCGGTGGTCGAGCGCATGTCCTCCGTCGGCGGCCGGGCGACCGTCGACTCCGCTCCGGGCCGGGGCACGACCGTACGACTGGAGTGGCCGTATGTCTGATACGACTGGAGTGGCCGGATGTCCGAGGTGACCGAGGCACTGCCGGCCGATCCGCTGACGGAGCGGATCGCCGACGACATGCGCGGCGGACTGCGCGTCGCGGGGCTGGTCATTCTCGGCGCCGTCCACTTCGGGCTGGCACTGCCCGCCCTGCTGGCCAATCTCGACCACTACCGGCAGCCGTGGATCCAGTTCGCCGCCTTCGGCGTGCTCACGCTGGTGATGGCGGCGGACCTGCTGCTCGGCGCGCGCGGCCGGGCCCGGTCGCGGCGCTGGGCGGCCGTGGGGCTCGGCTGCGCGCTGGCCGCGTCGGCCGTCGCCACGAGCCGGCTGCCCGCCGCGTACTTCCTCGCCACCCCGCACTGGTCGTTCCTGGAGATCGGCTGGTTCGGCGTCCTGCTGCTGTACGGCGAGCGGCTGCGCTGGACGCTGCTGTTCATCGGCGGCTGCGTCGCGCTCACGCTGGCGCAGCTGCTGGCCGCGGGCGCGCCGTCGCGCCAGGTGGCGGCGGGGATGGCCGTCAGCTCCATGGTCATCTGCGCGTTCCAGGCAGCCGCCGCGATCATGGCGGGGCTGCTGCGGGGATGCGCGGCGGCGGCGAGCGCGACCGCGCGGGAGCAGGAGCGGGTACGCACCGAGGCCGAGGTGTCCGCCCGTATCCACGCGGACCAGCGGGCGCGCTACGAGGACCTGCGCCGTTCCGTGCTGCCGCTGCTGGCGGGGCTGGCCGGTGGGGAGCTGGACCCGGCGGACGAGCGGGTGCGCCGCCGGTGCGCCTTCGAGGCGGCCCGGCTGCGCCGGCTGTTCGCGGAACGGGACCAGGCCGCCGACCCGCTGGTGCACGAGCTGCGGGCGTGCATCGGGGTCGCGGAGCGCAACGGCGTGGACGTACAGCTCGCCGTGCGAGGCACGCCCGCCCCCGTGCCGCGGGCGCTGCGGCGCGCGCTGACCGAACCCGTACTCGCCGCGCTCACGACGGCCGAGCACACCGCCCGCGCGACCGTGGTGCGCGGCGGCGGGCGGGTACGGGTCAGCGTCGTCACGGACGCCCCGCGTACGGACATCCCGGCCGCGTCGGCCGGGCTGGGCATCCAGGTGCGTACGGTCCAGAGCGAGGGCCGGCTGTGGGTCGAGGCCGCGTGCGCCGTGCCGGGCGGAACCAACGCCGACACCGACGCGGAGGGCGGGAACGGTACGGGCGGCGGGGGCATCGGTACGGGCCCCGAGCCGCCCCAGTCACCCGTCCATCCCCCTCCCCCACCCCCTCACAGTTCGTCGAGCGAGACCCACCCGTCCTGAATGGCGCGGGCGACAAGGTTCGCCTTGGTCGGCGCCGGGCGTCCGGCGTTGGCGTACTTGATCCGCACCCGGTCGAGATAGGTGTTGACCGTCCGCACCGAGATCCCGAGGCTGAGCCCGACCATGGCCTTGGACTCCGACTGGAACCACTCCAGCAACACCTCCACCTCCCGCGGGGCCAGCGCGGGCCGCCCGAGCCGGGCGTCGCTGCCGAAGGCGCCGGCGAGGGCCGGGGGCGTGTACGGGCGGCAGTCGGCGGCGGCGAGCGTCGCCGCCACGAGGTGATCCTCCCCCTCGGCCTTCGTCAGGAACGTGAACGCTCCCAGGTCCAGGCAGGTCAGCGCGGCGTCCTGGCTCTCCTGCATGGTGTAGACGACGACCTGCCGCTCCATCGCGACGAGCTGTTTCAGTTCGTGGTAGACGGGTGCGCCGCGCGAGAGCTGGAGGTCGAGGACCACGACGTCGGCAGCGGCGCCCGCGCCGGTCAGGGCGAGCGCGGTGTCGGGGCCCTTCGCCACCACGGCGATCGGGCGCGCGGACGCGGCGTACCAGGACTCGATGCCCGCGAGTACGACGGGGTGGTCGTCCACGAGCGCGACGGTCACCGGCGCGGTTGCCTCAGCCATACGAACCGCCCTCCCCCTCCGCCACGCCCCCGGCGCCCCTGAGCCGCCACCGTACCGACGCCGGGCCGGGCGCGCGCCGGTTCCGCACCGCTTCCGGCCTGACCCGCCATCAGGTTCCGGACCAGTACCGCGTCGCCCCGCCGGCTGACCCCGCATCAGGTTCCGGACCGGCCCCGCCCCCACCCCGGACGCGCGGTCGATCACGGCTCCCGTACGGCCGTCGACCCGTCACCCGCCCCCGAAAGACCGCCGATCCAACTGTGATGTGCCCCACAATCGACGCCTCATCGATAGGCACACAGTTATGTGGGCATGACAATTTCATCTCTATTGCGTTACTCGGGGATGGCGGGCGTGAGAAGCCGCGGTCCGTTGGGCCACTAGGGGCGAAATGCCCGGCAGTGAGCACGCCGGACGGGGTCGACGGAGAGTAACCAGCTGTAGGAAGTGGACAGTTGACCTCTCGGAAAACCGTCCCGTCTACTACGCACCATCAGCTGGTTGACCGATCACGCAGTCGGGAGAGCCCATGAGGATGCCGGGTCCAAGACCGTCCAACGCGCCCTCCGCGACGCCCGATTCCGCTCAGCCCATATCCGGGCGCGGGCGCCCCTCCCCCGAGCCCCCGCGACCGCCTTCCGATTCGCGACCGCCTTCCGACGCACGGCTGCCCTCCGACGCACGGCCGCCCTCCGATGCGCGGCCGCCCTCCGACGCGCGGCAGCCTTCCGACGCGCGACTGTCCTCCCATGCGGAGCCGCCTACCGATGCGGAGCTGCCTCCCGATGCGCGGCCGGGCCCGGTCATCGCGGTCAACCCCGTGCACCGGCCGTCGCCGCGCCTCACGGCAGCGGCCTGCGCGGCGGGCGCGCTCGGCGTACTGGAACTGCCCACCGGCGACCCCGCGAGGGCCGCCGAGCTGCTCGACCGTACGGACCGCTGGTCGTCACGGCCGTTCGGCGTACGCGTACGCCCCAACTGCACGCTCACCGCAGCGGACTTGCCCGTTCAGGCGGCGACCGTACTGCTCGCCGACCCGGACCGCCGCCCCGACGAGTTCCCCGGCCGCCGGGTCCTGGCCGAGGTCGCCGACCTCGCCGAGGCCGTACGGGCCGTCGCGGCCGGGGCCTGGGGGCTGATCGCGCGGGGAACGGAAAGCGGCGGAAGAGTCGGCGAGTTGAGTACGTTCGTACTGTTGCAGCAGCTCCTCGGTTCCCCGGACATCGACGTGCCCGTCTGGGCCTGGGGCGGCATCGGCGTACGGACCGCCGCTGCCGCCGTCGCGGGCGGGGCGGCGGGCGTCGTGCTCGACACCCAGCTCGCACTGCTCGACGAGGCGGAACTGCCACTGGAGATCGCCGAGGCGCTGAGCGGGCTCGACGGCTCGGAGACCGTACTGCACCACGGCACGCGCGTACTGCTCCGTCGCGGCCCCGGAACTCCGCAACTACCCTCCTCACGTTCTCAGTTCGAGGCTTCCATCGGCGGCGATGACCTGCGGACCCAGTTCCTGCCCGTCGGTCAGGACGCCTTTCTCGCCGCCTCCTTCGCCTGCCGGTGGACGACGGTCGGCGAGGTCGTGCGCGGCATCCGGGCCGCGCTCGCCGAGATCGCCGCCGGCGACGCGCCCGCCGCCGCGCTCGGCGCCCACTCCCCCGGCGCACGCGCCCTGGGCACTCAACTGCCCATAGCACAGGGCCCGATGACCCGCGTCAGCGACAGCCCCGAGTTCGCCGCGGCGGTCGCGGAGGCGGGCGCGCTGCCGTTCCTCGCACTGGCGCTCAGCGACGCCGAGCAGACGAGAACGATGCTGGAGCGCACCCGCGAGGCGGTCGGCGACGCGCCCTGGGGCGTCGGCGTCCTCGGGTTCGCGGACGAGGAGGTGCGGGCCGCGCAGCTGGAGGTCGTACGGCGGCTGCGGCCGACTCACGCGATCATCGCCGGGGGCAGGCCCGCACAGGCCGCCGATCTGGAGGCGGCGGGCATCGCCGCCTTTCTGCACGTACCGTCCCCAGGGCTGCTGCGGCAGTTCCTCACGGCCGGTGCGCGCCGGTTCGTCTTCGAGGGCGCGGAGTGCGGCGGGCACGTCGGGCCGCGCAACAGCTTCCCGCTCTGGGAGGCCCAGATCGAGGTCCTGCTCGACTTCATGGCGACGGCGCCCGCCGAAACCGCGCCCACCAGAGCGGCATCCACCGCGACGGCATCCACCGGAACCGCGCCCACCGAAACCGTGTCCCCCGGAACAGCCGACCCCGCCCCCATCACCGTCCTCTTCGCGGGCGGTGTGCACGACGAGCGCTCGGCCGCGATGATCGCCGCGCTCGCCGCGCCGCTGACCCGCGCGGGCATCGCGTTCGGCGTGCTCATGGGCACCGCCTACCTGTTCACGGCGGAAGCGGTACGAGCCGGGGCCGTCCGGCCGCTGTTCCAGCGGCGGGTCCTCGCCGCCGAGCGGACCGACCTGCTGGAGACCGCGCCCGGCCACGCCACCCGCTGCGCGCACAGCGCGTTCACCGCGGACTTCGCAGGGCTGAAGGCGGAGCTGCGCGCGCGGGGCGTGCCCGACCGCGAGAGGTGGGCGCGGCTCGAAGAGTTCAACATCGGCAGGCTGCGGCTGGCCAGCAAGGGCATCGAGCGCGTCGGGGCCGAGCTGCGCCCCGTGGATGAAGGGCGGCAGGACGCCGAGGGCATGTTCATGGCCGGTGAGGTGTGCGTGCTGCGCGACGAGGTCACCACCGTCGCCGCCCTCCACCGGTCGGTGGGCGACGGCGCCGCCGCATGGCTACGGGCCCGGAACGGGGCGATCCGCGAGACCCTGGGCCTGCCCCCGGAGCCGGAACCGGAGGCCGCCGGGCGGCCCGCGCCCGAACCGCTGGGCGTCGCCGTCGTGGGCATGGCCGGCATGTTCCCCGGCGCACCCGACACGGCCGCGTTCTGGGCGAACGTCCTGTCCGGCAAGGACTGCGTGACCGAGGTGCCGGCCGAGCGCTGGGCCCCGGAGCGGTACTACGCGCCGGACGGCGACGGCGAGCGCACCCCGTCGCGGTGGGGCGGCTTCCTGCCCGAGATCCCCTTCGACCCGCTGCGCTTCGGCATCCCGCCCGCCTCCCTGAGCAGCATCGAACCGGTGCAGCTGCTCGCACTGGAGGCCGCCCGGCGCGCCCTCGCGGACGCGGGCCACACCGACCGGGACCACTCCCGTACGTCGGTGGTGTTCGGGGCCGAGGCGGGCAGCGACCTGGCCAACGCGAGCACCCTGCGCACGGTCCTGCCCGCGTACGTCGGCGAGCTACCCGCCGCGCTCGACGGCCAACTGCCGCGCCTCACCGAGGACTCGTTCCCCGGCATGCTCGCCAACGTCATCGCGGGCCGGATCGCCAACCGCCTCGACCTCGGCGGCGCCAACTACACCGTCGACGCCGCGTGCGCCTCCTCGCTCACCGCCGTGGACGTAGCATGCAAGGAACTCCTCACCGGAACAAGCGACTTGGTGCTGTGCGGCGGCGCCGACCTGCACAACGGCATCAACGACTACCTGCTCTTCTCCTCCGTGCACGCCCTCTCGCCCACCGGCCGCTCGGCGACCTTCGACCGGTCCGCCGACGGGATCGCGCTCGGCGAGGGCGTCGGCTGCGTGGTGCTCAAGCGGCTGGCCGACGCCGAACGAGACGGGGACCGCGTCTACGCCGTGATCGACGGGGTGGGCAGCGCCAGCGACGGCCGCGCCCTCGGCCTGACCGCGCCGCGCCCCGAGGGCCAGCGGGCCGCGCTGACCCGCGCGTACCGCAACGCCGGGATCTCGCCCGCGCAGGTCGGCCTCATCGAAGCGCACGGCACGGGTACGGTCGTCGGCGACCGTACCGAACTGGCCACGCTCACCGAGGTGTTCACCGAGGCCGGGGCCGCTCCGGGCGGCTGCGTCATCGGCTCGGTGAAGTCCCAGATCGGGCACACGAAGTGCGCGGCGGGGCTGGCCGGGCTGATCAAGACGGCCCTGTCGCTGTACCACGGCGTACGGCCGCCGACCCTGCACATACGGCAGCCGAACCCGGCGTGGGACGCCGACCGCAGCCCGTTCGTCTTCCACTCCGCGGCCCGGCCCTGGCCGGCGGAGGCGGCCGAGCGCATCGCGGGCGTGAGCGCCTTCGGCTTCGGCGGCACCAATTTTCATGTCGTTCTACGCGCGTACGCCCAGGCCCCGGCCGCCCACGCGCTCGACGAGTGGCCGGCCGAACTGTTCACCTTCCGCGGCAAGGACGACGCCGCCGCGCGGCGGGGCGTCCGTACGCTGCTCGGCCTGGTCGAGGGCGGCGGGGCGTGGCGGTTGCGTGACTACGCGCGTAGCGCCGCCCGGCGCGGCGACGCGGCCGCCGCGCGGGGCGAGCCGGTCCGGATCGCGCTGCTGGCCGACAGCGTGCCGCACCTGGCCGGCCTGTTGCACAGGGCGGCCGAGGGGGCGGACGATCCGGAGGCGGGGCTGTTCACGGCTCGCGCCCAAAGCCTCGACCAAGGAACCGAAAAAGCGTCTACAGAAACCAAGTTGGCGTTTCTCTTCCCTGGCCAGGGCAGTCAGCGCCCCGGCATGCTCGCCGATCTCTTCGTCGCCTTCCCCGAACTCCACGGCTGCCTGCGGCTCGGCGCCGCCCGCTGGGCGGACGCCCTCCACCCGCCCACCGCCTTCGACGACGCGACGGCCGCCGGTCAGCTCGCGCGGATCACCGATAGCGCCGTCGCCCAGCCCGCGCTGGGCATCGCGGGGCTGGCCGCCGCCGAGCTCCTCGCCACCGTAGGCGTACGTCCGGACATGACCGCAGGTCACAGCTACGGCGAACTCGTCGCCCTCGCGGTCGCCGGGGCCCTCGCGCCCGAAGACCTGCTCACCGCGAGCGCCGCACGCGCCGAGGCCATCCTCTCCAGGGTCCGGGACGGCGACCCCGGCGCCATGGCGGCCGTCACGGCGTCGGCCGATGAGGTCGAGAAGGTGCTGGCGCTCGGCGGACTCGCGGGCGAGGTCGTCACCGCGAACCGCAACTCGCCCCGCCAGACGGTGATTTCCGGCCCGACCGCGGCGGTGGACGCGACGATCGGCCACCTGCGGGACGCGGGCCTCGCCGCGAAGCGGCTTCAGGTGGCGTGCGCGTTCCACAGCCCGCTGATGGCCGGTGCGGGCGACACGTTCGCCCGCGCACTGGAGACGCTGCCCGTGCGCGCGCCGTCCGTGCAGGTCTGGGCCAACAGCACGGCCGCCGCCTATCCGGCCGACCCGGACGCCATACGGGCGAGGCTCGCCGAGCAGATCGGCGCGCCGGTCCGGTTCGCCGAGCAGATCGAGGCCATGTACGCGGCCGGGGCGCGGGTCTTCGCCGAAGCGGGCCCCGGCCGGGTACTGAGCCGGCTGGTCTCCGCCGTACTCGGCGACCGCCCGCACCGCGCGGTCGCGCTGGACGGCGGCGGCCGGCGCGGCGGGCTGTACGGATTCCTCGCGGCCGTCGCCCAACTCGCCGTATCCGGCGTGGACATACGAACCGGACGGCTGTTTCAAGGCCGCGACGCGGTGGACACCGAAACCGCCGCCACCCCCGCACCTCCCGCCGCCGGCTGGACCGTGGACGGTCAGCTCGTCCGCCGCGCCGACGGTTCCCTCCTGCCCAACGCCCTCCAACCCGCCCGCCCCCTCACGGAGCTGATCGTGCCGGAGAACCCCCCTCGCGACGGCGGCGGCCTGCCGCCGTCCGGTCCGGATGCCCTGATCGCCGAATTCCTGCGCAGCAGCCGGGAGATGGTCTCGGCGCAGCGCGATGTGCTGCTGCGCTATCTGGGGGGAGGTGCGGAAGGTATGGCGGCGACAGCGTCACCGCCGCCCGTGCTGACAGCCCCGGTACCGACTCCGGTACCGGCCCCGGATGCGACCGCAGCGTACGAGCCGGTCACCGCGCCGCCCGCCGCCGCGCCCGCCCCCGCAACCGAAGCTTCTCCCCCGACCGCCGCCGCCACCGACCACCGCACCGTGCTCGAATCGGTGCTGTCGGTCGTGGCGGAGCGGACCGGCTATCCGGTCGACATGATCGAACCGGAGCTGGACCTGGAGGCGGACCTCAGCGTCGACTCCATCAAGAGGACGGAGATCGCCGGGGAGCTGGCGACGCGCCTCGGCCTGCCCCTGGGGGACGGCGCGGATCTCGATGAGGTCGGCTCGGCTCGTACGGCGGCGGCGATCGCCGGACTGCTCGTCGCCAGGCTGGGCGGGGACGGAGACGCCTCGGAGGCTGGGCAGGACACCGGACAAAAGCCGACGGCTCAAACACCGACGGCTCAAGCGCCGCCGGAAGCCTCCGTGGTCGCGCCGCAGCGTCTGGAGTTCGTGGAGACCGACCTCCTGCCGGTCACCGCCGCCCTCCTGCCCGGCTCCACCGTGACACTGTTGGGCGGCGGCCCGCTCGCCGAGCTCCTGGCCGCGCGGCTGCGAGCCGCGGGCGCGCGCCCCGAGACGGTGCCCGGCGACCGGCTGCCGGAAGGGCACGGCGGCGACGCCGTCGTATACCTGCACGCCTTCGAGGCTCCCGAGACCTCGCTCCCCGAGGCGTTCGCGCTGTTCAAGTCGGTACTGGCGAACGGCGGCCCGCGGCGGCTGCTCGCCGTCGAGCGCCGGGAACAGGGCGCCGCGCGCGGCCTGCGGGGCTTCTTCCGCAGCCTCGCCCGCGAGTACGAGGACATCGCCGTGACGCTCGTGGAGGTCGGAGCGGGCGACGGCTTGGAGGCGGTAGCCGAGGCAGTCGTCACCGAGCTGGCCGCACCGGAACGGGAGCCGGTCGTCCTGGCCGGCGGCGGTCGGGGGCGGCGCGCGTTGCGTCCGACGCCTACGGGCCTCGGTACGCTCGCCGCCACCGGCGCGGGCCCTGCGGGCGGCGGCGTCGCGGAGGCGGCCGCCGCCGGGATCGACCGCGACTCGGTGGTACTGCTGGCCGGGGGCGCACGCGGCATCACCGCGCGCGTCGCCCGCGCGCTCGCGGCGGCGAGCCGGTGCCGGATCGAGCTGCTGGGCCGTACTCCCGTGCCTGCCGCGGCCGAGGATCCGAGGACGGCGGGGGCCGTCGGCCGGGACAGGGTGCGGGCCGCCCTCATCGCCGCCGGTGGGGGTTCGCCTGCCGGGATCGAGCGTGCGGCGACCGCCGTGCTCGCCGAGCGGGAGGTCCGCGCCACCCTCGCCGACCTGCGGGAACTCGGCAGCCCGGTGCGTTACCGCTCCGTCGACGTACGCGACGAGGAGGCCGTACGGGCCGCGGTGAAGGACATCCACGCCGAGCACGGCAGGCTCGACGGGATCGTGTACGCGGCGGGCGTCATCGAGGACCGGCTGTTCGCCGAGAAGTCGGCCGAGTCCTTCCGGCGGGTGTTCGCCACGAAGGTGGACGGGGCGCGCGTACTCCTCGACGCGGCCGGTGAGCTGACCGACGGTCCGCGGTTCGCCGTGCTGTTCGGCAGCATCGCCGCCGCCCTCGGCAACCGCGGCCAGTGCGACTACGCGGCGGCCAACGACGCGCTGGAAGAACTGGGCCGCCGCTGGTCGGCCCCCGGGCGCCGGGGCCTGACGGTGCATTGGGGCCCCTGGGCGGCGGGTGAGAGCGGCGAGGGCGGCATGGTGACGCCGGAGCTGATGCGCTCGTACGCCGCCCGCGGCATCGGGCTCATCGACCCCGAGGAGGGGCCGCTCAGCCTGCTGCGCGAGCTGGCCTGGGGCGCGCCCGCGGTGCACTCGGTGCTCTACACGGCGTCGGGATGGTGAGCGACGGAACCGGGGCCCGCGCGGGGACCGGCGGAGCCCGTACGACGGCCGGCGAGACCCACCCAGAGGCCGAGGGTGCCCCTACGACAGCCGACAAGACCCACGCAGCGACCGCCGGAGCCCGCACGACAACCGACAAGACCCACGCAGCGACCGCCGGAGCCCGCACGACAACCGACAAGACCCACGCAGCGACCGCCGGAGCCCGCACGACAACCGACAAGACCCACGCA